>JADJIV010000001.1:0-247559 GCA_016706845.1 bacterium
TCCCCGGTGAAGGCACGCCGGACGGAACGAATTGGAAAACTGTCTGGCTTCAGGGCTCGGGGACGGACAACAACGATCTTGTGATTCCAGGACGACTCATTCTTGGATGGCGAAATCAATAGCAACGATTCCCCGTTCTGGAAGTCGACTTCGATCGATCTGCAGAAGGGCGAAATGGAAAACGGTGCAAGACTTGGATCAAATCCGGCGAGGCCTCGAATGGGCATGTTCATTTCTGGGGCTTGGCGGGCAGGCATTATCAAACGCGCGAGGTAGGATAATCGAAACGTCGGACATGCGGCGGGGATTGGGAACGGTTACGAATCAACGGGTATGGGAGGACAACGGCGAACAGCTTCCCGACTTTCGATGACATCTATGTGGCAACCGGGCCCAACTCACGGGCCCGCATCGAGATCGGCGACAGACCAGTTTACGCGGAATGCACGAAATTGGCCGTAGCCACTCCTTCGAACTGGTCGACGACCAGCATCACGGCCACACCCCGACAGGGGAACTTCAGCATCGGAGAAACCGCCTATCTCTTCGTATTCGATGCAGCAGGCATCGCCAATACCACGGGATTCGCCGTGGCCTGGTCGAGCGAATCCGGCGATCCCGGCGCTCCTGGGCAGCCCGGGCAACCGATCAGATAATCTTCTGGATCGCGCTTCATGCCGGGATCAGGCAAGATCCATAGTCCGGCGGAATAGCCTCTTTCTGGCCATATACCATAATCCAGGCCGCGCCCGATCAATCTCTCTGCACAGTTCCCGAGTGCCGGCGTTCCAGACCACGCGTTCACTCCTGCGGACACGGAGGCCCATGATGCCGTCACGGATATGGCCTTCATCCAAGCCATCAGGAATCCGTCGCGAGTTGCGTACAGGCCAGTGCTCAGCATTCCCCGCAACAAATATCGTGCTGCGTAATCCCAAGGCATGTTGCGGACCGCCACCCAGATCATGTTTCGAGTGTCGTAATAATATCGTCTCCAGTTCGGCCGGCCCGCCGCATCGTGATGATGAACGACGCTTATTCTCCCGTCATACTCCACCGTGAAGCCTGCGTTCATGATTCTGTACGCGAGATCAAGTCCTTCATGGCTTATAAAGAAAGATTCCGGATACAGCCCGGCCGCCTGCAGCGCCTCCCCAGCGGAATGCCGCGGCTCCTTCGGGAAATCTCATGGGTCGGAAAACTGCTCAATAGGTCGAGTTCGACCTTCCTGTGATAGCACCAGTTGGACGTCCGGTCCTGTGATGTACGACGCGGGAAACACAACGCGCCCAACCGGTCATCACTGGCAGACCGATCGCGAACTCGACTGAAGTCATCAGCGCCGAAATCCGTGACATCGCCGTCGAGGGGTGACGATGAGGTCCTTTGCCGCCAGTAGCCATACCTGGGTTCCGGCCACAGGCTTCCCTGTTGATTTCCCTGCGGGCAACGGACATGCGGCAGGATGTATGCCTCTCTGACAGGTGACTCCAACGGAGCCGAGCTCGCATTGTGTCGACGACTTGGATTCGACGCGCAGCGTCATCAATGCTGACGAGACCACTCGGGTTCTGTCTGAGGATGGGCCATCGGTCATGTGAGATAGAAATCGCAGCCGGGTGGCATCACAGAAGAACGTGGAGTGATCCGGCCCTGCTCCTCACTTGCGTGGTATTCGTTTTCGAATCGCATGGTGTCATCCCTCACGATGCTGCTGCGCTTTTCTCCACAATGAAATCGACCCGCCTGCCCATGAGCGTCGATATCATTACAAGACAGAAGGCCATGCCAGCCGCGAACCACCAATAGACTTCATATAAATCCGCATACCGAACAGCCCAACACGAGGCTTGCGACCAGAAGCCGACGAGTAGCGCCCGCAGCAACTTCCAGAAATAAGTTCACAGCGTTCGGTTCGCCCGATGAACGATGCGCATCCGCCGACTGCAAATGCAGCACCTGTCGCGAAAGCGTTGGCTTGCCGCGAAAACCTCCGCCGTGCGAACAACAGCGCCTGCAAACATGGAGTAAATCAGGTAACAGAACACGGCAAAACCGTGGACTCCGAGGTTAGTCGCCACTTCCATATAGAGGTTATGGGTATCTTGCTTGCGGTTGAACATCTGTATGCGGACTGCCGGAAGACGACCATGCCAGCACCCAACAGGTTCTGCAGGAGAACTTCCCAAGCATCGCGGAGAATCACGATACCAGGTTTCCTTGGAATTTCCCCTCAGCTTCATGTCCGCGATGCTCTTGAACCGTTCGACATACTGGTCGAGGCAGAGGGAACACCGCGATGCCCAACGGCAGCGATCCAATTGTTGTCCGAACCTTCCCGCCGCGACTGGCTCCACCAGTACAACAGCAGCACGCCCGAGAGCCACGTATCCCGTTTCGGGACCCGTATAGATCACACAGACGAGCGCCGTCGCCGCCAGCGGCAACAGCACATCAGTTGTAGCGCCAGCTCTTGATCACCGGGAACAGGAAGATCACGAACGGCAGCGTCCCCATCGCCAGGCCGGCGAGACTGTTCGGGTGGGCGTAGATGGGCACCGCGCCGTGCAGGCGCATGATGCCCTGGTTCTCCCAGACCAGCCCCCCCGAGATCTGCCCCCTGCGTCGATTCCTGCGTGATGTAGAAGCAGGAGACCAGGAAGGCGGCCATGAACCAGCGCATGGCCCGCGGCGAGCGGATGAGCGCGACCATGAAGAAGGTCATCATCGCGAACTTGATGACGCGGTCGAAGAAGATGGTCCAGGCCAGGTCCTTGGCCGCGGCGAAGGGGATCTGGGTCAGCATGACGAAGAACAGCAGGCCGATCCCGATCAGCACGTTGCGGGCCGGCCGCAGCCCCGCCAGTTGGACGGGCCGGGAGCTCATCACGCCGACGCACATCACCAGCACGACCAGCCCGAGCAGGAACTCGACGCGCATCGCGGCCAGGAAGTCGCGGCGCGCGCCCCACTGCATGTAGCGGGCGGTGATGAACAGCAGGAACGTCGCGGTCACGAACGGCGGCGCCTCCCAGGGGCGCGGGAGGCGCGGGATCTCGCTGGCGTCGCGCTGCGTCATGCTCGTCCGCGCTCCTCGGGACCGTTCAGCGCCCGCCGGCCCGCAGGCCGGCCACGGCCGCGTCCAGGAAGGGGACGAAGGCCGCCGCCGCGCGCGCGTTGCCCTCGCGGCTGGGATGGCTGTCGCTCCCGCCGCCGCTGGCGTAGGCCGACCACTTGGCGCGCCGGCCGTCGGTCAGGACCGCGTGGTAGTCGAACACCGCGACGTTGGGCAGGTCGTAGTCCTTCAGCCAACCCTCGCGGCGGTCGGCCATCCAGGCGTGCAGGTCGTGCGCGTAGTCGGCGGACACCGGGCCGCGGCGGAACATCGCGCGCAGGCGGTCCATCAGCCCCTGCGGCCGCGGCTCGGCGCGCGGCGGGGCCGTCACGGCGACGAACAGCACGTCGGGCCGGGCGCGCAACAGCGGCAGCAGGGACCGGTGAGGCCGCCTTGGCGTTGGCCAGGGTCTGATCCGTGGAGTCCGGATCGCCGGGCTCTTCGCCCGGTCCGGTGAAGTCGGTGCTCGAATAGCAGGACTTGAACACCACGACCTCGTTGGTCCGGCCGTCCGCATAGACGCGGTCCTGCTCGTCGCAGACCAGGATGCGGTCCATCTGCCCGGCGAACTTGCGCCGCCAGTGGCCGATGTCGGTGTCCTCGCCCAGGAGCGACCCGTAGGACGCCTGGTGTACCTCGTAGCCTGCCCCCCGCTGCAGCTGCGACCGCAGGAGCCGCCTCCCAGTTGGGATGGCTCCGGATAGATGCAAGGGCGCCGGGAATCTCCTATCGCCGCCCCCCCGCTCTGCTCCCCCGGCTCGGCCAGAAGCTGACCACCGCAGGAATGGTGGATGAACAGCACGCGCACGGGCCCTCCTCGCGCCGCGGGGGGGGGGGGGGGGGGGGGGGGGGGGGGGGGGGGGGGGGGGGGGGGGGGGGGGGGGGGGGGGGGGGGGGGGGGCGGGGCCCCGGGGCGGGGGGGGGGGGGGGGGGAAAAAGGGGAAAAGAGGAATCCCCGAGCGACGGAATCGGTCGGCCAGGCGCTCATCGCTCGGGCCGCCGGCGGGCGCAAAGAGGCGCCCGCCGACGCGGCCAGGCCGCCCATGCGCTCCAACCTACGATCGCACAACAGGCTTTGAATGAAGATGTTACAGCCATGGTTCACCTCTCGAGGCTAGGCAGCGGACTGGGAACAGCCAACAGTATACCCCACGCCGAGTTCCCGGGCCACCGCCGGATCTCAACCGATGAACTTGACAACTGACTATCAAGGCGCAGATCCTGCAACCTGGACTTTCAACATGCTCTCCGACCTCCCCCTGGGAGGCCTTCCCCGCGTTTCAAGGAGGAATCATGTCGAGCCGACGTTTCATGCTGCTGGCCCTGCTGCTCGGGCTGGCGCTCTTCGCCGCCTCGTGCGGCGACGACGACCCCACCGATCCGGTGGCGGACACCACCGCGCCGCTGGTCGTCAGCGTGAGCCCGTCCCAGGACGACGACGATGTGAGTTTGGACGAGACCCTGATCATCTCGTTCAACGAGGACATGGACGCCGCCTCCGCGGCCGGCCACGTGACCCTGTCCCACGGCACGGTCACCGGCACCTCCTGGACCAATGCCCGCACGCTCGCCGTGACGCACACGGACTGGCCCGAAGGCACCGAAGTGACCGCGACCGCGACCGTCGGCCTGACCGACGAGGCCGGCAACGCGCTGGGTCGGCCTTCGCCTGGCAGTTCTGGACCTATACGGACGAGGTGCTGCTGCTGAACACCGAGCCGGCCGACGACGCCACGGGCGTGCCCATCAACACCACGGTCTGGCTGCAGTTCTCGCAGGGCATGGACGAAGCCACGCTCCCCGGGGCGATCTCCGTGACCTCCCCCGACAAGACAGACCACGCCTACAACCTGGAATCGCCCGGGTCGGAATCGGAGTGGGTCCTGACCTTCGTGAACGACCTGCCCGCCTCCACCCTGATCACGGTTGCGGTCAGCACCGACGCCGAGAACTGGGACGGCACGCCGCTGGCCGAGGCGGCGAGCTTCTCCTTCACCACCGGCTCGGGCGCCGACCTCACGCCGCCGCAGCTGGTCTCGATCGAACCCGCCAACGGCGCGGTCATCGGCACCGACGTCAACTTCTTCCGCCTGACCTTCAACGAGCCCATCGACAACAACTCGCTCAGTCCCACCATGATCAGCGGGCAGCTGATGGCTTCGATGGCCACCATGGACAATCCCGGAGTCTGGTCGGAGAACTACACCGTCATGACGGTCGGGCTGCGCACGCCCCTGATCCCGGGTTCGATCTTCCGGGCGGAGTTCGAGTCCTTCGCCGACGTCAACGGCAACGTCAATGACGACGGCTTCG
Source organism: bacterium (assembly GCA_016706845.1). Lineage (GTDB taxonomy): Bacteria > Krumholzibacteriota > Krumholzibacteriia > LZORAL124-64-63 > LZORAL124-64-63 > PNOJ01. Next base: position 5,429 of record JADJIV010000001.1, read on the forward strand.
ACTGGCAGGCGACCGTCGCCGGCACGGCGCAGTTCTACCCCGTGGTCGACGGCTGGGCCCGGTACCTCGCCGGCTTCTACGAGGAAACGAACCCCGCCAAGACGAGCGGCTTCGTCGGCGAAATCCAGGTCGTCGAGGTCAAGACCGGCGGCGAGTTCTGGCTGTGGCACAACGAGAACCACAATAGCGACCCCGCGAAGGACCTGCCCGAGATGGAGGAGTACGACCGCATGAAGGTCACCGCTTCCGCCATCCAGCTCCTCGGGTTCCACGAGGAGCACGACATGGAGTCGTCGGACGTCACCTTCACCCCGCCGATCGACTGGCTGCGGGTGCCGGTGCAGACCGGATCCTGGTCGGGCACCTCGACGTTCGCCGAGGGCGAGGACGAGATGGAGGTCGACTACGAGGCTACGGTCCTCGCCGGCACCTACGACGTCCCCATGGGCAGCATGGACCGCAAGCAGGATGACGGGATGCCGGTCATCTGGCTCGGCTGCCGCAAGATGACCCTGAACTACGAGTTGAGCGACGGGGTCGACGTCTTCAGCGCCGGCAGCGACACCCTCTGGTACGCTCCGGGCGCCGGCCTCGTGCGCGAGATCAACCACGAGGTCCAGCAGGATCGCACCTACCACACCGACAAGACACTGATGTGGGCGGGATTCGAGTCGGACTGGCCCAGTCGCTGACCGACGACCCTGACCCGACAAGAACCGGGCGCCCCCCTCGGGGGGCGCCCTTTTCGTCCTGCACGGGAGAGACCGCCGGTCAGCCCGCGCGCTCAACCGCCGCGTCAGGCGCCTCGGCCGGAGCCAGGGATCTCAAGTGCTCCTGCAGCAGGTGCCGGTGGTGGCGGCGGTGTTTCAGCGGGATGGTGAAGTTGGTCTGCTCCTGCTCGTCCAGATCGTCCCAGTGCCGGCGCAGGAAGTCGAGCAGGTCGCGCGTGGCGGTCAGGTAGGCCTCGCGGACCTGTTCGAAGGGCAGGCCGTAGAGGCGCTGCAGCTCGTGGCGGTTGCGCGACTCGAAATCGGCGAACGTCAGGGGCGGGACGGCGCGGTCCTCGATGCGGGCCTCGTAGAAACGCACCGCGTAGATGTCCCAGAAAGCCAGGTGGCCCAGGGTCTGGACCAGGCTCAGGCCCTCGCTGCGCAGTTTGTCGCAGCGATTGGCGGGGGGGTACTGCCGGACAACCTCCTGCAGCCGGCGATCTTCGTCGGCGTAGGCGGCGATCAGTGTCTCAGGTGAGTACATGGCTACCTCGATCCTGGGCGTGTCGTCAAGATACGGCCATACCCACGGACCGGGCAATCGAATGTTAGAGGGACGGCAGGGGGCGGCGTCGCAGATAGACCAGGGCCCCCGCCCCGAGGCTCAGCCCCATCCCCAGGTAGGGAGCCGCCAGCAGCAGGCGCGGCAGGTCCGAGTGCCGCAGCAGGACCCCGCCGACGGACATCACCAGGACCATGGCCCAGCTGCGCCAGGGGAAGGTCGAGAACAGGCAGGCGGGGTCGGGGCGGTCGGCCAGGCGCCGCAGGTTCTTGGCGACCAGGGGCCGGAAGGCGCGCGGGATCAGGACGACGGCCATCAGGATCCCGGCGGCGGCGGCGGCCAGACCCGGCAGCGGCCGCGCGCCCAGCAACCAGATCGTCGCGCGGGTCATCAGCATCAGCGCGACCATTCCCCACAGCACGCCGGCGATCAGCGGCAGGACGCGGCGGGGGACCGCAGGATTGAGGCGGTGCAGCAGGTCCCGCATGCTCACTCTCCGACCAGGATATGGTGGTGGCGCTTCTTGCCGGCCTGCAGCGCGATGCGGCCGTCGCGCACGTCGTTGGCGGTCAGCGCGCGCATCTCGTCGGCGACCGCCTCGCCGTTGACCCGGATGCCGCCCTGGCGGATCAGGCGACGGGCTTCGCCCTTGCTGGCGGCGAGACCGGCGTCGGCGAGCGCGTCGATGAGCGGCAGTCCCTCGCCCGCGAGGTCGGACGCTGAGCGGCGGCTGGAAGGGACGCCTTCCGCGTCGCCGCCGCCGCCGAACAGGGCCGAGGCGGCCTTCTCCGCGGCAAGCGCCGCCGGCTCGCCGTGCAGCGTGCGGGTCACCTCGAAGGCCAGCACGCGCTTGGCTTCGCGCAGGTCCGCTCCCTGCAGTCTGCCGAGCCGGCGCACCTCGTCCATCGGCAGCAGGGTGTACAGGCCCAGGAAGCGGGCGACATCGCGGTCGTCGACGTTGATCCAGTACTGGTGGAAGTCGTAGGAACTGGTGCGGCGCTCGTCCAGCCACACGGCGCCGGCGGCGGTCTTGCCCATCTTGGCGCCGGTGGCCGTGGTGATCAGCGGCGAGGTCAGCCCGAAGACTTCCTGGCGGTTCATGCGCCGGGTCAGGTCCACGCCCGAGACGACGTTGCCCCACTGGTCGTCGCCGCCCATCTGCAGGCGGCAGCCGTAGTCGCGGTTCAGGACCATGAAGTCGTAGGCCTGCAGGATCATGTAGTTGAACTCGATGAAGCTCAGGCCGGTCTCCAGGCGCTGCTTCACCGACTCGCGCGACAGCATGACGTTGACGCTGAAGTGGCGGCCGACCTCGCGCAGGAAGTCCAGGTAGCTCCAGCCCACCAGCCAGTCGGCGTTGTTCAGCAGCAGCCCGTCGATGCCGGGGCCGTCGCCGAAGCTCACGAAGTGCGCGATCTGGGCCTTGATGCCCTTGAGGTTGGCCTCGATGTCCTCGAGGGTCAGCAGCTTGCGCAGCTCGGTCTTGCCCGAGGGATCACCGACCAGGGCCGTGCCGCCGCCGGCGATGGCGATGGGCCGGTGCCCGTGGCGCTGCAGGTGGACCAGCAGCATGATCTGCAGCAGCGACCCGATGTGCAGCGAGTCGGCCGTGGGGTCGAAGCCGATGTACCCGGTGACCTTCTCGTTCGCCAGCAGCTCGGTCAGGGCGGCCTCGTCGGTGCACTGCTTGAAGAAGCCGCGCTCCCTGAGCACGGGCAGGAAGTCGCCGCGGGGCAGGTCGTCGGGGGCCTGGTCGTAGGAGTCATGCCGTTCCTGTCGGTCGCGCAGCGCGCGGAGTCGGGATTTCAGTTCCGGCAGCGGGACGTCGCCCAGCACCGCCACGAGTTCGCAGGCCAGTTCCCAGGCCACGACCGCCTCGGCCACCACCCCGGCGGCCGCCACCACGCAGGTGTCGGAGCGCACCCAGGAGGCCCGCCGGGCCCGGCCCGTGCGCAGGTCGACGCTCTGCAGGCCCGCCCGCTGGGTGGAGATCGGCTTGACGAAGGCCCGCACCCGCACGGGTTCGCCGTTGGTGACGCCGCCCTCGAGACCGCCGGCGCGGTTCGTCGTGCGCCGCGCGCCGCCGCTCCCGTCGGGGAACAATTCGTCGTGGGCCGAGCGTCCGTCGCGGGCGGCGACGGCCACGCCGTCGCCGATCTCGGCGGCCTTGACGCTCGGGATACCCGTCAGCGCCCCGGCCAGGCGCGCGTCCAGCCGCCGGTCGGGCTGCACGTAGGTGCCCAGACCCGCCGGCACGCCGAAGGCCACGATCTCGGCGACGCCCCCGAGGGTGGTGCCGGCGGCCGCGGCCGCGTCGACGGCCGCCACCATCAGCGCCTCGGCGCGGCGGTCGAGGCAGCGCAGCGGGGTGCCGGCGCGCACGCGGCGCAGGCGGGCCAGGGTCGGCGCGACGTCCGCGGCCGCCACGTCGCCGACCCGCGCGGTGTGGCTCCAGACCTCGATGCCCAGCTGCTTGAGCAGCGTCTTGGCGCAGGCCCCGACCGCCACCACGCCCGCCGTCGAGCGGGCGCTGGCCCGCTCGGCCACCGGTGCGAAGCCGTCGTAGCCGTAGCGCAGCCGGCCCGGCAGGTCGGCGTGCCCCGGCCGCGGGGCCGGCCAGTCGGGGTGCGGCGCGCCGTCGCGCCGCGCGAAGTCCCGGTTCTCGATCAGCACCGCCAAGGGCGAGCCCAGGGTGCGGCCCTTCCACAACCCGGCCAGGACGCGGCAGGCGTCGGTCTCGATCGTCTGCGCACGGATCCCGCGGCCGTAGCCCTCGAGACGGCGTCCCAGCTCGACGTCGAGGTCCCGCTCGGCCAGGGGCACGCCGGCGGGGAAACCCTCGATGATCGAGACGAGGGCCGGTCCGTGGCTTTCGCCCGCGTGCAGGCAGCGCATGACTTCTCTCCACATCGTTCGGTCGGGCGGCTCCGGCCCGCGTGAGGCTGCAACGTACCCGAACCGACCCCGGCGGTCAACCGGGCGACCCGCCGTCCGCGAGCGCCGCGCACGCCGCGAAGAAGTCCGGGAACGACACCGCCACGCAGTCGTCGTCATCCAGGACGATCCCGGCGCGGGATGCGAGGCCGGCCACGGCGAAGGCCATGGCGATGCGGTGGTCGCCGTGCGTGGCGACCGCCGCCGGGCCGGGAGCCGGGAAGCCGTCGGGCTCGCCGACGATGTCCAGCCCGTCGGGGTGCTCCACGACCGCGACGCCCAGCCCGCGCAGCCCGGCCGCCACGGCGGCGAGCCGGTCGGACTCCTTGACGCGCAGTTCAGCCGCGTCCCGCAGGATCGAAGTGCCCCGGGCCCGCGCCGCCAGCACGGCCAGCAGCGGCAGCTCGTCGATGAGCGTGGCGACGCGCGCGGCGCCATCGATCCGCACCGCGTTGAGGGCGCCGGCTCTGACGGTCACGGCCCCGGTCGGCTCGGCGCCGCCGGCGTCCGTGGCGACAGCCAGGTCCGCACCCATCTCCCGCATCACCGCCAGGAAGCCGCAGCGCGTCGGGTTCAGCAGGACGCCGGGCACGGTCACGCGGCTGCCCGGGACGAGCGCGGCGGCGCCCAGCAGGAAGGCGGCGGACGAGGGATCGGCCGGGATGCCGTGGTCGACGGCGCGCAGCGGCGGGCCGGGACGCAGCGACACCTCGTCGGCGCCGGGCTCCCAGCCGGCGAGGTCGGCGCCCATGGCCGCCAGCAGGCGCGGCGTGTGGTCGCGGGCGCCGCGACACCCCCGCACCGTCACCGGCGCCGACGACGACAGGGCGGCGAGTAGCAGGGCCGAGGCCACCTGGGCCGAGGGCGCGCCCATCGCGTGCACGCCGCCGCGCAGCGCCGCCCCGGTCACGATCGCGGGCAGCCGGCCCTCGGCGCCCGCGTAGGCGATGTCGGCGCCCAGGGCGCGCAGGGGATCCACGACCCTCCCCATCGGCCGCGCCCGCAGGGAGGCGTCCCCATCCAGACGCGCGCGCACCCGCCGGCCGGCCAGCAGGCCGAGCAGCAGGCGGGCCGTGGTGCCGCTGTTGCCGCAGTCGATCTCCAGCAGCGGCGCGCCGCGCGCGGCCGGTCCGGTCGCGGGGAAGGCGCCGGGTGCGATCAGCAACGTCGTGCCGTCGTCGTGCACGTCGGCGCCGAGCGCGCGCACCGCCGCCAGCGTGCGCAGCGTGTCCTGCGCGCGCAGGAAGCCGCGCACGCGCGCCGTCCCGTCGCCCAGCGGCGCGAAGAGCGCGGCGCGGTGGGACAGGGACTTGTCGCCGGGAACGCACGCCGTCCCCCGCAGGGGTCCGGCGGCGGGGAGCACCGGTCGCGGCATGGCGGGCTCCTCGGGTTGCGAGGGGCGCGGGTCGGCGAAGCCGCCCGCAACGTAGCGAAACGGTCCGCGGCGGTCAACCGTCCGGCCGCGACGGCCCGCGACGGTCGTACGTCCGGTCGCGCGGCTGGTCTTGTCTCCCCGTCCGCAGGGGGCTATGGTCCGGCGGACCATGAACGGCCACCCGATCCTCCCCCACGGCGGCGACGCGCCCACCGGCGGTCCCTGGCGCATCCACCACGCGCGGGAGATCGTCGTGCTGGCCTCGCCCATCGTGATGTCGATGATCTCGCACACCATGATGTGGACCGTCGACACCATCTTCCTGGGCCGCTTCTCCAGCCTGGCCCTGGGCGCCGCGGGCCTCGGCGGCGTGCTGACCTGGGCCGCCTACAGCCTGTTCAACAACCTCAGCCGCATCAACGGCACCTTCGTGGCGCAGGCCCACGGCAAGGGCGACGACGAGGAGGCCGTCGGCCACTACACCTGGCAGGCCATCCACCTGTCGCTCGTCACCGGCCTGCTGCTGACTTTGCTCGGATACTTCAGCCTGCCCCTGCTGCGGTTGACGGGCAACCCGCCCGACGTCGTCGAGGCGACCTACACCTACGTCCGCTGGCGGACCCTCAGCGCGGTGTTCACGCAGGTCGGGTTCGCGCTGCTGGGCTACTTCCAGGGCCGGCGCGACGTGCGCACCCCCATGTGGATCGCGATCTTCGCCAACGCGCTCAACGCCGTGCTCGACCTCTGGCTGATCTTCGGCTGGGAAGGGCTGCCCGTCGGCGGCCGGCGCCTGCTGGCGGTACCGGCGATGGGCATCGCCGGGGCCTCCATCGCCACGAGCATCAGCGTGGTGGTCAACACGGTGCTGATGGCCGCGGTCATCCTGGCCGACCGCGACCAGCGCCGGCGCTACCGCATCCATGTGCCGCGCCGGCCGGACTTCGGGGCGCTGCGCAACATGGTGCGCGTGGGGCTGCCGTCGACGCTCGAGGGTTTCATCGACATGTGCTCGTTCAGCCTGTTCACCGTGCTGGTCGGCCGCGCCGGCGCCATCCAGCTCGCGGCCAGCCAGATCACCGTGCAGCTGCTCTCCTTCTCGTTCATGCCGATGTGGGGCCTGACCTCGGCCGGCGCCGTGCTGGTGGGCAACTGGGTCGGCGCCGGGCGTCCCGACGTGGCGGCGCGCTACGGCCGGCAGGTGTACAAGATGGGCCTGCTCTACTGCCTGATCCTGGCGGTGATCTTCTACGCGTTCCGCGGCGGCATCTTCCGCATCTTCACCCCCGATCCCGCCATCCTCGCCTTCGGGGCCGGCCTGGCGCTGGTGGCGTCGGTCTTCCAGATCGGCGACGGGATGCGGATGGTCGGCAGCGGCCTGCTGACCGGCGCCGGCGACACGCGGTCCGTGCTGCTGATCACCGCGGTGGTCATGTGGGGCATCTTCCTGCCGCTGACCTGGCTGCTGGTGGTCCGCGGCGGCGGCGACGTGCGCGTGGCCTGGCTGGGCGGGGCGGGCTGCTACGCGCTGGAGGCGGTGCTGCTCTACTGGCGCTTCCGGCGCGGAGCCTGGCAGCGGACCGACATCTTCCGGGCCGGAGCCGGCGCCGCCGGATGATGGCCGCCACCCAACGGAAACGGGCCCCGGGATCGCTCCCGGGGCCCGTCCTGTTCGGCGATTGCGCGCCGCATCGGATCTACTTGGGTTCTGACTCTGTAATTGTCCCTGGCGCGGTCATTGCCGCGCCGGGGACATGACCACCAACACCCCCGGCTGGCAACCGCCCCACTGCCCCAACCCCGACTGCCTTTTTCCACCAACAGGTTAGCCCGCCTGGCGCCAAGCGCAAGGCTCACCCGCGCGCCCCCAGGCGTATCCAGCGGTTCACGCCGCTGCGGCCGCAACTTCCAGCACAGACCTTTCCACCTACTGGCAGAAGCGTCCCGACCTGATGTCCAGACTGTTCATGACACTGGTCGGTTCGATGTGCAACCGCCAGTCCGCCAGGGCGGAGCATGTCGCTGCTTCCACCGTCCAGCGCCAGGCCTCCCGCCTCGGCCGCCACTGCCTGCTGTTCCACGCCAAGCAGCTGCAGCAGATCGGTCCCACCCCCGAGATCGTCGTCGACGGCTTCGAGACCTTCGAGTGGAGCCAGTACTTCCCCTTCCATCACAACGTGGCCGTCGACCCCGCGACCGGCTACTTCCTGTTCCATACCGACAGCCCACTGAGGCGCAAAGGGCGCATGACAGAGCGGCAGAAACGGCGCCGGGCCGAGCTCGAGGCTTCGCTGGGTCGCCCGGACCCGAAAGCCATCCGCCGGGGCATGGCCGAACTGCTGGACGTCGTGACGCGGGGAGCGGATCGCGTCGTGATCCGCAGCGACGATCATCCGGCTTATCCGAGAGCGATGGCACATCTGTCATGCGGCGTAGAGCACCGGATCACGCCGGGCAAGGAGCATCGTGATCAGCACAACTCGCTGTGGGAGGTGAACCTGCTGGACCTGCTGATCCGCCACAGCACGGCGGCGCACAAGCGCGAGACGATCGCCTGGTCGAAGCGCCGGCAGGCGTCGGCGGAGAAGCTGGCGGTGCTGCAGGTTTGGCGCAACAACGTCAAGCGGCGGTGGGAGAACGGGCCGCCGGAGACGCCGGCGATGCTGCGGGAGCGCCGACCGGATCCTGACGGTTCAGGATGTCCTGGGCGAGCGGCTGTTCCGGACACGGATCGATCTGCCGGAGAGCTGGAGCCGGTACTACGAGGGCGGCGTGGAGACCGCGGCGCTGAAGGTGAACCGGCGGCACGAGCTGAAGTACGCGTTCTGGAGAAAACGGCAGAGGCGAGGCCGCGGGGCCTCGCCTCTGCTAGGGACAATCTCGAAACCAGAACTCTACTTGAACAGGGCCTTCACGCCGCCGAAGCTCATGACCTCGTTGGCCACGGCCCCGCCCGCCGGCGTGAACGTGAACTCGTACGGGCCGCAGGAATCGGCGCCGTAGCTGTCGATCACCAGGTAGACGACGGTGTCAGCGCCGGGGTTGGCGTAGCTGACGAACTCCCCGGTGTCGGGATAGACTTCGTCGGCGCCGGCCAGGCAGGTGAAGGGCTCGGCGCAGGCGTCCAGCACCCAGATGGCGCTGTCGACGGAGTGCACCAGGTCCACCGTGAAGCTCGAGCCGGCGGGCATGGTGACCGCGTAGTAGTGCTCGAACCCGGCTTCGGCGTAGGAGATGCAGTCGAGCTCGGAGACGAGGTTCTGCCCGTCGCAGGTGTCGCCCGAGAAGATGCCGACGCCGTCGACGGCCTGGACGAGATCGCAGAAGGCCACCGGCACCGGCGGCACGTACGGGGTCAGCGTGACGGTGATGTCGAAGTCGCAGGCGGCGCCGTAGCCGTCGACGACGAAGTAGACGTCGCCCGTCCAGCCGTTGATGCCGTTGACGCTGCTGTCGACAACGCCGATGCAGCCCAGGTCCTCGTCGCACATGTTCAGCACGGCGATGTCGAGGTCGCAGCCGTTCATGTTGATGACCATCGCCCAGTCGTACCAGCCGTCCAGATACATGTGGTAGACGACCTCGCCGCCGGTCTCGCTCCAGGTGCTGCAGCCGTACATGCTGACGTTGTTCACGGCGCCGACGTTGGTCCCGTAGGAGGTGACGCCGTCGAGCAGCTCGATCTGGCCGCTGCAGTCCAGCATGCCGCGGTCCATGCCGATGTAGGAATCCTTCTCGATCCTGTCCTTGGAGGTGGTCTGGAGCGTGCCGGCGGCCGCGAGGCTCGCGGCCAGGACCAGCACGGCCGCCACGGACAGCAGCTTCAACAAGTTGCGCATGGTGAAACCCCTTCGAAATGACTGAACCCCGTGCGTACCCCGATGTGAGGTGCGCTGTCCGGCCCCGGATCAGGTCGCACATGACCAATGGAATGGTCCATGCGAATAGATCCGAAACCATGATGAGATGTTATCACGATGATAACGAAATGTGCATTATCAATTTACACAAATGCAAAAAATTACGCTTCCGGTGATCGGCTCGTACTGGATGTTGTTATTTTATAACAGGTTGATGAAATTGCCGCGGCCCACGGTCCGGATCTGCGATCTCCTCAAAACGCAAGCGCGCACGTCGCGGCGACCAGCCGTCCCGGCAGCGGGACGCCGGGGATCTCCTGGTACTCCCTGTCGAAGGCGTTGACGAGGTCCGCCGACAGCGACCAGTCGCCCCGGGTCAGGGTGGTGCGCAGATCCACGATGACGTGTCCGCGATCGCCCGCGCGGCTGCGATGGCGCGCCTGGACGCCGAGCGTGACGCCGCGTTCGACCGGGATCGTCGCCGAGGCCGCCAGCAGGTGCCGCGGAACCAGCATCGCGTACTTGGCGACGTCGCCCGGCGGCAGGGAACGCTCCGCTTCGAAGATCGTGTGGTGCAGGGCCAGCGCGTCGCCGCGGGGCGTGGTCAGCCCGTAGGACTGGGTCCAGCCGCGGACGCGGCCCTTCGCCACATTGCGCGCGAGCCAGGGCTGTGTCGGCGCGCTCGCGGGTCGGACCCAGTCGATCAGGTCCTCCTCGTGACGCTCGAACACCGACCAGTCGAGGGTCCACGGCCCCGAGGCCACGGTCGCGCCGAGGTCCCAGGCCCAGCCGTGCTCCGGCTGCAGGTGCGGGTCGCCGCGGTTGGCGGGATCCTCGTAGTAGAGCTCGGTGAACGTGGGGATGCGCAGGACCGAACCCGCCGAGGCCCGCAGGGCGACCGCGGGATCGATCTGCCAGCGCAACGCCGCGGTGCGCGTCGTCGCGGGATCCTGTTGCGACCAGGCGTCGCGGCGGAGGCCGGCCGTGGCCCGCCAGGCGCCGCGGCGCCAGGCCATTTCCAGGGCGCCGGCCGCGTGGCGCCGGTCGTGGCGGCCCAGGGCCGCGACCGCGACGCCCGCGCGCACGCCCCGACTGTCCAGGTCCTCGTAACCGGCGTCCAGACCCGCGGCGGCCGTCAGGCCCGCTCCCAGGTCGACGGACAGGCGCGTCTCGCTCGCCGCGCGCCGGTTGAGGTGGTCGTTGGTGTAACGGGCCGGATCATCGCGGAACAGCACGAAGCGGTCCTCGTGACGGCGCCCGTACAGGCGCTGCTCGATCACGGCGCGGGCGGACAAGGGGCGACGCACGATCAGGCCGGCGAACGTCGTCTCGGTGCGCTCGCCGGAAGGGAAAGGCGCGTAGAAGTCGAGCGCGCCGAACTCGCGGCGCGCGAATCCCGCCAGCAGGTCGATCTCCGCGCCGTGCGCCGTCGCGGTGCCGCGCGTCGCCACGGTCAGGTTCTCGGCGTCGGTGCCCGGCCGGTCCCCGTCGGTGCGGAACCAGTCGCCGGAGAGCCAGCCCGCCGCGTCCAGGCCCAGGACGTCGCCGCGTCCCGCGTCGAGCCGCAGCCGCGCGCCGCGCGTCTCGTCGCCGCCCGCGGTCACCGCGGCCGCGCCGCCACGCACGGCGGCCGGCGCGCGCGGCACTGCGTTGACCACGCCTCCGAACGCGCCTGCGCCGGCCAGGACCGAACCCTGCCCGGACAGCACCTCCAGCCGTGCCAGATCGGTCAGGGAGAGCGGCAGGTCGAGCGCGTGGTGGCCGGTCTGGGGATCGCCCACGTCCATGCCGGAAAGCAGCACGCGGACCTGCTCGAACGTGGAACCGCGGATCGAGAGGTCCGCTTGGGTCCCGTAGAGCTGGCGCTGCCCGGCGGCCACCCCGGGCGCCGCCGCCAGCAATTCCGCCGGCGCGCGCACGGGCAGCAACGCGGCCTCTCCCGCGTCCAGGACCGTGACATCGCGCTCGCCGGCGGGCAGCGCCGCCGGCACGCGCGTGCCGAACACCAGCACGGGATCGGTCAGCCAGATGGTGTCGCCGGCGACGATCATGAAGCCGGCGCCGGTTCTGCGACGCTTCCGCGACGCCTTCGGCGGCGCCGCGGTCGCGGCGGCCAGTAGTGCGGCCAGCACGATCAACAGGATCCGGTTCACGCGATGCACCTCGCTGCGGTGTCGGTCAATGGGCCGCGCCACCCTGGCGCGGCTTGGCGTTCCAGACCCGGGCCGACAGGACGAGCCCGATGACCGCCAGCGGCACCATGGCCAGGGGCCACGCCAGCCAGTTGTCGGGGTTGGTGGCCGGCCCGGCGATCTTGCCGGCCGCGTCGAGCTGCTCCTTGGGCAGCACCGCGGCGTACGTGAAGGACATCACGGCGGTGCCGAGGTAGACGAAGCCGTCGATGATGCCGACCGCCATGCCGGCGTTGCGGCTGCCGCCGAAGTCCATGCTCGCGGTGCCCGACAGCATGCCGTGCACGCCGATGACGGCCATCGACATCAGCACCACCAGCCAGCCCACCAGCGGCGTCTGGTAGGTGAAGATCAGCACGACCGCCCCCAGCAGCAGCACGCCGTACAGGACCGCGGCGACGGGCCCGCGCCGCGACTGGAACGCGTGGTCGCTCACCGTGCCGGCCACCACGCCGCCCAGGATGCCGGCGCAGCAGAGCAGCATGCCCCAGTGCTCGTTGACGAAGCCGGAACCGAGGTGCAGGGCGGCGTCGGTCTGTTTGGCGAAGGTGCGGTACCACTGCATGATGGCCTGACGCAGGAAGCCGCTGCAGAACTCGATCAGCGCGATGGTCATGATGACGGAGTTGCCCAGCATCATCTTGAACACCTTGGCCGGCCCCATCTGCGGCCCCGCATCGCCCGCGGTGGCGTCGGCGGTGTCGAAATCCAGGTGCCCGGTCTCCGACGGCTTGTCGCGCACGACGAGGACGTCGATCACCCAGAAGATCGCCAGCAGCAGCGCCGGCATCAGGAAGACCCAGATCAGGCCCATCCCCTTGAGGATCAGCTTGCCCACGTCGTAGGCGAAGTACAGGCCCAGCGAGATCAGGATGCCGAAGATCGCGCCGAACACGCCCCGCTCGCGCACGTGGAACCACGAGGCGTTGACCTTGACGATGGCCACGGCGCCGAAGCTCTGGAAGTACATGTTCAGCGCGTACAGCACCGCGAAGACCGGCACGAAGTTCCTGGCCAGGAAGGCCGACAGGGGTCCCTGGTGCAGCAGGGACCACGTCGCCAGGCCCATCAGCATGTTCATCACCACGGCGCCGCCGGTGCCGGCGAGCATCGCCTTGCGGCCGCCGAAGCGGTCCGTCAGGGGGCCGTTGAGCAGGAACGAGAAGCCGTAGACCACGGTGCCCACGCCGAAGATCACGCCGAAGTCGGTGTTGCCCATCAGCGAGCCGCCCGAACCGCTGGCGATCTCCTCGAAGGCGCCCTTGCTGACGGTCAGGTTGTAGCGGCCCATGTAGAGCAGCGCGTAGGTGAGGCCCAGCGGCAGCCAGTTCCAGACGCGGCGGGCGCGGAAGCCCGGATCGTGGCCCAGGTCGATCCTCGGCAGGCGGGCGATCACGAACGCCACCACGGCCAGCAGGATCACGATCGCGATCAGTTCGGACATCCAGGGGGACATGGGACCTCCTCGGGAGCGCGGACGGGCGGTGCGGCCACCGGCATCGGCCCATCGTAACGAGCGGCCCGCCGGGGCGCCACGAAAACCTCGCGCGGGATCAGATGCCCATGATCAGGCCGACGGACACGCCGATCCAGTCGTCGTGATCGTCGGCGAGCAGCCGGTTGCCGTTGGTCGCGTCCTGCAGGAGCACCGGGTCGGCGGCGCAGGTCTCGGCGTGCAGGGTCGCGGCGAGCCAGCGGCGCGAGCCCGGGTCGCCGAGCCGCCGGCGCAGGCCGACGTCGAGGCCGCCGCCCCAGTCGGACATCTCGCGCACCAGCGAACCGCTCTGGTAGACCGTCCCGTAGCCCCAGAACAGCGTGCCGCCCCAGCGCAGGGACCGCAGGTAGTAACCGCCGCGCACGCCCAGCACCGCGTCCGTGCGCTCGCCGACCGGCAGCAGCGCCCGGGCGCCGAGCTCCAGCCCGTAGTGGGCCGCGCGGCCGTTGCCCGTCAGGTCTTCGAAGTCGTCCTGCAGGTCGCCGAGTCCCAGCTGCAGGCCGGCGGTGGCCAGGAAGTTCTCGCCCAGCGGCAGGCCGAGCGCGAGCGAGACGCGCAGCATGTCGGTGAAGTAGTCGCCGAACGCGGTGGTGGCGTGCTTCCAGCCGAGATCGGCCAGCAGGAGCCAGGGTCCCGGCGGCCCGCCGGCGGGTGCGGGCAACCCGGGCCGCGGCCCGGCGGGTCGCTCGGCGGGGGCCGGCAGGGGCACTTCGGGCCAGACCGCGGTCGCGCGGTTCACCTCCGGCGGGGCCCCGTCCACGGCCTCGCCGGCGTCGAGGCTGCGGCGCCACCGCTCCCACAGCGCCCGCGGCACGTTGCGCTCGCGGTCGAGCCGGGCGGGTCGCCGGCGACCTGCAACCGCGCCAGGAAGCCGCCGCGCGGTCCGGGCACGAACACGGCGCTCGTCAGGCCCGTCACGTCGGGGAAGAGGCCCCAGCGGGCCGCCTCGCCGGCGTCGACGGTGTCGCCCACCGCCGCGTGCAGCGGCACGAGATCCGCAGGGTGCGCGAGGTCCGCGGCGGACACCCTGCGGCGGCCGCGAACAGCAGCAGGAGCAGCGGGACCGTGGTCGTTCGCGTCATCGTCCCTCCCGGCAGGGGGGCGGCTCCGGTGGACGGCCTTGCCGCTTCCGCTCCCGTATCCTACAGTAAGCGCGCCCACGACCGAGTCCGGCCCCGGCGGGGAAGGCAAGATGACCCACCCGGATACCAACGTCGCCCCGCGGCCCGGCGCCCGGCCGGAGTCCTCCGCGCTGCTGCCCATCCTGTGGCGCGTCATCGACCGCTGGCACCTGCACGAGCCGCAACTGGCCTCGTGGCAGGATGCGCTGGACCTCCTGGCGCCCGAACACCACGGCTGGGCCGGCATCTCCGAGCGGCTGCAGCTCGTGAACACCTTCCAGTGGCACGAGGAAGACCGCAGCCGCGCCCACGGCGCCGGCGACGAGGTGCTGGCCGCCGCCAAGCGCTCGATCGACGCCTCCAACGCCCGCCGCGTGCAGGCCATCGAGGCTCTGGACGTGGAGATCATGGGCGTGTTCGCGCGCGCCGGACCTGCCCCGCGCCGGTGCGCCGCTGAACTCCGAGTCCCCGGGCAGCATCATCGACCGCATCACGGTCCTCGCCCTCAAGCTCTACCACATCCGCGAGGAACTCTCCACCGCCGGCGGCGCCACGGACGAATCCGCCCTGCACGCGCGCCTCGAGAGCATCGGCGAGCAGATGGACGACCTCGCCGGCTGCCTCGACCACCTCTTCCGTGAGGTCGCGGCGGGCCGGGTCGGCCTCAAGTTGTACCGACAGGTGAAGGTCTACAAGGATGCCGTCAGCGGCCGCTACCGCTCAGGGCTCGGCGACTGACGCGGACGTCCGTATCAGTCACGGAAAAGCGCCTTGACCTCTCCCCAACTCGACGAAACCGCCGGGGTGATGCCGGTCGGCACGATCCGCAGCGATCGTCCGCTGAGGAACTGCGCGGTGTCGTCGCAGGAGAAGGCCGGCGCAAGTGCGGCCGCGCCGAGGAAGAACGGACCGGTCGGCTCGTAGACCCAGGTGAAGCTCAGTCTCGCCAGGGTGATCACGTCCTGCTGGACGCAGCCGGCCGACGTGGTGCGCACACCGATGACGGGATCCCCGTCGTGGGAGAGCGGGGCGCCCCCGAGTTCCGATCCGATCAGGAAGGCGGGCGAACCGCCGCAGCAGCTCCCCAGCACGGCCCAGTCGACGGTATCGAGCCGCCAGGGCAGCGGCTCACCGACGACGGGGCCGGCCAGGATGACGTAGAGATCGAAGTCCTGGCCGTAGGGAACAATCAGTTCCTCGACGTAGGCTTCGGGAGCGGCCGACAGGCACAGGACGGAGTAGTCGGCCTGGGCGGTGGCGCGCACACCGGCGAGCAGCGCCAGCGCCGGCAGGACCCTCCGCGACCTTTATCTTGTTATTAGTTCAATGACATGCTACTCCCTCGCGGCGTGGTCGGCGTGGTCGGCGTGGACGGGCCGATCGTGGACTTTATTGCTCTCATTATACGGGAAGTGGCGCCGTGACGGCAACCCTGTCCTGTCCGAAGCGGCCGATCAGGGGTTCCTGTCGCGCCGGAAGAAGAAGGCCGCCTGGTCCGATTCGCCGTCCCGGTTGGCCTGCGCCGCCTCCCGGGCGAAGCCGTCGAGTTCGGCGCGGGTGAACGCTGAGCGGCGGGGATCGGCGGCGTGGGAGCGGGGATCGCGCAGCGGGATGCCGCGTCGGTACTGCTCGCTGCCCCAGAACTGGAAGGCGGTGCCGTCGTCCTCGCGCCCCAGCAGGGCGAAGCCCGCGGCGGCGGCCAGCCGCTCCAGGCTGCGCCGCGTGTGCAGCACGAGGTGGCGCGGCGCGTCGAGCTGCACCCAGTCGGCGCCGTAGCGCCGCCAGGCCAGCGAGTCGGCCAACGGCACGCGCACGAGCAGTCCACCGCCCGGCTTCACCACGCGCCGCAGCTGCATGAAGACCCCGCGCTGGTCGGGCAGGTGTTCGAGCACGTGGTGCAGCATGACCAGATCGTGGCGCTCCGTCACGTCGGCGAGGTGTTCGCGACGCACGACCAGCCCCTGGCCGAGGTCGAGATCCGCGGGCAGGTAGGGATCGATGCCGGCCAGCCGGCGGAAGCCGTCGCGCTGCAGCTCGCGCAGCAGCTCGCCCGCGCCGCAGCCCACGTCCAGCACCGCGTCGCCGCGCCCGATCCCCAGCCGGCGCATCCAGCGCAGCTGCGCCGGCTCGCCGAAGGCGCGCGTGAGCAGCGCGCCCAGCGGATCGCCGCCCTCGAGGCAGGCGCGGGCGCGGCGGCGCTTCAGCCACGCGTCCAGCCGCTCCAGGCGGCGTCGGGCGGGCGCCGGTAGGAGTAATAGTCCGCCGGGTAGTAAGGAGCCGGATCGGCGGGCGGGTCCAGCAGTTCCAGGCAGCCGCAGCCGCCGCACTCGCGGTAGGTGAACGCGCCGCCCAGGCCGAACATCATCTCGCGGGCCGCGTGCAGCCGGTGACCGCCGTCGGCGCCGCAGGACGCACAGGCTCCGTTCACGTCGGATCCCCGGCGCGGGCGCGGGCGGCCGCGAGATCCTCGGCGGTGGTGATCTTGCGGTTGCCCGGCTCGCCGGGCACCAGCACCGGCGGCAGGCCGCGGGCCGCGAGCAGCCCGCCGTCGTCGGTGAACGCGGCGCCGCTCGCGCGGGCCCAGCGGTGCGCCTCCAGGAAGGGCCGCCAGCGGAAGACCTGCGGCGTCTGCAGCGCGCGCAGGCCGTCGCGCGGCAGGTAGCGCAGGCCGCAGGCGCCGTCGTCCGGGTCGTCCAGCGCGACGATCGTGTCGGTCACCTCGACGCCCGGCACCGCGCCGCCGTGGGCCGCGGCCGCGGCGGCGAGCCGCCCGATCAGTTCCGCGGTGACCCAGGGGCGGGCGGCGTCGTGGACCGCCACGAGGTCGCCGTCGCGCGGGTCGAACGCGTGCAGCAGCGTCTCGGCCGCGAGCCCGGTCGAGGCCGTGCGGGTCGCGCCCCCGTCGCACACCGCCGCCGGCAGCGCGGTCGTCGCGGCCAGGGCCTCGTGCACCACGGCCTGCCAGGCGGGCGGCGCGGCCACGGTCACCGAGGCGGCGCCGGGCAACGACAGGAAGGCGTCCAGCCCCCGCAGCAGCAGCAGCCGACCGCCGACGAGCTGGAACTGCTTGGGCGCCTCGTCGCCGCCGGTGCGGGCGCGGTGCCCTTCGCCGCCGGCGACCACGATCACGTGCAGGGGGACCGCCGGCGGCCGGTGCAGGTCGACCACGCTCACTCCTTCGCCGCGGCGGCGCGGCTGCGGTCGGGCGGCTGCAGGGCCAGGGCCACCGCCTCGTCGACGGTGGCGGCCGCCAGCACGGCCATGCCCTGCTCGGTGCGCGGCGTGCGCGGGTTGCGCGCCGCGACCACGCGCTTGAAACCGTGGTGGGCCGCCTCGCGCAGCCGGTTCTTGCGGTCGATGACGTCGCGCACCTCGCCGGTGAGGCCCACCTCCCCCAGCACCAGGGTGTCCAGCGGCACGGGGATCTCGCGCAGCGACGAAGCCAGGGCCGTGATCACGGCCAGGTCCGCGGCCGGGTCCTCCAGCCGCGCGCCGCCGGCGACCTTGACGAAGATGTCGCAGCCCGCCAGGTCCAACCCGGCCCGCTTCTCCAGGATCGCCGCCAGCAGGGCCACGCGCTTGCTGTCCACGCCCTGCACCACGCGCTGGGGCGTGCCGTAACGCGCCGGCGACACCAGGGCCTGCACCTCGGTCAGGAACATCCGCGAGCCGTTGCGCACCACGCCGACGCAGGTGCCGGGCTCGCCGCCGCGGCGGTCGCCCAGGAACAGCGCCCCGGCGTCGGTGACCGGCACGAGCCCGTCGCCGCGCATCTCCAGCAGGGCCAGTTCGCCGGTCGCGCCGAAGCGGTTCTTCACCGCGCGCACCATGCGCAGCGCGCCGCCGCCGCTGCCCTCGAAGTACAGGACGGTGTCGACCATGTGCTCGAGCAGCTTGGGACCGGCGAGGTCGCCCGACTTGGTGACGTGGCCCACCAGGAAGACCGGGCAGAGGGTCGTGCGCGCGAAGTCGGCGAGCACGCCGCCGCAGTAGCGGATCTGGCCGACGCTGCCCGGGAAGGCGTCGATGTCGCCGGAGTGCAGCGTCTGGATCGAGTCGGCGATCACGACGCAGGGACCCGGGTGGGCCTCGCGGTCGGCGTACATCGCGCCCAGCAGACGCTCCAGGTCCACGTCGTCCAGGATGTGGAAGCCCTCGCCGGCCCGCGGGTCGAAGCCCATCCGTTCGCCGCGCATGCGGATCTGCGACGGCGACTCCTCGCCGGCGATGTACAGGACGCGCACCCCGGCGCGCACCCAGTTCAGCGCCAGCCCGGTCAGCAGCGTGGACTTGCCGACGCCGGGCTCGCCGCCCAGCAGCACGACCGAGCCGGCGACCAGGCCGCCGCCGAGGATGCGCGCCACCTCCTGCGGCTCCACGGAGATGCGCTCGTTCGCGGCGGTGGCGACGCGGGACAGGGCGACCGGCGCCAGTTCCGCCCGCGTCGCCGCGGCCTCGGGCCGCACGCGGGTGAAGCCGCCGCCCTTGCCCTTGCCGGCGGGGGCCGTCGTCGCGATGGCGGCGAAGGAGTTCCACTCGCGGCACTGCGGGCACTGGCCCAGCCAGCGCAGCTCCTCGTGGCCGCAATTGCCGCAGACGTAGCGGGTATTGGCGCGGGACCGGGCATTGGCAGAGGACATCGGGACTCGCTCTCCGGGAGGGTGTGTGCCGGGAGGATAGCGGATCCGAGGCGTACGGTCAAAGGGGGCGGGCGCCGTCAAAGGGGCGCCCGGTCGAGGGCGCCCCCGCAAAAGGTCGATTGTCCGCCGCGCCGCAGCTGCGGCGTGCGCGGTCAACGGGCCAGCAGCAACTTCCGCTCCAGACGCACGCCCTCGGCGAGCAGCCTCGCCAGGTAGAGGCCGCTCGGGGCCTCATGACCGGCATCGTCGCGCCCGTCCCAGACCACGGCGTGCGGGCCCGCGGCCAGGGGTTCGCCCGCCAGCAGTTCCCGCACGAGCTGTCCGCGCACGTCGTAGACGGCCAGACGCGGCGCGTCGTCGCGCGCGAGCTCGAAGCGGATCTCGGTGCGCGGGTTGAACGGGTTGGGGCGGTTGGGCAGCAGACGGACGGCCGCGGGCGGCGTCTGCGGCGCCGCGGTGAGGTCCGTCGGCAGGGTCAGGTTCAGGCCCCAGCCGTTCAGCGTGCCGGTGTCGGTGCCGGCCACGTCGGAGATCAGCAGCGTCCAGTCCCCGGTGACCGCTTCGCCGACGAAGTCCGCGAGCGCTCCGGGGCCTTCCACCGCGAGCGTCCCGGGGTAGTTGCCCACGATGTTGTCGGCGGAGCTGCCGCTGCGGTTGTGCAGGCGCACCACGGTGCCCGCGGGCGACACCAGCTCGACGATCAGGTCGCCGCGCCAGGTGTGGGTCACGTCGAGGTCGACGTCCACGCCCGCGATCGTGCCGGCGGCCCCGACGTGGATGATCGAGACGATGCCCGTGGTGTTGTTGTCCGGGATCGCCACGGGCGTGGTGTTGTCGTAGGTCAGCTGGGCGACCGGCACGAGCCGGAAGTAGGCCTCCGCGACCTGGCCCTCCCCGACCGTCACCGCCGCGACGTCCGTGCTCAGGCCCGCGCTGGTGGCCGTCAGGTTGTAGGCGCCGGCGTACAGGTCCGCGATGAGGTAGCGGCCGGAGCCGTCGGTGACCGCCGTGTGGCCGGCGCCGGCGTCGACGGTGGCGCCCGCCAGGGGCACGTACGCGCCGCCGGCGACGGTCCACACCAGGCCCGAGATCGCGGCGTTCGCCTGGCCTTCGTCGGCCATCAGGTACGCCGCGGCGTTCTCGACGAGATGCTTGGCGGCCGTGGTGTCGGCCAGGGCGCCGACGTTCAGGGCCAGCACCACGATCTGGCCCGCCTGCGGGGCGGGATTGTCGTCGTGGACCATCACGCCCGCCGACGCGGCGTAGCTGGCGGTGCCGTAGATCACCGTGGCGTCGGCGGCGGGATCGACGGCGTCCTCGTCGCCGTAGCCGACGTAGTTCAGGCTCAGCGACGCGGGCAGCGCGTGCGGCGTCGTCGCCACAGGGTGCGTGGCCATGCCCGGCGCCAGGTTCAGGGCGCCGGCGTTGTCGCTGCGCCAGGAGCCGGCGTGCAGCACCTGCGCGGCGAAGTCGGGGTAGCCGGGCGAGGAGACGGCGTCGTAGGCCACCTCGCCGCCCTCGACCAGCAGCTTGCCGCCGGCCGCGGCCCACCCCTGCAGCAGGGTGCGCAGGGCGGCGTCGGCGACGGGTCCCGTGTTGGCGCCGCAGGTCAGCACCACGAACTGCTTGCCCGTGAAGTCGCCCGCGCTCACGGCGCCGGCGTCGACGACGTCGGTGACGTAGCCGGCCTCGCGCAGCCAGCGGTCCAGGTCCGCGGCGGCGGCCCTGGACGGGTCCGGCGCGGCGAGGGCGCGTTTGTCCTGGTCGAACTTGAGGTCGCCCGGTTCGGTCGCCGTGTCGTCGATGACCAGGGCCACGCCCAGGGCGTCGATGACCGCGAACGCGTGCGGGCCGTCGCTCGCGGTGTTGGGGACCGCCGCGCCGTCGGCGGCGACGATGGTGTAGGTGAAGACGTCGCCGATCTGCACCGACCCGGCGTCGATCGGGAACGCCGCCTGGAAGGCGCCGGCGCCCTGGTCGGCCAGGGGGAATTCCGGCTGGGCCACGCCGTTCCAGTCGTACGTCACCGCGACGCCGCCCAGACCGAGGTTGTCGGTCGCCGTGGCGCGGACCAGCGGCGGCCAGGTCAGCAGCGGCTGGTCGCCCAGCGGCGTGTGGGCGATCTGCGGCGGCGTGACGTCCGCGCCCACGCGGAAGGAGAAGACCGCCGCCGGGGCCGTGGCGGGCAGCGCCGTGGCGATGCCCAGCACGTCGCCGGCGGTCAGGTAGTAGCTCACGACGGTGCCGTCGGCCTGCGCGGGGATCGCCGCCGCGTAGGCGTCGCCGCCCGCGGCGGCGAGCTGGACCGCCTGCCAGGCGCCGGCGTCGGCCCGCCAGTGCAGCAGCAGCTGCGACGGCGTCAGGGCGACGCGGTCGGTGATCGTGCAGGCCACGGCGTAGGAGCCCGTCGTCTGCTCGGTGTCCCCGAGCGGCGCGTGGGCGATCGCGGCGCCGAAGTAGTGCGCCGCGGCGTAGGCGTCCAGGATGCCCCAGCCGAAATCGTTGTCCGGGGCGGCGGCGCGGTCGGCCGTCATGCGCATGGCCTCGCGCACCTGCATCGGCGTCAGCGAGGGCACGCGCGACAGCACCAGGGCCGCCACGCCGGCGGTCAGCGGGCAGGAGAACGACGTGCCCGAGGCGCTGGTGTAGCCGCCGGAGGGGTTGGCGACGTGGTTGCCGGAGCCCAGGGCGCAGACGTCGGGCTTGATGCGCCCGTCGGCCGTCGGCCCGGGCGAGGAGAAGTAGGCGATGGTGCCGGTGCTCGTGACCGCGCCGGCGGTGATCACGCTGTCGCCGTCGGCGGGCGTGACCAGGGAGTTCCAGCTCGTGCCGCGCTCGTTGCCGGCGGAGTTGCAGACCACGATGCCCTTGCCCACGGCCAGGTCGGCCGCGATGGTGCAGGCGGCGGTGTCGCCGTCCAGGTCCGACACCGAGTACCAGTCGATGTAGCCCAGCGAGCTGCTGACCACATCGACGCCGAAGGTGTCGAGCCACTCGATGCCCGCGACCCAGTTGTCCTCCTCGGCCGGCACCTCCTGCGACACGTCCTCGGTCTTGGCCAGCACGAACGAGGCCGCCCAGGCCGGCCCGACGTGGTTGCCGGGATCGTAGCCGCCGACGGTCGACATCGTCTTGGTGCCGTGGTCGTCCTGGGTGCTCGGATCGCCCGGCTCGTTCTCCACGACACCGTCGCCGTTGACGAAGTCCCAGCGGTCGAGCACCGGCAGGCCGGACAGCGACACGTGGCTCGTGCGGAAGCCCGAATCCATCATGCCGACCAGCACGCCCTGGCCGTGGACGCCCTCCTCGTGCAGGGCGGGCACGTTGATCTGCTCGAGGTCCGCGAGGGTGCCGCCGTAGTCGATCGACCAGGCCAGGTCCTTGTCCGCGGGCGCCGCCATCCCGGCGCCGGGCGCCGCCGGCGCGGGCCGCGGCTGCGCGCGCCGCACCAGCGTCACCTCGCGCACGCAGGGCAGCGCCGCCAGGGCGCGCACCTGCTCGGGCCGCGCGTCGAAGCTGGCCGCGTTGAGCCAGCGGGACTCGCGGCGCAGCCGGGCGCCGGTCGCCAGCGCCGACTCGAGGTAGGGGCGGTGCAGCGGCAGGTCGGTGACGTCGGCCAGGCGGCCGCCCCTGCCGTCCGCCGTCTTGGCGCGGCGGGCGGCGGCGCGTTCGCCCAGGCCGCGCTCGGCGTCGTCCAGCGCGCGCCCGAGGGCGTCCCCCTGCAGACCCTTGTCCTGGAACCAGACCCAGACGGCGATGGTCCCGTCGGCGGCACGACCGGCGAAAGCGGGGTCCGCGAGCGCGCGGCTCACCGCGGCGGAAGGCGCGGGGGCGGCGGCGACGGCCGACACGACGAGGCAGACCGCGGCCAGCGCGACCGCGAGGGTGATCGGACGGGATCTCATGGAGCCTCCAGGCTGGATGCGGACTCGAAGGGTGCATCGCGGCCGCGCCCGGCGGCGCGCCGCGGATTCCGGTCATTGTACCACATTCCGCGACTCGGGACAGCCGCTCGTCGCCGGGCCGGCCCGGGTTGGCATCCTGCGCGGGGGAAGCTACAATGGCGGGGATCGATCCCCACTATTCGAAACGAGAGTCCATGCTGGAAGCCGTGAAATCCGTGATCGGCCAGCCGGTCCTGACCCGCAGCCTGACCCGCGCCGGCGGCCGCAGTGGCCCCGTGGTGGCGGTCCTCTGCTACCACGACCTGCGCGAGGACGGAGACTTCCGCAACTGGCTGCGCCTGTCCGTGACCGATTTCGACCGCCATCTGACCTGGCTGGGCCGCGTCGCGCGCTTCATCGCGCCCGAGGATCTGGACGCGCCGGAGCGTTTGGCCCACGACCGCCTGAACGTGATGCTGACCTTCGACGACGGCTACGTGAACAACCTCAAGCTGGCGCTGCCTTTGCTCGAAGCGCACCGGGCGCCGGCGCTCTTCTTCGTCTCCACGCACCCGGTGCAGGAGCAGCGACCCTTCTGGCCGGACCTGGTGCTGACCCCGGTGCAGGCCCTGCGCCTGGAGCGGCTCGACCTGACGGCCTTCGGGTTCGCCGACTACCGCTTCCACCCGGCCGACGACGGCGACCGCTGGGAGGACCTCGAGCGGCTGCTGGTGGACCTCAAGCGGGTCGGCAACCCGGACCATCCCAGGGTGGCCGGAGCGCTCGCGCACATCAACGGCCTGCACGGCGCCGCCACCGCCGGGCATCTGCAGCGCTTCCGCCCCCTCACCGAGGATGAGGTGCGGGAACTGGCCCGCAGCCCGTGGGCGCGGGTCGGCTCCCACTCCCACGACCACGTCCTGCTGACCTACCTCGACGACGAGGCGCTGGCGATGAACCTGACCGAGTCGCGGCGCATCCTGGCCGGGCTGACGGGTTCCTTGCCCTCCGACCTGGCCTATCCCAACGGCACCTGGGACGCGCGCGTGGCCGCGGCCACGCGGGAGGCCGGCTACGCGCGCGCCTGGGCCTCGAATCCCGGCCTGTTCGCGCCGGGCGCACCGAAGATGGCCTTGCCCCGCCTCATGGTCGGCGGCTACGATTCGCTCGGGGTGCTCGGCTTCGTCCTGAACAGGCACCTGGCGCTCGGTCTGGCTTCCCCGCGTCGATGAACGAAAGGCCACCGCGCATGAGCGCAACGCCGGTGATCGGCCTCCGCCCTGGGCAGCGGCGGCGCCCGCGGTCTGGCTCACGCCGGCGTCCTGCAGGCGCTCGAGGAGGCCGGCCTCGCGCCGGCGTGCATCGCCGGCACCAGCATGGGTGCCATCGTCGGCGGGCTTTACGCCGAGACCCTGGACGCCGCCGAATCCTGGCGGCGCCTGGCGCGTTTCGTGCAGGATCCCGAGTTCCTGGAGACCTGGGCGCCCTTCGTCCCGAAGGGCTCCGGCGCCGAGGAGGACGCCGGCCGCTTCCGCGAGCTGGTCGACGCGCTCCACAAGAAGTACCTGGCCGTCAAGACCGTGACGCGCCCCAGCCTGGTCGACGAGGCGCGCCTGCGCCACCCCCTCGCGCAGATGTTCATCGCCCGCGACTTCGCCCAGCTCAGGCTGCCGTTCGCGGCCGTGGGACTGGACCTCGTCGCGGGCGAGCGCGTCGTGTTCCGCGAGGGCGACCTGCTCGACGCCGTCTACGCCAGCGCCGCGGTGCCCGGCGTCTTCCCGCCGCTGGCCCGCGGCGGCCGGCTGATCGTCGACGGCGGCGCCCCGTTCCGCGTGCCGATCGAGACCTGCCGCGACCTGGGCGCGGAGCTGGTGATCGCCGTGGACATCCCGTCGTTCGAACCCTGCAAGGCCGAGTACCGCACCGGCATGGACGTGATCCTGCGCTGCGACGCCGTCGCCCGGCTGCGGCTGGACACCCTGGTGATCCGCACCGCCGACTTCGTGATCACGCCGGATGTGTGCAGATACCACTGGGCCGACTTCCGCGACGCCGAGGCCTGCCGACGCTGCGGCCACGCGGCGGCCCGCGACGCCCTGCCGGCGCTGCGCCGCCTGATCGACGAGCGCGGCAACTGGCTCGCCCGCGTGCGCAACCTCTTCGCGAAGGCGCCGGCGTGATCCCCGGGCCGCCGGACGTGGCCGGCCTGCTGGGCGTCGCGCTGACGCTCGCCGCCTACGCGCTGCTGCAGTCCGGCCGTCTGCGCCAGGAAGATCCCCGCTACTCGCTGGCGAACGCCATCGGCTCCGGGCTGATCCTCATTTCGCTGTACTACGACTTCAACCTGTCGAGCGCGGCGATCGAGTCCGCCTGGCTCGTGCTGAGCCTGTGGGGCCTCGTCCGCGCTCGCCGGCGAAGGGGCGCAGCTTGAACCGCATCCTCTGCACGCTGTCGCTGTCCGTGTTGCTGGCTTCCGCCTCCGCCGCCGCGGATTTCACCGAGGTCTGCGGCGCCCTGTCCGACGGCGCCGCGGTCCGGGTGGCGTTGCTGGACGGGACCACCCGGGAAGGCCGCGTCGCCGGCTGGGACGGCGTCCGCCTGTCGCTGGTCCAGCAGGACGGCGCCACGGCGTCCTGCCTCGAAGGCGACGCGTCCGCGCTTTGGCTCCGGGAACGCCGCACCGCCGGCGGCGTCAAGGCCGGCGCCCTGACCGGCGGCATCGCCGGCAGCCTCGGCATGGCCGGACTCCTCATCCTGTTCAACGCCATGGACGACGATGGGATCGACGACAGAGCCGCCGTCATGCTGATGCTGGTGGGGACGGGAACCGGCGCGGGCATCGGCGCGCTGGTGGGCGGCGTGACCGGGTCATCGCTGCCGAAATGGGAATTGCTCTGGGCGCGGCCGGACTGGCCGGCGGCTGGCGGCGGCTCCGCCGCGAGCCGGCCGCTGCGCACCGGCGGCGTGGAGCTGCTGCTGGGCTCCGGGACCAGCGGCGACGACGGGGGACCGGGCAAGGACGGCCTGGCGGTCGGATTGCGCTGGCGGTCCGAGTTGTCGCCGCGCTGGACGGTCGCGCTGGATTACGCGCATTTCGACGCCCGCGAGCCGGAACGGCTCGGCCCCGGCGGCATGTTCTGGTACGCGAGCGACACGGCGTGCCATCTGCTGGGGGCGCTGCTGCAGGCCAACCTCACGACCGGCGCCGTCCGGCCGTACGTCGTCGGCTCCCTGGGCGGCTACTGGTGGCGCGAGGATTTCCTGGGCGGCGGCCTCGGCGGCGGCGTCGAGGCGGACTTCGGCCCCCACGTCGCGGGCCGGCTCGAGTACCGGCGCCACGGCAACATCCAGCGCCTGTCCGGGATCGACCCCACGCTCACGTCGGTCATGGCCGGCGTGACACTGGCCTGGTGAACCCGGCTCCCGGATGCGCGAGGGCCGGCCCCCGCGGGCCGGCCCTCCCGATTCCTAGGCGATCGACGGCGATCCGGACTACATGGGCGCGAACCCCTGGTCCGCCCAGTACTCGTCCTGCATCATCTTCTCCAGCTCGACCAGGTGCTCGAGGTGCCCGACCTCCCACTCGCCCAGCCAGGTGAACAGCTGCTTGAGGCCGGGGTCGTCGGTCTTGGCGGCCTGGTCGCGGTAGTAGTTGATGGCCTTGTTCTCGAGGTCGCAGCCGATGCCGATCACGGCCATCTCGAAGGTCCCCCGCTTGATCGACTTGCGGAAGGAGTCATCGATGACGTGGCCGGCGCCGTGGTCCAGCTCGGCGGGGTGGACCTGCGACAGGTCGATGCGGCCCGCCTCGACCAGGCTCTTGTGCTGCGCCTGCAGCAGCGCGACGTGCTCGTCCTCGTCGCGGGCCAGCGCGGTGAACATCGCCTTCGCCGAAGGGTCCTGCGTCGTGGCGGCGGCGTGGGAGTAGAGCTGCTGCCCCTTGATCTCGGTCATGATGGCGTTCTTGACGGCCTCGATCATCCGCTGCTGTCTGGGGTCCATGTCTCCTCCTCGGTCTCCGCCGGAATCCGGCTCCGGGCTAGAACAGGCTCATGTGGAAGTACCGCTTGGGCCGCGCCTTCACGTCGGCGATCAGGTCCTGCACCGCAACGATGGTCGATTCCGCCTGCGCGTACAAGGAATCATCCTTCAGGATGCGGCCCGCCGTGCCCTGGCCGGACTCCAGCCGTTCCACGAGCGCCGCCAGCGACGTGGTGGTCCGCGTCAGCAGGATGGTCAGCGAGTCCGCGCGGGCCAGCGTCGCGCCGGCGCCCCGCAGGGTCCCGGCGAGCAGGCTGTCGGGCCCGGCGACGGCCGTGCGCACGGCCGCGGTGGTGGCCCGCAGGTCGGCGACCAGGTGCTTCACCTCGGGGGTCAGCTCCTCGTTCGTGGCGCGCAGGGACGCCATGGTGCTGCGGGTGTCGTCCATGATCGCGCCGACGCGGTCGCCCTCGCGCACCTCCTGCATGAAGGCGGTCAGCTCGCGGGTCAGCGTCCGCGCCTCCTCCAGCGTGGCGGCCCCCTCGTTCATCATCGCGCCCATGTCCTTGAGCACCTCGCCCCGGAAGACGTGGCCCTCCGGCGCCGGGGGGCCGCTGCCGGGCGTGATCTCGACGAGCATCTCCCCCACGATGCCCATGCTGGTCAGCGCGATGCGCGAGTCCTGGGTGAGCCGGGTCTCGGGCTCCACGTAGAAGTCGACCCGGACCTTGTCGCCGACCATCACGAATTTTTCGACCGCGCCGGACCGGATGCCGCGCACCTGGACGCGGTCATGGGTCTGCAACCCGCCCACGGACGAGAACTCCACCGCGTAGTGCGAGACGCCGCCGGCGAACCGCACCTGCTTGAACCAGAGCATCCCCCAGATCAGCACCACCAGCGACATGATCACCGTGATGCCGACCTGGACCTCGCGCTTCCTCTTCATGGCACCTCCCGCGACGCGGCGCCGCCGGCCTCAGAACAGGCCCAGCGGCCCCTGCGCGCTGCCTTCGATGAACTGCCGGACCATCGGGTGGTCCGTGTTGCGGATCTCGTCGACCGAGCCGGCGTAGATGATGCGGCCGCGGTTCAGCATGGCGACCCGGTTGGCGATCTTGAACGCGCTGGCCATGTCGTGGGTCACCACGACCGACGTCACGTGCAGCTCCTGCTGGAGCTTCAGGATCAGGTCGTTGATCGCGTCGCCGGTGATCGGGTCCAGCCCCGTGGTCGGCTCGTCGTACAGGATGTAGTCGGGCTCCATGGCGATGGCGCGCGCCAGCCCGGCGCGCTTCTTCATGCCCCCGGACAGCTCCGACGGCAGCTTGTCCTCGACCTGCGCGAGGCCGACCATCGCCAGGCAGCGGCAGGCGCGCTCGCGGACCGCGTCCGGCGGCAGCCCCGAGTGCTCGGACAGGCCGAGGCCCACGTTCTCGCAGATGGTCATCGAGTCGAACAGGGCGGCGCCCTGGAACAGCATGCCGAAGCGCTTGCGCAGCTCGAACAGCCCTTCGCGGGGCAGGGTCGTGATCTCGGCGCCGTCGATCCAGATCGAACCCGCGTCGGGCTCCAGCAGCCGGACGATGTGCTTCAGCAGCACGGACTTGCCCTCGCCGCTGCGCCCGATGATCACCACCGTCTCGCCGCGCGCGATCGAGAAGTCCAGCCCGTCGAGCACCTTGCGGCCCTGGAAGGTCTTGGTCACCCCCTGCAGGGTGATCCCCTGGCGCGCGGAGGGATCCGCGACGTGGAAATCGGGCAGGGCGGGCATGGCGGCAGGTGCGGTCATCGCGTCACTTTCCGAAGACGATCTGGAACAGGAAGGTGGCCAGGAAGTAGTCCGCGACCAGCACGCTCACGCAGCTGCCGACCACGGCCATCATCGTCGCGTTGCCCACGCCCTCGGCGCCGCCGCGGGTGTTCAGGCCGAAGAAGAGCCCGGACAGGGCGATGATCCCGCCGAAGAAGAAGGACTTCAGCAGCCCGCTGAACAGGTCGGCCAGGTCGAAGTACATCAGCAGGCCTTCCTTGAAGGTGCTGATGGTGACGTCCATGGTCGCCACCGAGACGAAGTAGCCGCTGATGATGGCGATGGCGTCGGCGAAGACGGTGATCACCGGCAGCATCAGGAACGTGGCCACGAAGCGCGGCATCGCCAGGTAGCGCATCGGGTCGATGGCCAGCATCTCCAGCGCGTCGATCTGCTCGGTCACCTTCATGGTGCCCAGTTCGGCGGCGTAGTTGGCGCACAGCCGGCCGCCGACCACCAGGGCCACCAGCACCGGCCCCAGCTCGATGAAGACGGACTTCGAGATGACCGTCCCCAGGAACTTCATCGGGACGTAGGCCTGCATCTGGTAGACGGCCTGCACCGCCGTCACCGCGCCCACGAAGATCGAGGTCGTCAGGACCAGCGGGAGCGACCCCACCGCCACGATGTGCATCTGCTCGAGGACCTGCCGGCGCATCTTCGGGATGTGGGGGAACTGCCGGATGATCTCCAGCAGCAGCATGCTGCCACGGCCCGCGCTGGCCAGGGCGGCCAGGCTCCAACCGCCGATTCCGGAGAAGATGGATGTCATAACGGGGCGAATATAAACGGACTTCGGCCGGGTGTCCACTCGTGGCCGCTCCCGCTCCTGTCTTGATCGTGAATTTTCGATATCGTTTGTGATAGGATCCAGGGGTCAGAGGGGGGTCCAAAAGGGAGGGGGAAGTCATGACGACCAGGATCGTGTCGCTGGCCTTTGTCCTGCCGTTCGTACTGCTGATACCCGCCGCCGTCGGCGCCCAGGAGCGCTACCCCGCGGAGCCCGATCTCGTCGAGATCATGTTCATCCAGGCGAGTTCCGTGCGCCTGGTCGGCGGCATGCTCGTCGACCAAAGCGGTCTGGACGCGACCGCCGGCGTGGAAGAACTCCTGTTCCCGCGCCCCCACGAGTGGGAACGACTCTCTCCCGTCGCGGAGCCGGACCTGGACCGGCTCGAGATCGAGGGTGAGCTCGCCTCGGGCCTGGATCTCTACAATCTGAACAACGCCTACATCCTGCGCTTCCTCGCTCCGCAGCCCGATCTCTGGCTGGTCGCCGCCGCCCTGGAGGCGCTGCCGGGCATTCATCTGGCGCAGCCCGTGCCCCTGCCGCAGGCCTTGCCCCTGCCGCCGCCCTACATGTTCCTGCAGGGCTACCTGAACCCCGCCTCGTCGCTGCCGTCGGCCGGCATCGACGCCTACGCCGCCTGGGCCTACGCCGGCGGCAACGGTGCTGGCGTGACGGTCTGCGACATCGAGTACGACTGGAACTACAACCACCGGGACGTGACCAAGGCCGCCGGCTCGCAGATCATCGCCAACGCCGTCGACCCCCACGCCGCGCAGCCCTACCCCAGCCAGAGGCACGGCACCGCCGTGATCGGCGAGCTGGTCAGCAACGCCAACGGCTGGGGCACGACCGGCGTCTGCCCCGGCGCCTCACTGCTGACCTGCGGCACGTACTACGGCCTCAACCCGCTGTGGAACGTCGCCGGCGCCATCACCGCGGCGATCGCCGCCCTGCAGCCCGGGGACGTCATCCTGCTCGAACAGCAGTGGGACTACAGCGGCACGGCGAACCTGGGCCAGTTCATCCCGATCGAATGGTGGGGCTCCACCATGGTCTTCCCCTACCAGAACCAGAGCCTCAACGCCGTCTACGCCGCGATCCAGACGGCCGTGGCCAACGGCATCCACGTGGTCGAGGCCGGCGGCAACGGCAACATCGACACCGGCGCCCTGAACTGGTGGGGCGACTCGGGCGCGATCGTCGTCGGAGGCGGCGGCACGGGCCAGACGGCCCACGGCGACCGCGTGCGGATGGGATACTCCAGCTACGGCCCCCGCTTCGACCTGCAGGGCTGGGGCGAGAACGTGACCACCACCGGCCACAACTTCGACCTCTACAGCGCCGAGGGTCTGAACCTGCACTACACGCGGCTGTTCAGCGGCACCTCGAGCGCCTCGCCCATCGTGGCCGGGGCCGTGGCCTGCCTGCAGGGCTGGTGGGCGGGCAGCGGCCAGTCCACGCCGATCCCGCCCGCGCTGATGCGCTCGACCCTGAAAGCCACCGGCACCCCCCAGGATTCGGTCGCGACCAAGCCCATCGGCCCGCGCCCGAACCTGGCGGCGGCCATCGCCGCCCTGACGCCGGCCGCGTCGTGGGTGAACGTGGCGACGGGGCCCCTCGGCGACACCGGCCTGACGAACTCGGTCGCCTGGGGGGACCGCGACGACGACGGCGACCCCGACCTCTACCTCGTGAACTTCCAGAGCCTCTGCCACTTCCTCGAGAACCTCGGCGGCGGCTTCTTCATGGACGCGACCGTCATGCCCGAGGCCAACCAGGCGGCGGGCGGCGCGGCGGCCTGGGGCGACTATGACAATGACGGCGATCCCGACCTCTACGTGGGCAACTATTCCGCGCCGAACCGTCTCCTGCGCAATGACCAACTGTACTTCTTCGACGCCTTCGCCATGCCCGAGAGCGACGCCGCCGACGCCGCCGGCGTGAGTTGGATCGACTACGACAACGACGGCTGGCTCGACCTCCACGTCACGACGGTCAACGGCCTGCCCGACCGGCTGTTCCGCAACATGAACGGCCTGCCGGGTCCCGGCGGCTTCGTCCAGATCACGGATCCGATCCTCGAGGACATCGACGACTCCCGCGACGGCGCCTGGGCCGACTACGACGGCGACGGCGACCAGGACCTCTTCCTCACCAAGACGACTTCCGGACAGACCAGCCGGATGCTGCGCAACGACGCCGGCACCTTCGTCGACGCGGCGACGCCTCCCCTGCTGGACAACGGCCCCTCGACCGGCGCCTGCTGGGGCGACTACGACAACGACGGCGACCTCGACCTCTACCTCGTGAAACCGTCCGGGCTGCCCAACCGCCTGCTGCGCAACGACGGCGGCGGCAACTTCACCGACGTCACCGCCGGCCCGCTCGCCGACACCGGCGGCGGCATGGCGCCTGCTGGGGCGACTACGACAACGACGGCGACCTCGACCTCTACGTGGTCAACTACAGCTCCGGCACGATCGGCAGCGGCATCAACCGCCTGCTGCGCAACGACGGCGGCGGCGTCTTCACCGACGCCACCAGCAACCCGCTCTACGCCGGCGGCAACGGCCACGCGGCCGCCTTCGCCGATTACGACCGCGACGGCGATCTCGACCTTTACCTCGGCAACTACGGGGCGTCGAACACGCTCTTGCGCAACGACATCAACAACGGGAATTCCTGGCTGCACGTGAAGCTGGAGGGAACAAGCAACAACGCGTCGGCCGTCGGCGCGCGCGTGACGGTCTGGTCCTCGACGATCGGGATGCAGATGCGGGAAGTGTCGGACATGACGGCCGGCCCCGGTCAGAGCGACCTGCTGGTCGAGTTCGGCCTGGGCGGCGACGCCGGGATCGATTCGCTGCGCGTGGACTGGCCGAACGGCAACGTGCAGCGGCTGCCGCTAACGATAGCCGCCAATCAGGTCGTCGGCGTCCTGGACAACACGGTGACCGCCGTGCGCGGGGACGAAATTCCCGAACTCTCCTCGCTCCATCGCGCCTACCCCAATCCGTTCAACCCCTCCACGTCGATCGCCTACGACGTGCCCCGCTCGGGTGCAATCGATCTGGCCATCTACGACACCGGCGGCCGATTGTTGCGGCGGCTGGATCGCGGCGTCGCCGGGCCCGGCCGCCACACCGCTGTCTGGGACGGACGGGACGGGCGCGGCGAGCGGGTCGGCGCCGGACTCTACTTCGTGCGGTTGACCGCCCCCGACGTCGACCAGACCATCAAGCTCATGCTCGTGAAGTAGCTCGTCAACCCTGCCGCAGGGCCCCGCCGTCGCCGACGGCGGGGCCTTCTTCTTGTGCGGCAACGATTTGCGACGTCGGCAGAAAACCGCTCAAGTTTCAGCCCAGGCTGCCGATGGCGTAGGCGGGAGGTTCCGCCTTGAGCATCCAGGCCGTCAACACCGCCATGTCCGCCATGATGGCCCAGCAGAACCGCCTGGACGGCGTCGCCGAGCGCGTGGCGCGCTGGCGGGCCACCGGCTCTTCCCGGGGTCCCGTGCCGCCGGATCTGGTGCGCGAAGTCATCGAAGCCCGGCAGGCCCTGCGGACCTTCGAGGTCAACGCCGCGGTGCTGCGCGCGGCGGACCGCCTGACGGGACTGCTGCTCGACGAACTCGCCTGAGGGCTAGGGAACACCCGCCGCGGGACGCATCCTGCCGCGGGCCAGCGAGGCGAAGATCCCGGCGCCGCAGAGCGCCGCGAAGACGAGGAACGCCGTGCGCAGGCCCGCGATGAACTGGTCGTGGTTGGCCGGCGTGATCGGGACGCGCCCGACGTGCACCGCGATGATCAGGGTCACGATCCCCATCGAGAACATCTGCCCGAGCAGGCGCATGGTGCCGACCGTGCCCGAGGCGACGCCGTAGTGCCGGCGCTCGACGGACCCCATCACGGCGTTCATGTTGGGCGACGAGAAGAGGCCGAAGCCCAGGCCGAGGATCACCAGGCTCGCGATCAGGTAGGGGATGCCCGTGTCGCGCCCCAGGCAGGCGAGCAGCGCGAGTCCGACCGCCACCAGCCCCATCCCGGCCGAGGCGACGATCCGGGGTTCCACCCGGTCCGACAGCCGCCCGGCGTACAGCGACGTCAGCACCATCACGATCGGCTGCCAGACCAGGATGACGCCGGCGCCGTCGGCGCCGTAGCCCCGGGTGTACTGCAGGAACAGGCTTAGCATGAAGGAGACCGCATAGGTCGCGGCGTAGTTGATCAGGGCCGCCAGGTTGGAGTAGGTGAAGGCGGGGTTGTGCCGGAAGAGCCGCAGGTCGAAGACCGGACTGGCCGTGCGGAGTTCCCGGCGCACGAACAGGACCAGGCCCGCGATCCCCGCGGCGAGCAGCCAGACGCCGCGTCCGCCCGTCAGCTCGCTGAAGCCCAGCATGATCGCGACCAGCGCCGCGCCGTAGAGGACCGCGCCGGGCAGGTCGAAGCGCTCCCCCCGCGATTCGGCCCATTCCCCCTTCAGCCTCCGCAGCACGACCAGGATGATGAGGCCGCCCGCCGGGACGTTCACGTAGAAGATGCTGCGCCAGCCGAGGTGCTGCACCAGGATCCCGCCCAGGAAGGGGCCGGCCGCGAGGCCCGCGTAGACCGCGGCCACGTTGATCCCGAGCACCCGGCCGCGTTCGCGGTCCGGGAAGACGGAGGTGAGGATGGCGATGCCGGTGCCGAAGATCATGGCGCTGCCGATCCCCTGCAGGGCCCGGCCGACGACCAGCATCGCGGCGGAACCGGCCGCGCCGCACCAGAGCGAAAAGACGGTGAAGACCGCGATGCCCAGGACGAAGACCCGCTTGCGGCCGTGGATGTCGGCCAACCTGCCGAACGGGACGAGGAAGACGGCCGCCGACAGCAGGAACGCCGTCATCATCCAGCTCAGGTACACGGCGTCGATCGCGAACTCCCGGCCGATTTCGGGCAGCGCCATCCCGATCGCCGACGCCATGAAGGGCGTGAGGAACGAGGAGACGGTGAAGACGAGCAGCGCTGCGCGCTTGGCCGGCGAATCGAGGATCCCCATGTCGCCCCTCCCGCGGTCGCGGACGTCAACGGGCCGGCGTGCCGGACATATCGAGGTAGCCGAGCATGCCCTCGAGCGTGTTGCGCAGGAAGTCGGCCTCGCGTTCGCGCAGGTCGTCCTCGAGATCCGCCATGGTCGCGAACCAGGGGTCGGCGTCGGTCAGCCGGCGCAGCGCCGCGGCCTGCAGCTGCGGGGACCAGGTCGGACCGTGAACGGCGCGCAATTCGTCGAGCGCCGCGGTCCACAGCAGCAGCTGGCCGCGCGCGGCCGCCAGGAAGCGGCCGGGCTCCTCGCAGAGGCCGTGGTGGCCCCAGGCCAGGCGCGCCGGCGCGGGATCCAGCGCGAGCAGCAGGTCGAGCGACCGCAGCGCCGTCGGCAGGTGGAAGCGCGGCGGCGTGGCCGGCCGCAGGTAGGGCGCGCCGCCGCGCGTCGGGCAGGTCATGCCCGCCGCCTCGCCCACGAAGAGCAGGCCGTCGTCGAGGTAGCACTGGTGGTGGGCGGCGTGGCCCGGGGTGTGGAAGGTGCGGATGCCCAGCGGCTCCAGCGACGACGGCGGGTCGATGCGATCGGCCGGCACCGGCAGCGGCCGCCCGAAGAGCGGCGCCAGATCGCGCAGCACCTGCAGCGAACCCTCCCACAGCCGCTGCGGGTCGACCAGGTGGCGCGCCGCCTCCTCCCAGACCACGACGCGCGCCTCGGGGAAGGCGGCGGCGAGGTGCCCGGCGCCGCCGCCGTGGTCGAGGTGGACGTGCGTCAGCAGGATCCGGTCCAGGCGCGTCACGCCGCGGCGGCGCAGCTCCGCCGTCAGGTGCGGGATCGTGCTCGCGGGACCGGGGTCCACGACGTAGGTCTCGCCGCCGCGCCGGCGCAGCCAGCAGCTGATGAACTTGCGGTAGCCGCGGCGCGGCTGGTCCAGGTCGATGAGGGTCAGGTCGTCCATGGGGCTCCCGGGGCGCTCAGGCTTCGGCCGCGTCGGCGAGCCCGTCGAGCCAGGTCAGGGCCGCTTCGGCCCGGCGGGTGACGTGCCGCTCGGCCAGGGCCCACGCCTTGCGCTCGCGCGACAGCGGCAGGTGCTGGAAGAGGAGGTCGGCGAGCAGCCCGGTGTCCAGGCCGTCGGAGAGCTGCACGCCGGGGAGCATGCGCGCGGCGACCGCATCGCGCAACCGCGGGGCCAGGGCCGCGTCGCGCGCCGGCTCTCCGGGCTCGTCGTCCAGGACCTCGGCGTGGACACGGCGGTAGAGGCGGTCGCTCGGCGCCTCGGCGATCCGCAGGCGGTCGAGGCCCAGCAGCCAGATCAGGTAGCGGCCGTCGTCGAGGCGGCGGTGGCTGACGATCTCGCCCAGCCCGGCCACCGGCAGCACCGCCGGCCCCTCGGGCCGCGGGGCGCGGGCGGGGTCCAGGCAGCCGAGCGCCAGGCGCCCGGCGGTGTCCAGCAGGTCGCCGACCATCTGCAGGTACCGCGGCTCGAAGACGTGCAAAGGGACCAGGGCGCCCGGGAACAGGAAGGCGTCCGGGAGCGGGAACAGGGGCAGGCCCGTGATCCGGCGCTGGTCGGGTGCGGCCATCTCGTCGCGATCCTCTGCGGTCCGGCCGGCCGCGCTCAGTGCTGCAGGTCGGCGAAACGCGTGAACGACTTGTGGAAGTGCAGGTCGAACTGGCCGATGGGACCGTTGCGCTGCTTGCCGACGATGACCGTCGCCTTGTTGCGCACGGTCTCGTCGTCCGGTTTGTAGTACTCCTCACGATAGATGAACATGACCACGTCGGCATCCTGCTCGATCGAGCCCGACTCGCGCAGGTCCGAGAGCATGGGCTTGTGGTCGCCGCGCGACTCGACGGCGCGCGAGAGCTGGCTGAGGGCCATGACGGGCACGTCGAGGTCCTTGGCCATGCCCTTGAGGTTGCGGCTGATCTGCGAGATCTCCTGCTGACGGTTCTCGGCGCGCGAGGTGGAGGACATCAGCTGCATGTAGTCCACGATGATCAGGCCCACGTCGTGCTGCTGCTTGAGCCGGCGCGCCTTGGCCTTCATCTCGAGCACGCCGATGCCGCTGGTGTCGTCGATGAAGATGGGCGCCTCGGACAGGCGGCTGCAGGCCTCGGTCAGCTTCGGCCACTGCTCGGGCTTGATCTGCCCCTTGCGCAGCT
The DNA here is from genome assembly GCA_016706845.1 of bacterium. GTDB lineage: Bacteria > Krumholzibacteriota > Krumholzibacteriia > LZORAL124-64-63 > LZORAL124-64-63 > PNOJ01. Next base: position 41,968 of record JADJIV010000001.1, read on the forward strand.
CGTGGTTGTTGAAGCCGCCGCTGGCGCAGATCATGCGCATGACGAGCTGCTCCTTGGCCATCTCCAGGCTGAAGATCGCGACCGGCACCTTGTCCTTCACCGCGGCGCTGTAGGCGACGTTCAGCGCCAGGGCGGTCTTGCCCATCGACGGCCGCGCCGCCAGCACGATCAGGTCGCCGCGCTGCAGGCCGGCGGTCATGCGGTCGAACTCCACGAAGCCGGTGGACAGGCCGGTGATGTCGCTCTTGGCGCGCGACGCCTCGTCGATGCGCCGGAAGGCCTCCGGCACGACGTCCCGCACCGACGCGAAGGCCTGCGTCTCGCGGCTCTCGGCGATGGAGTAGATGCGCGTCTGGGCGCGGTCGAGGATGGCGTCGGTCTCCTCGCGGGCGGCGAAGGCGTCGGTGGTGATCTCGCCCGAGGCGTGGATCAGCGCCCTGAGCACCGCCTTGTCGCGCACGATGCGCCCGTGGTAGGCGACGTTCGCGGCCGTGGCGGTCGCGGCCAGGATGTCGGCGAGGTAGTCGTTGCCGCCGCACTTGAGCAGCTCGCCGCGGCGCTCCAGCTCCTCGGCGACCGTGATGCCGTCGATGGCCTGGTCGTTCTCGTAGAGGTCGCACATGACCCCGAAGATGACCCGGTGCTCGCGGCGGTAGAAGTCGTCGGCGCGGATCGATTCGAGCGCCACGCCCAGCGCGTCGCGGTCGAGCATGACCGCGCCGAGGATGGCGCGCTCGGCGTCGAGGTTCTGCGGCGGCTGCCGGGTCTCGGCGGCGCGGCGCATCTCGTGGGGCAGGGGGCTCAGTTCGGGTTCCACGGGACCGTTCCTCGGGGCTCGATGTGACGGGGCGAGGCGAAGACGAACATTGTAAGCGATGCCCGCGACCCGAGACAGACCGACTTCGCGGCAACGGCCGATTCCTGGGGACCGGACGTGCACAAACCCGTGGACAAGCCGGTGGATGGCCGGTGGATGGGTGGTGGACGGCGCCGCGGCGCCCGCCCGTCGGCCGCCATCCCGGCGGGTACCTCAGGACAACGCCGGGACAACCTCTGGACATACTGTGGACAAGTCGCGGCCGAGGTGGATAAGCTGGGCGGCAGCAGGCGGTCGGCGGCCACAAGCGCTTCCGGACCAACGCCTTGACGATCCACAAGCCAACCGAGGCGGCCCCCATGCCCGACGGTGGACAACTCCGCGAAACCTGGGCCCGGATCGCTGCCGATCCACGCCCTGCTCGACCCTGGCGGGACGGCGCCGCCTTCCCCTGGGCCGATCCGGTCTTCAGCGAACGCATGCTGCGCCTGCACCTGGACCAGTCGACGCACATGGCGAGCCGCAGCCTGCCGGTGATCCGCGCGCACGTCGGCTGGCTGGAGGACCGGCTGGCCGAGGCGTTCGGCGACGCCGCGCCGCGCCGCGTGCTGGACGTCGCCTGCGGACCCGGCCTGTACTGCCACGAGCTGGCCCGCCGCGGGCACCGCGCCTGGGGCGGCGACGTGGCGCCGGCGGCGCTGCGCCACGCGCGCGCGCCGCCGCGTCCGAGGGACTGGACTGCGGGTTCCACGCCGCCGATCTCGAGGACCCGGACGCGCCGCTGCCCCCGGACATCACCGGCCTCGATGCGGTGACGCTCTGGTACGGCGAGGTCCACGCCCACCCGCCCGGCGCGATGCTCGCCGCCCTGACCGCCCTCGCCGGGCGCCTGCGTCCCGGCGGCCTGATGGTCCTGGAGTACCAGCCCTGGGAGCTCTACCCGCGCGAGGACCTGCTGGAGTGGCGGGCCTGCGATGGCTCGCCCTTCGCCGACGGCCCGCACTTCTGGCTGCAGGAGTACCACTGGGACGAGGCGTCGCAGTCCGAGATCAACGTCCACTGGATCGTGGACCCCGCGACGGGCGCAGCGAAGCGCTACGCGCAGAGCGGACGCGCCTGGCGGGACGAGGACCTCGCGGGGCTGTGCGCGGCCGCCGGCCTCGTCGGCGGCGTGTTCCTGCCGCCGGTCACCGGCGTGGACGCCCGCCACGAGTTCGCGATGCTGATCTCCCGGCGGTGAAGGGTCAGGAGGCGTCCGCGAGCAGCGCGTCGTGCAGGGCGCGCAGCTTGCGCACGTCCTCCCACGTGTCGCGCTTCCAGTGCGGGTTGCGCAGCAGCGCGGCGGGGTGGAAGGTCGCCAGCACGGGGATGCCCTGGTAGAAGTGCACGCTCTCGCGCAGCGAGCGCAGGCTGGCGCGGGTGTCCAGCAGCGTCATCGCCGCGTGGCGGCCGAGGCAGCAGATCAGGTGCGGCTGGATGATCGCCAGCTGCCGGCGCAGGAAGGGCTCGCAGGCGCCGGCCTCGTCGGGTTCGGGGTCGCGGTTCTCGGGCGGGCGGCACTTCAGGATGTTGCAGATGTAGACCTCGTCGCGCTCGAAGCGGATGGCGCGCAGGATGTCGGTGAGCAGCTGCCCGGCGCGGCCGACGAACGGCAGCCCCTGCTCGTCCTCGTTGCGCCCGGGCGCCTCGCCGATGAACAGCACGCGCGCGTCGGGGTTGCCGCTGCCGAAAACCGTCTGGGTGCGCGTGGGGTGCAGCTTGCAGGCCGTGCAGACGGCCACCTCGGCGGCCAGGCTCTCCAGCGCCAGACGTTTCGACACCGGGGCGGGCGCGGCCTGAGCCGCGGCCGGCGCCGTGACGAACAGATTCGGGGCGGCGGGCGCCGCCGCGACCGGCGCGACCGGCCGATTGCGGATCTGCATCAACGTCTCGCGCACGAAGCGCTCGCACTCGGCACGGAATTCCCGCTCACGGGCCGACTTCGCCGCCGCGGCCGCGTCTGCCTCGGGTCCGGCGGCAGCGGCGGCGGCCGCGGGCGGCGTGAGCGCGGCCGGCGTCGCGGCCTCGACGGGCGTCGCGGGAGGATCGGCCGGGGGCGCCGCCGCGGCCGCGGCGACGGGCCCTTCGTCGTAGTACCAGGCGCTGCCGTCCTGTTGCTGCTGGACGAGGTAGCGGGCCAGGTCGGCGGCCAGGCGCTCGGGGCTGTCCTGCGTCATGCTGCGCCCCCGGCGGGCCGCAGCAGGGGCGCGAGCCGCCGCAGGAGTTCGGCGGCGAGGTCGCGCTTGTCCAGCGGGCCGATCGCCTCGCTGTCGCCGTCGGCGGTGATCAGCGTGACGCGGTGCAGGCCCTCGCCGAAGGTGCCGTCGGTGATTGGGTCGTTGGCGATCACGGCGTCCATGCCCTTGGCGCGCAGCTTGGCCGCGGCGCGCTCCAGCAGGTTCTCGGTCTCGAGCGCGAAACCCACGACCTTCAGGCCGGCGGGCTTCTCGACCTGGACGATGTCGGCCAGGATGTCGGTCGTGCGCGTCATGTTCACGTGCCAGGACGTGCCGAGCGATTCCTTCTTGAGCTTCCCGTGCCCGACGCTGTCGGGCGTGAAGTCGGCCACGGCCGCCGCCATGATCAGGGCGTCGGCGCGCGGCAGGCGCTCGCGCACCGCGGCGGCCATCTGGGCGGCGGTCTCCACCGGCACCACGATCCCGAGCCCGCGCGGGGGCGGCGACGGCACCGGCCCGTGGATCAGAGTCACCTCGGCGCCCAGACCGGCGGCCTGCCGGGCCAGGGCGAAGCCCATCGCCCCGGTCGAGCGGTTGCCGACGAAGCGCACCGCGTCGAGCGGTTCGCGCGTGGGACCGGCCGTCACCAGCAGGCGGCATCCAGCCAGCGGCAGGTCAGCGGCGTCTGCGTCACGCGCGGGCAGGGCGTCGTCCAGTTCGCAGAGCAGGGCGAAGATCTCCTCGGGTTCGGCCATGCGGCCCTCGGCGACCGTGCCGCAGGCCAGCCAGCCGCGGCCGGGGTCCACGACGTGGGCCCCCCGGGCGCGCAGCGTGGCGAGGTTGGCCTGCACGGCGGGGTGACGCCACATGGCGTCGTTCATGGCCGGGGCCAGGACCAGGTCGCGCTCCCAGGCCAGCAAGAGGGTGGTCACGATGTCGTCGGCGATGCCGCCGGCGGCCTTGCCCAGCAGGTTGGCCGTGGCCGGGGCGACCACCGCGATGTCGGCCCAGCGGGCCAGTTCCACGTGGTCCAGCGGGTCGGTGTCGCCCTCGCCCCACAGGTCGGTGGCGACGCCGTGGCCGGTCAGCGCGCGGAACGTGGTCGGCCCCACGAAGCGCTGCGCCGCGCCGGTCATGGCCACGCGCACGGAAAAGCCCGCCTGCACGAGCAGGCGGGCCAACAGGCAACTTTTGTAGGCGGCAATGCCGCCGGTCACCAGCAGCAGGACGCGCGACCGGGTCATGGTCTACTCCTGTCCGCTCTCCCGCTCCTTGAGGGCGGCGGCAGCGCGCTCGCGCTTGTCGTAGTAGAGGATCTTGCCGTCGATCAGACGCTGGACCGCGATGGTCGTCAGCTTGCCGGGCAGGTTCGCGCTCACCGCGCGGGCCCGGTCGTTCAGACGGCGCGCCTCGAGAGCGGCGATCCGGATGGCTTCGAACTTGTTCGGGATCCTGTTGGTGACATCCTTGCGCTGGATGTAGGTCATCGGACACCTCGGTGGAAGATCCATGTCGACGGGGACCGGGGCGCTGCAACCGCCGGCGGAGCGCGAACGGAGCAATGTAACCCCGTTCCGGGCCGGCATCAACTCCAATTCTCCAAATTATTGTCCGGCAGGAGGTTCCATCGTCGGCGCCAGCGGCGGTTCCCGGAAGCGCTCGCGCCGGCACTGCTCGGCGGTCAGGATCGCCGCGATGCGCCGCAGGGCTTCGGGGAGGTCGGCGTTCACGATCCAGTAGCGGTAGTGCGGCGCGAAGCCCACCTCCCAGCGGGCGTTGCGCAGGCGGGTGGCGATGACCTCGGGCCCGTCGGTGGCCCGGGAGCGCAGGCGCTGTTCGAGCAGGTCCCACGAGGGCGGGAACACGAACACCGAGACGAGTTCGTCGCCATAGAGGTCGATCACGTTCTTGCCGCCCTGGACGTCCAGGTCGAGCAGGGGCACCTCGCCCCGGTCGATCATGGCCTGGATGTGGTCGCGGCGGGTGCCGTAGCGGCGGTCGTGCACGTGCGCCCACTCCACGAAGGCGCCGGCGGCCACGAGCCGGTCGAACTCCGCGTCGTCGACGTAGTGGTAGTCGACGCCCTCCCGCTCCCCGGGCCGGATCGGGCGCGTGGTGGTCGAGACCGAGAAGCGCACGCGCGGATCCTCGGCGAGCAGGGCCCGCACGAACGTGGTCTTGCCCGCGCCGCTCGGGCCGCTGATCAGCAGGATCATCGCCGGGTCACTCCAGGTTCTGGACCTGTTCGCGCAGGGTCTCGATCTCTTCCTTCATGGCGATCACCGCGTGCGTGATCTCGAGGTTCTGGGTCTTGGAACCCATCGTGTTGACCTCGCGGTGCATCTCCTGGAACAGGAAGTTCAGGCGCTTGGCCACCTGGCCGCCCTCCGCCAGGGCCTCGCGCACCTGCTCGAGATGGCTGGCGAGGCGCTCGCACTCCTCGTTGATGTTTCCCTTGTCCACGAGGATCGCCGCCTCCTGGGCCAGGCGCTGCGGATCGATGGCGTCGCCCAAGAGCTGGGCCAGGCGCTCGCGCAGCCGGTTCTGGGCCTCCTCGAGGGCGCCGGGCACCAGCGCGGCCACCGTGCCGAGGTGGCGGTCGATGGCCACGGTCCGCGCGTTCATCTCCGCGGCGGTCTCGTCGCCCTCCCGGCGCTTCATCGCCTCGAGGCCGGCGATGGCCTGGTCGAGGGCCGCCGTCACGGCCGCCTGCAGGGCCTCGCGGTCGTCCTCGGGCTGGCCGCCGTCGAACAGGCCGGGCAGCGCCAGCAGGTGCTCGAGCCGGATCTCCGGCCGCGGCAGGCCGCGGGCGGCGACGGCGTCGGCCATGGCGTTCAGGGCCGCCAGGCCGGCCTCGACCCGAGCGGGCTGCAGGGTGGCGCCGGCCGCGGCGGTCCCGCGCTCCAGCGTCAGGGTGCAGCTGACGCGGCCGCGCGCGACGCGGTTCTTCAGGATCTCGCGGATGTCGAGCTCGCAGAAGCCCAACGCCGACGGCAGCTTCAGGGCGACGTCGAGGAAGCGGTGGTTCACGGCGCGCAGCTCCACCGTGACGGTGGCGTCGCCCGCGACCGCCTCGCCGTTGCCGTATCCGGTCATGCTGAGCACGGGGTCTCCGATCCGTGAAGGGTGGCCCGGCCTGGGAAACGAGTCGGGCGGCCAAGTCTAGGCAAGTCCGACGGCGGCGGCAAGCCCGGAGAGCGCGGAGCGGGGATCCCGACCGCCACACGCAGGCATTGACGGCGGAGCCGGAATGATCTAGAAATGTGCCGGAACGGAATCGTCCGTAGCCAACCCAATACCTCCAGAGGGGGAGACACGATGAAGAAGATCCTGTTTCTGACCACGGCCCTGGTCCTCGTCGCGGGCGTCGCGGCGGCCGGTCCGATGGCTTTCGGCCCGCGCGCCGGCTACGTCGACGCGGGAGACGGCGGATTCTTCGTGGGCGGTCACGTGAAGGGTCTGAACATCACGCCCGAGATCGCGCTGGTCCCCAACGTCGAAATCGCCTTCTTCGACGGTCTTAGCCTCTACTCCTTCGCCGCCGACGCCAACTACAGCTTCGTCGAAGCCGACCTGAACGGCTTCATCCCCTACGCGGGCGGCGAGATCGGCATGCACATGTACAAGTTCGACGACATGCCGGCCGGCTTCGACGACTCCTACACCAAGATGGGCATCAGCATCCTGGGTGGCCTGGAGAAGAGCCTCGACGAGTCCAAGTCCCTGATGTTCGAGCTGAAGATCGGCCTGTCGGACTACGCGCCGGACATGAAGTTCACCGTCGGTCTGACGTTCTTCTAGACCGCGGCGTGGACCGCGCGTCCCTTCCCTGGCGGCGGCCGGAGTCCCTCGGGGCCCTGGCCGCCGCTTGGCATCGGCGCCTGTCGGGGCGGCTGGCGACCCGCGTCGGCGGTGGGCCCGGCTGGCTGCGCCTGACCCTCGAGGCGCCGCTCGAATCCGCCTCCCCTGCGCAGATCTTCCTGCTGGCGCGCGCGGGCGCCGTGATGGCCTGGGACGACCCCGCGCCCCTGCCGCGCGCCTGGACCGACGCCCTGGGCTGGGTGCCGCAGAAGCGCCTGGCCGCCGCGCAGCTGCTGGGCTGCCGCCTGCGGTCGGTGTCCGCGCCCGCGGACGACGCCATCCTCTTTCTGGACTTCACCGATCCCGGCGGGACGCAGCTCGTCCTCGCCCATCAGCTCTTCGGCCAGCGCGGCAACCTGGTGCTGGCCGACGACGGCGGCCGCCGCCTGTGGTCGGCCCACGCCTCGCCCCACCCCGCGACGCTCGCGCCGCCGCCGGCGCCGTCACCGCCGCCCGCCGGGACCGACCCCGACGCCGTCGCCGCGCAGTGCCGCGACCTCGGTCCCGCCCTGCTCGGGCCCGTGCTCCTGGACGAGGCGTTCACCGAGGCCCGGACCGCCCTGCGCCGCGTCACCGACGCCGCGCACAGGCTGGCCGAGAACCTGACGCGCGACCTGGCCACGGCCGACGGCGGCGAGGCCGTGCGGCACGCCGCCGAGACCCTCGCCATCCACCTGCACGCCGTGCGCCGCGGCGTCGCCGAGATCGAACTGCCCGACGCCGCCGGCCAGGCCTGCCGCATCGTCCTGGACCCGACCCTGAGCCCGGCCGAAAACCTCGACCGCCTGTTCCAGCGGGCGCGCAAGGCGGCGCGCGGCCGCGAGCACATCGCGCGACGCCTGGCCGAGGCGCAGGCGAAGCAGCAGCTGTGCCGCGACCTGCAACGCGAGCTGGATGGGCTGGCCGGCGCCGACGACCCCCTGGCCGCCGTGCTGGCCTGGCGCGCGGACAAGGCCCCCCTGCTGGGATCGGGCAAGCGCATCGTCGCGGGCCGGCGCGAGGCGACGCCCGAAGCGCAGCCGTACCGCCGCTTCCTGGTCGATGAGCGCTGGGAAGTCTGGATCGGCCGCAACGACCGCGAGAACGACGAGCTGACCCACAAGGCCGCCGCGCCCGACGACTGGTGGCTGCACGCCCAGGGCGTGCCCGGCAGCCACGTCGTGCTGCGCGCCGCAGGCCGTCCGGAGCAGGTGCCCGGGCTGGTCCTGGAGAAGGCCGCGTCCTTGGCCGCCCAGTACTGCCGCGCCCGCAATTCCGGTCTGGTTCCGGTCGTCTACACGCTGCGCAAGCACGTGCGCAAACCGCGCCGTTCGCCGCCGGGCCTGGCTGCCTGCACGCACGAGAAGAGCCTGCTGGTGCCGCCCGGGGTGATGCCCGGCGTGGTGCCGCTGAACGCCGGGGACACGGGCGAACCCCGTCCGTGATTCCTTCACGGACTGGCTCCCGGGCTCATCAATGCGCATCTTGAGGTGAGCAAGGGAGGCGGCCATGGCCAGGGTTTCGCGCACGATCATCGGCTTCTTCGGACGGGTCAACGCCGGCAAGAGCACGGCGATGAACCTGCTGACCCGCCAGCCCACGTCGCTCGTGGACGCCGCGCCGGGCACCACCGCCGACGTCCGCGACGCGCTCATGGAGATCCACGCCCTGGGCCCCTGCAAGATCCTCGACACCGCCGGCCTGGACGAGGGCGCGGGCCTCGGGGAGAAGAAACGGCAGAAGACCCTGGCCGCCCTGGAGGAGTGCGACCTCGTCGCGCTGGTCGTCGATCCCCGGCAGGCCTTCCTCTCGGGCCGGCGCGACGTCGAGGCCTTCGTCGCGCGGGAGGCCCTGCGCCTGGGCAAGAACCTGGCCGTGCTGCTGAACCTGCGCGCCGACGATGCGCCGCCTGCCGCGGTCCGCGACTTCTGCCTGGCGGTGCTGCCTCCCGACGCCGGCATCCCGGTGCTGGAGATCGACCTCGCCGACGATGCGCGCGCCGGAGCGCTGTCGGAGTTCCTGGCTGCGGCCTCTCCCGCCGCGGCGCGGGCCACGACCCTGCTCCCCTTCCTGCAGGACCGCGGCGTCGTGCTGCTGCACATCCCGATGGACGAGGAGACGCCTTCGGGCCGGCTGCTGCGCCCGCAGGAGATGGCCATGGAATCGCTGCTGCGCCGCGGTGTTCCGGTCGCGCTCTACCGCACCGACCTGCACCGCGCGCGCCACCGCGGGTCCGACGAGCGGGCCGCCGAACGCGGGCGCTTCGTCGCCTTCCTGGACGCGCTGGCCGCGGCCGAGGGCGTGCAGCTCGTGCTGACCGACTCGCAGGCCGTCGACGTGATGGACGCCTGGGTGCCGGCGGACATCCCGTTGACGACCTTCTCGGTGATGATGATCCACGCCACCTCGGGCGGCGATCTGTCCCTGTTCGCCCGCGGCGCCGGGGCGCTCGACGCGCTGCGGGCCGGCGACCGGGTGCTGATCGCCGAGGCCTGCAACCACGACCGCATCGCCGAGGACATCGGCACCGTCCAGCTGCCGCGCAAGCTGAAGGAGCGCGTGCCGGGGATCGTCATCGAGCACGCTTTCGGCGGCGTGTTCCCCGCTCCGGAGGAGCTGCGCCGCTACGCCGTGGTGATCCACTGCGGGGGCTGCATGATCCACGAGCAGAAGCTGCGCGCGCGCGTGCTGCGCCTCGCGGCCGCCGGCGTCCCGGTCACCAACTACGGCCTGGCGCTGGCCTGGTACGAGGGGCCGGACGCGCTGCGGCGGGTGCTGGCGCCCTGGCGGGGCTGACGCGAAGAACCGGGACCGACGCCGAGGGGGCGCCGACGCGGAGTCGGCGCCCCCTGTTTTTTCCCGGACTAGACCGCTATCTCGTCAGCACGACCTTCTGCGTGCGCGCGGCCTGCGGCGTCTGCAGCTTGAAGAAGTAGACGCCCACCGGCGCCGGCGCGCCGCCGTCGCCGCGGCCGTCCCACTGCGCCACGTGGTCGCCGCCGGACACGGCGCCGTCCACGAGCGTCCGCACGAGCCGGCCGCGCGCGTCGTGCACGGTCAGGCGCACGTCCTGCGGCGCGGGCAGGCGGTAGGCCAGCGCGGTGGCGCCGCGGGTCGGGTTCGGCGACGCCCCGCCCAGGACCACGCCGGCGGCGCCGACCTGCGTGCGCCGCGCCGACACCGTGCCCAGCACGGCGGCCTCGCCGCCGTCGTCCAGGACCAGCCGGTAGTGGTAGGTCAGGTCGGTCTGCGTGTCCGCGTCCAGCACGCGCGCGCCGCGGTCGCCGGCGACCGGCGCGGCTCGCACGGTGGTCCACGGGCCGGCGGCGTCGGTCGCGCGTTCGAGCGCGACGTCGAGATCCGTCCCGTCCAGCCACAGCTCCCAGCTCACCTCGATGCCGTCGTCGCGGCCCACGGCCGCGAAGTCCTGCAGCAGGACCGGCACCCCGTGGTTGGGGATCATGGCGTAGCCCCGGACGTTCCCGTCGTGCTCGCCCGTGCCGACGATGATCCCCTCGTCGCTGATCCCCTCGGCCGAGGACGACGTGTTGAACTCCAGGTCCCAGCCGGTGCCGTCGGGCAGCAGGTCGGCCAGCCGGTGCGTCGTCTCGCCGTCGTAGAGGTAGGGGATGGCGTAGGCGCTGCTCGCGGTGCCGACGACCCAGCCGTCGGAGTTGGCATGGCGCGCGCTCCCCTGCGAGGTGCCGACGGGCAGGGGCACGGGCTTGATGCCGCCGGCCGCGGTCCAGACGAAGGGGTAGCCCGTGCCCTGGTTGAACATGGAGCTGCCGACGACGTGACCGGCCTCGCTGACGCCGAAGCAGAGTGCGCCGTTGCAACCGTCCAGCGCGCCCACCTCGCTCGCGATGCCCGTCGCGGTGTCGTAGAGGAAGCCGACGTTGCGCGCCAGGTTGCCGGGATCGATGCCCGTACCCACGGCCAGTCCGGCGTCGTTGATCCCGTACAACGTGTTGGAGTAGCAGCCGCCGGGCGTGGTCGCGGTGACGACGGTGGCGCCGCCGGTCGTGAAGGTCGCGGCGACCTGTGTGCTGCCCCCATCGACCGACCCGGCCACCAGGCCGGCGTTGTTGATGGCCTCGGCGCGGCCGAGCGTCTCGCCTGCCGGCAGCGGCAGCTGCGCGACGGTCCCGCCCTGCCAGATCAGCGGCAGCGGCCCGGCGCCCCAGCTCGTCGTGGTGCCGTTGCCCACCACCACGCCGGCGTCGTTGACGCCGTTGCCCACGCTGTAGGGCCGGCCCGCCAGGTTCGGCAGCCCGACCAGCCCTCCGGCATAGGACCACAGGAACGCCTGGTTGCCGCTGCCCACCGAGCGCCCGGTGGCCATCCCCCCCGGCGACGCCGCGTTCCCCTGCACCCACTGGTCCCCGGGCGCGACGACCCCCAGGTCGACGATGATGTAGTCGTGCGTAGCGGCCGACACCGCAACGCCGAACACCAGCACCGCAGCAGCAACGACGACGGCGCGGATCGTTCTCACAGCGTACATGGCAGCCTCCAATCATCTGCGGAAACGACATCCCGAAACGACCGGGCGATCATACACCATCGGCCGGCCCCGCAGGTCGGGTACTGCCAGCAACGAGATGAACCAAGGCTGAGGACTGGAGAAATCAGCGGAGCAGATCGATCTCTTCGATCAGCACGCGCTCGAGGTCCGCCTTCTCGATGTTGCGGTGCAACACCCCTTTGCGGTAGATCGCGACCTTGGACTTCCCCGCCGCGATCCCCAGGTCGGCCGCCTTGGCCTCCCCGGGTCCGTTGACGATGCAGCCCATGACCGCGATGACGCGGTCCGGCGGCAGGTCCTTGGCCAGTTCCTCGACGCGGCGCGCCAGCGCCACGACGTCGACCTCGACGCGGCCGCAGGTCGGGCAGGCCACCACGCGCGCGAAACCCTCGCGCAGGCCCAGGGCCTGCAGCATGTGGAAGGCGGCGGTCACCTCCTCGACCGGGTCGGCCGCCAGCGAGATGCGCACCGTGTCGCCGATCCCCTCGGACAACAGCACGCTCATCGCCGCGACCGAGCGCGAGATGCCGGCCTGCAGCGTGCCGGCCTCGGTCACGCCCAGGTGCAGGGGCACGTCGCACTGGCGCGAGAAGCGCCGGCAGGCCTCGATCACCTCGCGCGGCTCGCTGCTCTTGAGCGAGACCACGACGTCGGTGAAGCCGACGGCCGCGAGCACCTCCAGCTCGTCCAGCGCCGACTGCACCATGGCGCCCGCGGGATCGCCGGCGGCCATCTCCTCGTAGCGGCGGTGCAGGCTGCCCTTGTTGACGCCGATGCGGATGGGGATGCCGCGGTCCTGCGCCGCGCGCGCCACCTCGCGCACCTTGTCGGACGAGCCGATGTTGCCGGGGTTGATGCGCAGCTTGGCGACCCCGGCCGCGATCGCCTTGAGCGCGAGTTCGTGCTGGAAGTGGATGTCGGCGACCAGCGGCACCGTCGAGCTGCGCACCAGGCGCGGCAGGGTCTCGGCCGCCGCGTCGTCGTTCACCGTCACGCGCACGATCTCCGCGCCGGCGGTGGCCAGCTCGAGGATCTGCTGCAGGGTGGCGTCGTAGTCGCCGGTCCGGGTGGTCGTCATCGACTGCACGCGGACGGGCTCGCCGCCGCCGACGCCGATCGCGCCGACCATCACGCGCCGCGTGGCGCGGCGCTGGGCGTTCGTGGGATATTCGCTCATGCTTCCTTCTTCAGGGCCGGGCCGATGGTGCGCAGGTCGCCCACGCGGCGCGTGAGGCCCGCGGCGTCGAGGTGCTCGAGCAGCGGGATGCCCAGCTTGCGGCTCAGACCGGTCAGCTCGCGGAACGCGGCGAAGTTCAGGCTGCCCTCGGCGGCGAAGTGCGCGCGCAGGCGCGGCAGCAGCTCCGCCAGGGCGGCGGCGTGCACAGGATAGTCGTCGGCCACCATCACGGCACGCCCCCGCGCCGCGAGGTAGCGCAGGTGCTCCTCGAGGTCGTGGCCGGCGAGCAGGCCGGCGGGCAGGTCCGCGCCGACGGCGGCCGCGCCCGGCCAGTCCAGGCCGCAGGCCCGCAGGCGGGCCTCCACGGCGTCGACGGCCCGCTGCAGCCCGTCCGGCAGCACTTCAGACTGCGCCGGTCCGATGCGGTCGCCGGCGGCGCTCCAGCCGCGGGCGGCGGCCAGGGCCTCGATCAGCGCGTTCCACTCCGCCGGCGAGCCCGCGAAGCGCGCCTTGCGGCGCGCTTCTTCCTTGCCCACACCCCCGCGCAGGGGGTTGAGCCGCCAGGCCTCGTCGGCCAGGGCCGCCACGCGGTCGGCGATCTCGTCGATCAGGGCGCGGTCGTAGAGCCGCTTGCCCAGCGGCAACGCCGCGGGATCGGCGGTGTAGGCCGCGTGCTCCGCCGCCGCGAGGCCGGCGGTGCCGGCCTCGCGCAGCTTCTGACGGAACAGCTCGGCCGGGTCGCCCAGCTCCAGGATCGCGAGCTCGGCCAGGGAATTCTCGTCGAAGCGGCGGCGGCGGGGCGGGTCGCAGTGCAGGATGCGGCCGCCGGCCATCGTGTCCAGCGGCGAGTAGAAGCGCAGCACGAGGCGGTCGCCGCGGCGGGCGACCAGCGGCGCTTCGAGCTGCAGCTGGACCAGGCCGCTCGTGCAGCCGGCTCTCGTGGGACAGCAGATCCACGTCGAGCAGCGTCGCGCGGGCCAGCACCTCGCGACCGGCGTGGTGGACGTGCAGGCGCTGGCGGTTCTTCAGTTCGCCGTCGAAGTGCGCCACCAGGTCGACGCGCGCGTCCAGCCGCAGCGTGGTGGCGCAGGCGCCGGGCGCGACCACCTGGAAGCCGCGCTCCACCTCGTCCTTCTTGACGCCGTGCAGCGCGAGGGCCAGCCGCTGGCCCGAGCCTCCACGCGCGACCGCGCGGCCGTGGGCCTGCACGTCGCGCACGCGCACCTTGGCGCCGGCCGGCGCCAGTTCCAGCACGTCGCCCACAGCGGTCTCGCCGCTCCAGCAGGTGCCGGTCACCACGACCCCGGCGCCCGGCATGGTGAAGACCCGGTCCACGGGCAGCCGGAAGGGGCCGTCGCCGCCGCGGCCGGGCAGCGCGGCCGCCTCGGCGGCGAGCGCGACGCGCAGGTCGTCCAGACCCTCGCCGGTGCGCGCCGAGACCAGCACCGCGGGGCGGTCCTGCAGGAACGTGCCGCGCGCGAGGTCGCGCACCTCCTCGAGCGCGACCTCGGCGAGGTCGCGGTCGACCAGGTCGAGCTTGGTGATGACGATGACGCCGCCGCGCACCCCGAGCGCGGCCAGGATCTCCAGGTGCTCCACGGTCTGGGGCATGACCCCCTCGTCCGCGGCCACCACCAGCAGCGCGAGGTCGACGCCGCCGGCCCCGGCGACCATCTGCCGCACGAAGCGCTCGTGGCCGGGCACGTCGACGACGCCCAGGGACGTGCCGTCCGCCAGGGTCAGCTCCGCGAAGCCCAGTTCGATGCTGATGCCGCGCTCCTGCTCCTCCTTGAGGCGGTCGGTCTCGATGCCGGTCAGCGCCTTGATCAGCGCCGACTTGCCGTGGTCCACGTGGCCGGCGGTGCCCAGGATGAAGCGGCGCTCCGCGCTCACGCGTCCTCCCGCCGGATCTTCCCGCCCAGGGCCGCGAACTTCGTCTCGATCCGCTCGTAGCCGCGGTCGATGTGGTAGATGCGGTCCACGGTGGTGGTCCCGTCGGCGGCCAGGCCCGCCATGATCAGCGCCGCCGAGGCGCGCAGGTCGGTGGCCATCACCGGCGCCCCCGACAGTCCGGGCACGCCGAAGATCGTGGCCGTCGCGCCGTCGAGCCGGATGTCGGCGCCCAGGCGCCGCAGCTCGGCGGTGTGGGTGTAGCGGTCCGGGTAGATCGTCTCGCTGATGTGGCTGGTGCCGTCGGCGCGCGTCAGCACCGCCATGAACTGCGCCTGCATGTCGGTCGGGAAGCCGGGGAACGGCCGCGTCACGATCTCCACCGAGCGCGGCCGCCCGGGCGCCGAGACACGGACGCTGTCCGCCGTCTCTTCGACGCGGCATCCCATGCTGCGCAGCACCGCCATCGGCTCGCCCAGGTGGTCGGGCCGGCAGTCCAGCACCGAGACCTCGCCCCCGGTCATCGCGGCCGCGGCCAGGAACGTGCCCGCCTCGATGCGGTCCGGGATCACGCGGCAGCGCAGCGGGTCGAGCGCGGACACGCCGTGGACCGTGAGGGTGGTGGTGCCGCCGCCCTCGATGCGGGCGCCGGCCCCGATCAGGGCGTCGACGAGCTGCGTGACCTCGGGCTCCACCGCGCAGTTGGCCAGCACGCTCTCGCCCTCGGCCAGCACCGCCGCCATCAGCACGTTGCAGGTGGCGCCCACGCTGCTGGGCTCGAAGCGGAAGGTGCCGCCGCGCAGGCCGCGGGGCGCGCGGGCGTTGATGTAGCCGCCCTCGAGGTCGGTCTCGGCGCCCAGCGCGCGTAGGCCCTCGAGGTGCAGGTTGACCGGACGCGGCCCCCACGCGCAGCCGCCCGGCAGCGAGACCCGCGCCTCGCCCCGGAACGCGCACAGCGGTCCGAGCACGTACACGCTCGCGCGCATCGTCTTGACCAGGTCGTAGGGGGCCTCGATGCCGGCAGCGGCGGTGGTGTCCAGGCGCAGCACGCCGTCGGCCAGGTCGCACTTCACGCCCAGGATCGTCAGCAGGCGCATGAAGGTGCGCACGTCGCGCAGGTCCGGCACGTTGCGGATGACCGACTCGCCGCGGGTCAGCAGCGCGGCGGCCATCAGCGGCAGCACGGCGTTCTTGGCGCCGCTGCAGCGCACCTCGCCCGACAGGCGGACGGGGCCTTCGATCACGAAGCGGTCCATGTCGCGCTCCTTGCGCCGCGGGTCGCGCCCGCGGGCGGTTCCGCCGCCGCTACAGCCGGCCGGTCACGACCCGGTCGCGGTCGCAGTAGTCCTTCTTCACCGTCAGGGACGAGAAACCCGCGTCCTGCAACAGACCGGTCACATCCAACGCCTGATCCTCGCCGATTTCAAGCGCGATCCACCCGCCCGGCATCAGCCACGCCGGCGCCTCCCGCGCGATCGCGCGGTAGGCGTCCAGCCCGTCGGGTCCGCCGTCGAGCGCGGCGCGCGGGTCGTGCTCGGCGACCTCGCGCTGCAGGCCGGGCAGGTCGCCCGTGCGCACGTACGGCGGGTTGCTGACCAGCAGGTGGGCGTGCCCGCGCAGCGTGGGGGGGAAAGGCTCGCACCAGGAGCCCTCGTGCACCTCGACCCGCGCGGCCACGCCCAGCCGGCGCGCGTTGGCGCGGGCCAGGGCCGCCGCCAGCGGGTCGATCTCCGAGGCGTGGACGCGCAGCCGCGGGATCTCCGCCGCCAGCGAGCACGCCACCGCGCCGGTGCCGCAGCCGATCTCCAGCGCCAGCGGCGCCAGCCAGCTGCTCGTGCCCCCGGTCAGCAGCCGCACGGCGGCCTCGACGAGCCGCTCGGTCTCGGGCCGGGGGATGAACACGCCCCGCTCCACCTGGAAGACGCGGCCGTAGAACTCGGTCTCCCCCAGCAGCGTCTGCAGCGGCACGCCGGCGGCGCGCTGCCGCACCAGTTCGCGGTAGCGGTCGATCTCCTCGGGGGCTAGGGGGCGGTCGTGGTTGAGGTAGAGGTCGATGCGGGCGAGGCCCAGCACGTGGCCCAGCAGGCGCTCGGCGTTCAGGCGCGCCGAGTCGACGCCGCGCTTCTCGAAGAAGGCGGCGGTCGCCTGGATGAGCTCGCGCACGCTCTTGAGGGCCTCGGCCACGGGTGTCTCCGGGTTCGGGGGGCGCCGGTCGACGCGCCGGCCGCGGTCAGGCGCCGTCGGTGCGGCTGTCGGCCAGCGCTTCCTGGCGGCGGTGGTCCTGGATGGCCTGCACGACCTCGTCCAGGTCCCCCTGCATGATGGCCTCGAGGCTGTGGACGGTCAACCCGATCCGGTGATCGGTGAACCGGCTCTGGGGGAAGTTGTAGGTGCGGATCTTGGCGCTGCGGTCGCCGGAACCCACCAGGGTCCGCCGCTCCGCGGAGCGCTCGTTGTCCTGCGCGGCGATGGCCTGCTCGAGCAGGCGCGAGCGCAGCACCAGCATGGCCTTGGACTTGTTCTTGTGCTGCGACTTCTCGTCCTGGCACTGGACGACCAGTCCCGAGGGCAGGTGGGTGATGCGCACGGCCGAATCGGTGGTGTTGACCGACTGGCCGCCGGGCCCCGAGGCGCGGAACACGTCGATGCGCAGCTCGTTCTCGTCGATCTGGACGTCGATCTCCTCGGCCTCCGGCAGCACCGCGACGGTCACCGCCGAGGTGTGGATGCGCCCCTGGCTCTCGGTCGCGGGCACGCGCTGCACGCGGTGCACGCCGCTCTCCCAGCGCAGCAGCCCGTAGACGCCCTCTCCGCGCACGGCGTAGCTGATCTCCTTGACGCCGCCGGAGGTGCCCGGCGTCGTCTCGAGCAGCTCGACCCGCCAGCGGCGGCGCTCGGCGAAGCGCACGTACATGCGGGCGATCTCCTCGGCGAACAGCGCGGCCTCGTCGCCGCCCGTGCCGGCGCGCACCTCCAGGATGGCGTCGCGGTCGTCGTTGGGGTCGCGGGGGAGCAAAGCCAGTTCCAGTTCGGCCCCGGCCGCCGCGTGGTCCCGCTCGCAGCCGGGCAACTCTTCACGGACCAGAGCCAACAGATCGGGATCGGTCTCGCTGTGCAGCAGCTCGCGGTGACCGGCGACCGTCTCGGCCAGCGTCTCCCAGCGCCCCGCGATCTCCAGCACGTCGCGCAGGTGGGCGTGCTCGCGCGAAACATCGCGGAACCGCTGACGGTCCTTGACCAGCGCGGAATCGCTGAGCTGCCGTTCCAGCTCCGCCGATTTCTCCCGCAGCCGGACGATGATGTCCTTCACGTCACGCCTCCGCCGGGGCGCCGGCCGGCACGTCGTAGGTCCGCGTCCCGAACCCCTCGGGCTCGGGCTCGAGCACCGCCCGCAGGGCGGCCAGGCCCACCTCGAGCTGGGAGTCGTCGGGGCGGCTGGTGGTGATCTTCTGGAGCATCAGGCCCGGCCAGATCAGGGGCCGCACGAACCAGGCGTTGCGGAAGCGCCCCGAGAGCTTGATCGCCTCGTAGGCCAGACCGCCGATGACCGGCACGAAGGCCAGGCGCAGCAGCCGCTGGCCCACGTCGTCGGGGCGGCCCAGGAAGCTGAACACGACCACCGAGATCAGCATCACGAAGAACAGGAAGCTGGTGCCGCAGCGCGGGTGCAACGTCGTGAAGGGGCGCGTCTGATCGACCGTGAGGTCGCGATGCGCCTCGAAGGCGTGGATCGACATGTGCTCGGCGCCGTGGTACTCGAAGACGCGCGCCATGTCCTTCATCCGCGAGATGAGCAGCAGGTAGGCCACGAACATCACGATGCGGATCACGCCGTCGATCAGGTTGAAGCCGACGCCGTGGCGCACGCCGGTCAGGTCGGTCAGCACCAGCGGCAGGTAGAAGAACAGGCCCATGCTCAGGATGAAGGCCACGACGATCGTGCCCCACATCATGGCCGTGTCCTTGAAGCCCTTCTTCGTCTCGACGCGCTCCTCGGTCATGGCCTGGTCGGCCGAGAACATCAGCGCGCCGATGCCCAGCCCCATCGACTCGATGAGGTGGATGCCGCCGCGCAGGATCGGGACATTCAGGAAGCGCCAGCGCCGGAACACGCTGCGGAAGGGCTGCTTGCGCACGACGATCCGGCCGTCGGGCGTGCGCACGGCCGTGGCGATGGCCGTCGGGGAGCGCATCATCACGCCCTCGATCACGGCCTGGCCGCCCACCGCCAGGTCCAGTTCACGGGGATCGCAGGCGCGGGGCGCCCCGCCCCCGGCCGCCGGTTGTCCGTTCATCGGGTCCCGTCCTCGCATGGTTGCCGGTGACCGCCCCGCCCGCCGGCGGGGGTTCGCCCCCCCTGCGGGGGCTCCCACAAAGAACGAGGGTGCCGGCCCGTTCGCCAGCACCCTCGCGGAATCCTCCCGGGCGATCGTCCCGGGTCCCGTCTCTCCGGGCGTCCGGCGCGGCGGCTGGTGCCGCTGCGCGCCGCTAGTTCTGCTTGTCGCCGTAGACGCCCTGGTACCGCTTCTTGAAGCGCTCGATGCGTCCGGCGGTGTCGACGATCTTCTGCTGGCCGGTGAAGTACGGGTGGCAGTTGGAGCAGATCTCCACGTTGATCTTCGGCAGCGTCGAGCGGGTGTGGACCACGTTGCCGCAGAGGCAGCTGACCTCGCACTCGACGTACTTGGGATGGATGTCCTTCTTCATCGCTCTCACCTTCGCATCCGTTAGTTTCGGCCCCGGGAAGCCCCATAATTAACTCCGGGACCCCGAAAGGGCAAATTTTTTGTCCGGCATCCGGCGCGGGCGGCCCGGCCGGCCCCAAACGGCGTACCGCCGTCTCAAAATGCTGTCGATGAACGAGTTACGTGTTCATCGCCGCCAGGAACTGCTCGTTCGTCTTGGTCTTGCTGAGCTTGTCGATCATGAACTCCATGGCCTCGTGCGGGCTGTAGTCGCTGAGGTACTTGCGCAGCACCCAGATCTTGTTGAGGTCCTTGCGGTCGATCAGCAGGTCCTCCTTGCGGGTGCCGGACTTGAAGATGTCCACCGCCGGATACACGCGCTTCTCGGCGATCTTGCGGTCCAGGACCAGCTCCATGTTGCCGGTGCCCTTGAACTCCTCGAAGATCACCTCGTCCATGCGCGAGCCGGTCTCGATCAGGGCCGTGGCGATGATCGTCAGCGAGCCGCCCTCCTCGATGTTGCGCGCCGCGCCGAAGAAGCGCTTGGGCTTCTGCAGGGCGTTGGAGTCGACGCCGCCCGACAGGATCTTGCCCGAGTGCGGCACCACGGTGTTGTGGGCGCGCGCGAGGCGGGTGATCGAGTCCAGCAGGATCACCACGTCGCGGCCGTGCTCGACCAGGCGCCGCGCCTTCGCGAGCACCATGCTGGCGACCTGCACGTGGCGCTCGGCCGGCTCGTCGAAGGTCGAACTGACGACCTCGCCCCTGACCGAGCGGGCCATGTCGGTGACTTCCTCGGGCCGCTCGTCGATCAGCAGCACGATCAGCACGACCTTGGGATTGTTCTCGCTGATGGCGTTGGCGATCTTCTGCAGGATGATGGTCTTGCCGGCGCGCGGCGGCGAGACGATCAGCCCGCGCTGGCCCTTGCCGATCGGCGCCATGAGGTTGATCAGGCGCGTGGTGATGTCCCCGTTGGCGCACTCGAGGTTCAGCATCTCCTCCGGGTACAGCGGGGTGAGGTTGTCGAAGAGCGTCATGTTCTTCGCCTTCTCGGGGTCCTCGTAGTTGACGGACTCCACCTTCAGAAGCGCGAAGTAGCGTTCGTTGTCCTTGGGCGGGCGCACCTGGCCCGAGACCGTGTCGCCGGTCTTGAGATCGAACTTCTTGATCTGCGAAGGGGACAGGTAGATGTCGTCGGGGCCGGGCAGGTAGTTGTACTTGGCGGAACGCAGGAACCCGTAGCCCTCCTGCAGGACCTGGAGCACCCCCTCGGCGTAGATCAGGCCGTTCTTCTCGGTCTGCCCCTCGAGGATCTTGAAGATCAGCTCGGACTTGCGCAGGGTGCTCAGACCCTCGATGTTCAGTCCCTTCGCGATCTCCACCAGCTCGGTGATGTTCTTGTCCTGCAGTTCCTTGATGTCCATTTCGCTCCCGTGGCCGTGGCCGGCCGGGCCTGGGTCGGTGGGTTGGCTGCCCCGTGGAGGTTCTATCGGCAAGGCCGCGCAGACGCTCACGCGGCGTATCGGTCGGGTTGTTGCCGGGTCAGGAGATCGCGTGCGGGTTCCGGAGCGGCCACCACGATACTGCAAGCGCCGTGCCTTGTCCAGACCGGGGCCCCGACGGCCCCGGCCGCGAGTCGGAGGTCAGCCTTCGCCCGTCAGCTTCCGGTAGGATGCCATGTTATCTTCCATCAGCTTCTCGTTGCCCAGCTTCCCGTGGCAGAGGCCCAGGTAGAAGAAGCCGTTGACGCTCTCGAAGTACTGCCCGACCAGGGCGTTGCCGGTGTTGACGCCCTTCTCGAACTGGTCGCGGGCCCGCCGCTGCAGTTCGGCCTGGCGGGCCGGGTCGGTCTCGGCGGCGCCGGCCTTCTCGAGGTCGTCGCCGTACTTGTAGTGGATCTGCAGCTTCTGCAGCAGGGTCGCTTCCTCGGGCACGGACTCCAGGCGCAGGGCCTTCTCATAAAGATCCAGCGCCTTGCTGTATTGATGCACCTCGGGGCTGCTGTAGAGCCCGGCGGCCTGGAGGGTCAGGAAGTAGACGTTCTCGTCGTTGCCGACGTCGTCATCGGCCTCGTAGAGGCCCACGACGCGGACCAGCAGGTCCGCGGAGCGCTCGAACTGGCGCTGGTCCTTCGACAGGTTGGCGATGTCGATCAGCAGCGGGGCGTCGTTCGGATGCTCGGCCAGCAGCTGGTCGTAGATCGCGGAGGCCTCGTCCTTGCGGCCGAGCCGGCCCAGCACGTTGGCCTTGTCGGAGAGGAGCTCGTAGGCGCCGGGATTCCCGGCGAGCACCTGGTCGAGCAGGTTCAGGGCCTCGGTGTAGAGTTCCTGGTTCTCGCCGGAATCGGTGGCGAGCTGGATCTTCATGCGGGCCAGGTTCTTGATCGGGGCGATGGAGTCGGGCAGACACGCGTAGGCCAGGCGGAACTGGCCCTCGGCGGCCTCGTAGTACTGGCCCTGGTACTCGTTCTTGGCGTCGTTGTTGCGCAGCACGTAGCTGTACATCAGGGATTCCTGGACGCGGTCGGCCAGCGTCGGGTCCATGGCCTTCGCCTTCTGGTAGTAGTCGTAGGCGGTGGTGTAGTTGCGCTTGGCCGCGAGGTAGTCGTTGTCGCGCACGTTCTCCTCGGCCTGCTTGGTGTGGGCCTCGCCGAGGTAGAAGAAGGCGTCGGCCTCGTCGGGGCTGTACTCCAGGCCCTCGTGCAGCACGTCGATCGCCTTGTCGTACATCTGCTGGTCGATGTAGAGGATGGCGCTGGTCACGTGCGCGGATCGGCACCCGGGCAGGACGAACAGCAGCGCCAGGCCGACGGTCACGAGGATGCGCTTCGACGTCATTCGGATTCCCCCTGAGGAAACGCGCACGGCAGCCGGCCAGTTCTAGGATCGGAATCTGCCGGGGTGGGGACGTGGCGCCGGTTCCGGCCGGACACGGGCACGGGCCACATGGAGACAGGGCGCCGCGGAAAGCCATGAGCAACAAGAATTAAATGCCGCCGCCGGGTCCCTGTCAAGCGGAGACGGCGGGCCGTTCGTCAGCGGGGGGGGCGCGGTCCCCGTTCCCAGGGCAGCAGCCGCAGGAACTCGCGGCGCTCCTCGAGCGTCATGCTGCCGAGATCCTCCACGAGCGCCTCGGCGACCGTCGAGTCGAGACGGGCCTGGGCGGCCGTCATGGCCCGCACCAGCGGCAGGATCGCGGCGCGGTCCAGGTCGGGACTCCTCAAGGCCTCGCGCAGGGCCGTCCGGGCGGCCTCGACCTCGTCCCGCAGGCCGTCGACGCGGGGCTGCATGCGTTCGCGCAGCTTCAGCAGCCGGCCGTGGCGTTCGGGATCGAAATGGTGGTCGGGTCCCAGGCCCTGGCCGCCGCCCCGCATCCCGCCACCGGGACCGCCGTCGTCGTGGAAGCGGCAGGCCGCGACCGCGACCGCGGCGTCGGCCCGCACCCGGCGCAGCGCCAGGCCGAGACCCACGTTCAGACCCAGGGAAACCAGCAGCAGCAGAAGCAGCAGGCGCTTCATCGTGTTCCCCCTTGTGCGCGCGAGAAGACGGCGACAATCCTCGCAGCCCTCGCAGTGCGCCCGGATCTGTTCGCGGGCGGTCCGGTCGAGGCCGCCGCCCAGCCAGGCGGTCAGATGCTTGTCGATGTGGTTCATCATCCTGCTCCCGGTTCGGGCACGAGTTCCCGGCGCAGCGTCTCCAGAGCCCTGACCAGCAGGGACTCGACCGCGCCCTCGCTCGTGCCCATCGCCGCGGCGATGTCGCGTTGGCTCAGATCGTGGTAGCGCCTCAGCACCAGCGCCTCCCTCTGCCGCGGCGGCAGTCCCGCCAGCGCGCGCTGGAGTCGTTGCCGCAGCTGCTCGCCCGCGACCACCGCATCGGGGGCGGGCTCGCGTCCGGCGCGGTCGTGGACGTCGAGATCGAAACGGACCCAGCCGACGATCTTGCGGCGCCTCGCCCAGCTGCGGGACAGGTTGCCGGCGATGCGGAACAGCCAGCTCTTGAAGCGGCCTTCGGGCCGGTAGCCGCCGGCGTGGGCGTGGACCTTCAGGAAGGTGTCCTGCGTCAGGTCCTCGGCCTCCTCGCGCGACGCGGTCATGCGCCAGTGGAAGGCGTGGACCTGGCGCTCCCAGCGCTCGACGAGGAGGCGGAAGGCCGCCTCCTCGCCCGCGGCGATGCGCGTCATGAGCTGGTCGTCGTTCACTGGTCGCCACTCTCCGCTTCACGTCCGGTCAGTCGTTCCCTCCGCGCGGCCCGTGGGGGCCGTCACCGTCGCAAGTGCCGGGACCGCGCCCGCCGGACGGGTGGCGGCAGCCGTCGGCCCGCATCCCGCAACCGTCGTCGGGACCGGAGCGGTCGGCGCGGGGCCCGCGTCCGCGGGGACCTTCGCCCGGCAGCGGCATCCGGTCGCGCTGCTCGGGGGTCAGCTGGTCGCGGACCGCCAGGCGGGTCTGCATCCGCCGCACCTGCTGCTCGGTGCGCAGTTCGCCCATCTTCTCGACGAGCCGCTCCGCGGCCGCCGCGTCGGGCGTGTCCTGCATCATGATCCCCTGCAGCTCGTGGCGCAGGCGCAGGATCTCCTTGCGGGTCTCGCGCCCGCGCTCGCGCGCCTCGTCGCGGATCTTCGCGATGGCGGCGGTCTGGGTCTCGGTCAGGTCCAGCCGCGCGAGCATGCGGTCGGGACCGGCCTGGTCGCAGGAGCCGCGGGGCGCCCGGCCGGGCTGCGCCCAGGCGGCGGCGGCCATGACCAGGATCAGGGCGGCGATGATCGGGAGGCGTGTCTTCATGTCGGAATCCTCCGGCGTGGGTGATCTTGTTGCGATTCCGTTCCCGTGTCCTGCAGGTTCTAGCCCCCGAACGCGCGGGCGCCGCCGATCCTGCGGTCGGATCAACGCGACGCGGTCAACGAGTCGAGGCGCGCCTGCTGCCCCCGCAGCCCGGCGTGGTCGGGCCGGCGGCGCAGGCCCTCGGCGAAGGCCGCGCGCGCCTCCGGGAAGCGGCGGGCGCGGGCCAGGACCACTCCCAGGTCCTGCCAGCCCCGCGGATCCTCGGGGGCGACCGCGGCCAGCCGCCGCGCGTGCTCTTCGGCCTCGGCGGCGCGGCCGGTCCGCGACAGGGCGATGACGGACTGGTGCAGCAGGTCCGGGTCCCGGGGCGCCTCGCGCAGCAGGTGGAGCAGGACGGGGAGCGCGCCCGCCGCATCGTCCAGGCGCAGGGCCAGGGCGACGAAATCGCGGCGGACGTCCCCGGCCGGTGCGGCGCGCGCGGCTCCCTCGCGCAGGCAGGCCAGCGCCTCCGCGTCGCGCCCGGACTGCAGCAGCGAGTTCGCCAGACCGCACCAAGCCTCGGGGTGAGCGGGGTCGCGCGCGGTCGCGGCGCGGAAGAGCGCCTCGGCGCGGCGCCGTTCCGGCCCGGTCTCCCCGGCCACGGCGGCGGAGGCCTCCCGCGCGTCGGCGAGACGCGACCAGCGGACGGCCTCGTTGAGATCGCCGGCGGCCTCCAATCGCGCGAACTGCCCGCCCAGACCCCAGGGCTGCACCGCCAGCACGGCGGCGACGACCACGGCGCCGGCCACAGCCAGAGCCCGTCCCCGGGAGCGCAGCAGGACCGCCGCCGCGGCGCCGGTCAGCAGCGCCAGCCCGGGCACGAGCACGAGCCGGTAGCGCGAGACCACGAAGAAGAGGCTCTGCACCGCGACGATGAGCAGCAGGCCCAGCGCCCACGGCCGCAGCCGGGGTTCGCGGCGCAGCGCGAGCGCGGCGCCGGCCAGTCCCCCGGCCGCGAGCAGCCAGTACGGCACGCAGAACAGGCCCAGGATCGGCGCCTCGCGCGTCCAGGCGGCGTGGGGCGAGATCTGCGGGATCTCGGCCGCGACGAGGTGCAGCCGGAGCTTGCGCCACCACAGGCCGACGGCGTGCAGGGACGCTCCTGCACGGCGCGCCAGGCCTCGCCGGCCCAGGCCCGGTCGGCGGCTCCCTCGTCGGCCAGCGTCCGGCCGAGCCGCTCCGACAGAAAACGTCGCCCTGCCGGATCGTCCCCGACGTCCAGGCCGCGGAAGGTCTGGAACATCCCGTTGGCTTCGCCGCCGTTGCCGATGTAGAGGTTGATGCCGGCGTTGAGGCTCGGACCCGACGGCCGGCCCAGGCGTACGGTGTTGAACAGCGCGAAGGGCAGCATCATCAGCAGCGCCGCGCCGAGGACCGTCGCCCGCCGGCGGCGGCCGCCCGGCGCCGCCGAGGGACAGCACGGCGGGCACGAGCAGCAGCAGGGCCGTGCCGCGCAACAGCGCGGCGAGTCCGAGGCAGGCTCCCGCCAGGACGGCCCGCCGCCGGGAGGCGCGCAGGTTCGCCCTCGCGTCCGCCGCCACCGCGGTCGACAGGCCGAGCGTCGCCAGGAACGTCAGCGGCACCTCCAGCAGCGCGGATCCGGCCAGCACCGCCCCCGGCCGGTAGAGCAGCCACAGCAGCGCCGGCAGCCAGCCGACCGCCGGCGGCAGCAGGCGCCGCCCCTCGCGCAGCAGCAGCCAGGCGGTCCCCAGCCACATCGCGAACTGGGCCACGCGCAGCCCCCAGGGCGGCGGGCCCGTCCGCACGCGGTGGGTGTCCAACTCGCGACCGCCGCCGGTCGCCGCCACGAGGTAGGGATAAAGGGGAGACATGACCGAGGGACGCTCGGGGACCAGGCGCCCGCCGGCGACCGCGGCCCCCTCGCGCAGGTAGTGCGCCTCGTCGAGGACCGGGACGCGGGACAGCGGCGTGCGGTCGAGGACGCGCCACGCCGCGAACCAGGCCGCGGACACGATCAGGACCGCGATCAGGGCCGCGGCGCGGCCCGCGCGCAACCCGGTGACGGAGCGGATCATCGCCCTCCCCGCGTCACACGCTGAAGCGGATGTTCAGCACGTCGCCGTCGCGGACCTCGTAGGACTTACCCTCCAGGCGGAACTTGTTCAGCTTCTTCGCTTCCGCCAGCCCGCCGGCCGCAATCAGGTCCTCGTAGGCGACGGTCTCGGCGCGGATGAAGCCGCGCTCGAGGTCGGAGTGGATCACCCCGGCCGCTTCCGGCGCCAGCGCGCCGCGGCGCAGCGTCCAGGCCCGGCACTCGTCCTCGCCCACGGTGAAGAAGCTGTGCAGCCCCAGGGCCCGGTAGGCCGAGCGCACCATGCGGTGGGCGGCGGGCTCGGCGATGCCCAGGTCGGCGAGGAACTCGCTGCGTTCCTGGGGCGACAGCTCCGCCAGTTCGGCCTCGACCTTGGCGCAGAGGTCCACGACCTCCGCCCCGGTCGCCGTCGCGGCGGCGCGCACGTCCTGCGGCACGCCGGCCTCGTCGCCGTTCAGCACCAGGATCAGCGGCTTGAGCGTGAGCAGCGAGAAGCCGCTGGTGAGCTTGCGCTCGTCGGGGCTCAGCTCGAGGTCGCGCAGGGGTTTGCCCTCGCTCAGCGTCGCCTGGAAGCGCTCCATCAGCGGCGGCTCCAGCGGCTGCTCGTTCTTGCCCTTGCGCTGCTTTTCCTTGACCAGCTTGTCGATCCGGTTCTCGACGACCTGCAGGTCGGCCAGCGCCAGTTCCAGGGCCAGCGACTCGATCTCGCCCTGGGGGTCCGGCGGCTCGACGCCGTTGTCGAAGCAGCGCACGACCTGCGCCAGGGCGTCGACCCGTCGGGCGTGCTCCAGGAACCGCGTGCCCTCGCCCGGTCCGGCGGCGCCGGAAGGCTCGAAGCCCGGCACGTCGACCCATTCCACCGTGGCGTGGACCTCGCGCTTGGGCTTGAACATGGCTGTCAGTTTCTCGAGGCGCGGGTCGGGGATCTTGCCGACGGCCAGGTGCGGCTCCACGCCGCCCTGTCCGGTGGGCAGCGAAGCGCCGGTGACGGCGTTGAACAGGGTGGTCTTGCCGGTGAACTTGAAACCCAGAATACCGATCTGCACGCGGATCTCCTCAGGTCGGGGGGACGGACGGCCCGATGATAGTCCCCGCGCCGGGGATCTGCAATCCGGGGCTGTCCCGGCCGCTGCGGGGACGGTTTGAAATTCTCTGCGCATTTACTTGAGATTCCGCGGCCCGCGGTCTAACATCGATGTGAATTGCTTAACAGCATGCCCACCCTCCAGCGAAGGACTGAGGCCATGTTCCGCAAGAAGCACTCCCACGCCTCCGGTTTCCCCACGCGCATGGAACTGCTGCACGACCCCGCCCTGAACAAGGGGTCCGCCTTCACGGACAAGGAGCGCGACGCGCTCGGCCTGCGCGGCCTGCTGCCGCCCCGGGTCCACACCATCGCGGACCAGGTCGACCGGGTCCTGGAGAACTTCCGCAAGCAGCCGACGGACCTGGCCAAGTACATCTTCCTGATCGGCCTGCAGTCGCGCAACGAAGCGCTGTTCTACCAGGTGGTCCTGAACAACCTCGACGAGATGATGCCCATCGTCTACACGCCGACCGTCGGCCAGGCCTGCGTCGAGTACGGCCACATCTTCCGCAAGCCGCGCGGCCTGTTCATCACGGCCGAGGACCGCGGCCACATCGAGGACATCATCTGGAACTGGCCCGAGGAGGACGTGCGCATCATCGTGGTCACCGACGGCGAGCGCATCCTCGGCCTGGGCGACCAGGGCGCCAACGGCATGGGCATCCCGGTCGGCAAGCTGACGCTCTACACGGCCTGCGCGGGCGTCCACCCCTTGCACACGCTGCCCATCACGCTGGACGTGGGCACCGACCGCGAGACGCTGCTCAACGACCCCCTCTACATCGGCATGCCCCACAAGCGCCTGCGCGGCCCCGCCTACGACGAATTCATCGAGGAGTTCGTGGTGGCCGTGCAGAAGGTCTACCCCAAGGCGATCCTCCAGTTCGAGGACTTCGCCAACTGCAACGCCTTCCGGCTGCTCGCGAAGTACCGCGACCGCATCTGCAGCTTCAACGACGACATCCAGGGCACGGCTTCGGTCGCCCTGGCCGGCGTGTTCTCGTCGGTGCGGGTCACCGGCCTGCCGCTGTCCAAGCAGAAGATCCTGTTCTACGGCGCGGGCGAGGCCGGCATCGGCATCGGCGAGCTGATCGTCTCGGCGATGGTCGCCGACGGCATGGAGCGCCAGGCGGCGATGAAGCGGATCTGGTACGTGGATTCCACCGGCCTGGTGTGCAAGTCGCGCACCGACCTGGCGGAGCACAAGAAGCCCTTCGCCCACGACCACCCGTTCATCGGCAGCCTCCTGGAGGCCGTGGAGAAGCTGCAGCCCTCCTGCCTGATCGGCGTTTCGGGCACGCCGCAGACCTTCACCAAACCGGTGGTCGAGGCGATGGCCCGCATCAACAAGCGGCCGGTGATCTTCGCGCTGTCCAACCCCACCTCGAAGGCCGAGTGCACGGCCGAGCAGTGCTACGGATGGACGGAAGGGCGCGCCCTGTTCGCCAGCGGCAGCCCCTTCGACCCGGTGGAGCTGAACGGCAAGCGCCACGTTTCGGGCCAGGGCAACAACGCCTACATCTTCCCGGGCGTCGGGCTGGGCGCGATCGTCTGCGAGGCGACGCGGATCACCGACGAGATGTTCTCGCGGGCGGCCCACGCGCTGGCCGAGCAGGTGACCGACGCCGACCTGGCCACCGGCTGCCTGTACCCGCCGCTGCAGCAGATCCGCAAGGTGTCGGCGCACATCGCGGCCGCGGTCGCCGAAGTCGCCTACGACGAGGGCCTCGCGCAGAAGCCGCGTCCGGACGACCTGCTGCAGGCGATGAAGGACTCCATGTACAACCCGGCCTACGTCAACTACCTCGAGTGACCCGCAGGCGGGCGACCACGCCCGCCGCGGGCCGGCCGTCGGGGTCGCGATCCTCCACATGCGCCAGGATGTCGAACCGGGAGGCGGGGAAGAGCTCGAGGAGCTCCCCCGCCTCCAGGCAATAGCGCCGCTTCGGCAGCCGCGCGGCGCCCTCCTCGAAGCGGAAGGTGCGGACCACCGCCACCCCGCCGGGCGCCAGCAGGCCAGCCAGATCCGACAGCAGGGGGCGGTGCAGGAAGCGCAGCGCGATCGCGAGCGCCCACGGGCCGGCGGGCGCCTCGCCGCCACGGGTCAGGTCGCGCCGGAGCGTGTGCACCGCGACGCCCCGGTCCCGCGCGAGCCGCTCGCAGAAGGTGAGCGCGTCCGGCAGGTGGTCCACGGCCGTGACGGCGTGCCCCCTCTGCGCCAGCCAGACCGCCTCGCGGCCGCCGCCGCAGCCGAGATCGACGACCGGGCCCGCAGCCGGCGGCGGCAGCAGATCGGCGTGGGCGGACAGGAAGCTGTTCGGACGCCACAGCACGCGCTGCCCGGCGCCCGTCTCCCAATCGCCCGGCGGCGCGTCACGACCGTGCAGCACGGCCCCGTCGACGCGCTCGCGGCCGCGGTCGCGAAGCCAGCGCACGGCCGCGGCGACGACGCCGGGATCGTCGCCGACCAGCAACAGCGGCACGTGACGCGGCGGCAGCAGCGCGGCGGGCAGTGCGGCGGCGAACGCCGCCTCGGCGGGCGGCCCGGCATCCGGCTGCACGGGCAACGACACCGCGGCTCGCGGATGGCCGGCGCGGTGGGCCTGCTGCGGACGCAGGTCGGCCACGTCGCCGGCCAGCCAGGCGGGATGGGTTCCAACGTCATGCCAGGACAGCAGTTTCATACGGCGTCCCCTTCCCCGCCGGTCCGGGGTCTGCTATGATGCGCCCCACGCCGTCCGCGGGCCCGGACCGCGGCCGGGATCATCGACGACGGGTGGACCATGCTGCGTTACGCCCTGTTGCGGACCGTCCTGGACCCCTTGCTGGCGGTCGCCGGCGACGAAGGACTCGTGCGCCTGGAATTCCTGCCGCGCGCCTACCAATACCACATCCACGCCCATGCCGTCGCGCGGACGCTCGGGGACGAGCCCGGCCTGCAGGAGCACGACGCATCGTTCGAGGACCTGCGCTCCCAGCTCGCCGAGTACTTCACCGGACGCCGTGAGACCTTCGACCTGGAGCTCGACCTGCGCGGCACGCCGTTCCAGCTCGCGGTGTGGCGCCGGCTGCAGGCGATCCCCCACGGGAAGCTGCGCACCTACAAGCGGGTGGCCGCCGAGATCCGGCGACCCGACGCGGTGCGGGCCGTCGGCCAGGCGGTCGGCCAGAACCCCCTGCCCATCCTGATCCCCTGCCACCGCGTCATCGGCTCGGACGGCTCGCTGGTCGGTTTCACCGGCGGCCTGTCGGTCAAGGCGCAATTGCTGCGGCTCGAAGGCCACACCCTGGGCGACTCACCCCGGCTGGAACCGCCTCAACTCTTCTGATTCCAGGCCGATGACATGCCCGTGATCGGGCTGGCGCGATGCAGCGCCCCCGGGTTATCTTCCCCGGCCGAACCCGCCCCGCCCGGGGGTGGCCGGCCAGGACCGTCGAGCGACGAGGAGTCCCCATGTCCTTGACCGAGCGCTTCGGACCCGAACGTCATCTGCCGGCGCCGTTGGCGCCGCTTTACGAGATCGCGCGCAACCTCTGGTGGACCTGGGACGCCGAAGCGACGCGCCTGATGATCGAGCTGGATCCCGTCCTCTGGAAGAACGGCCGCCACAACCCCCTCGCGGTCATCGAAGCCCTCGACGCGGCGCGGTTGGCGGCCCTGGCCGCCGACACGGACTTCACCGCGCGGCTCGCTTCCGTGCGCGACCGCCAGCGGGCCTACCTCGGCAACGGCGAGGCGCCGATCGACCTGGACTTCGGCGGGCGCCAGATCGGCTACTTCTGCGCGGAGTTCGGCATCCACGAGTCCCTGCCCATCTACTCCGGCGGCCTCGGCATCCTCGCCGGCGACCACCTGAAGGCCGCCAGCGATCGCGACCTGCCGCTGGTCGCCGTCGGCCTGGCCTACCGCTACGGCTACTTCCACCAGGAAGTCGACCTCACCGGACGCCAGCACGAAGTCTACCTGGCGAACGACTTCGAACGCCTGCCGATGGCCCTGGTCCACGACAAGCACGGCGATCCCCTGACGCTGTCGCTGCCCTACCCCGGCCGCAAGTTGCTGGCCTGCGTCTGGAAGGTCAGCGTCGGCCGCATCCCGCTGTACCTGCTGGACACCGACCTGCCCGGCAACAACGCCGAGGACCGCAGCATCACCGGGCACCTGTACGGCGGCAACGAGGATACGCGCGTCCGCCAGGAGTTCCTGCTCGGCGTCGGCGGCCTGCGCGCCCTGCGCGCCATGGGCATCGCGCCCGCGGTCTGCCACCTCAACGAGGGCCACTCCTCGTTCCTGTGCCTCGAGCAGCTGCGCCGGCACATCGTGGACGGCAGCCAGACCTTCGAGCGGGCCATGGCGTCGGTGCGCGCGGGCTGCGTCTTCACGACCCACACGCCGGTGCCCGCGGGCAACGACAACTTCGAGGTCGCGCACGTCATGCAGTACCTGCGCCCCCTGGCCGCCGGCATGGACGAGCCGGTCGAGCGGCTGATCGCCCTGGGCCTGACCGACCCGTCCAACCCGCACGAGCGGTTCGAGATGACGGTGCTGGCCCTGCGCCTGTCGCGCTTCGCCAACGGCGTCAGCGCCCTGCACGGCGAGGTGTCGCGCGGAATGTGGCGGCACCTCTGGCCCGAGCGGACGACGGCCCAGGTGCCCATCACGAGCGTGACCAACGGCGTGCACATGCCGACCTGGATCGCGCCGGAGATCGAGAACCTGCGGCAAGGGGCGGGTAGCGGCTCCCCCGCGCCGGAGCAGATCTGGCGCGTGCACGAGCACCTGCGGTCCGAGCTCATCGACGGCGTGCGCCGGCGACTGCAGCGTCAGCTGACGCGCAACGGCGCGCCGGCGACGGAGATCGCCGACATCGACCGCGTCTTCGACCCGCACACGCTGACCATCGGCTTCGCCCGCCGCTTCGCCGAGTACAAGCGGGCGACGCTGCTGATGAGCGACCCCGACCGTTTCGTGCGGCTGCTCGCCAACGCCGACCGGCCCGTGCAGATGCTGATGGCCGGCAAGGCCCACCCGCGCAGTGAGCCCGGGAAGCTGCTCATCCAGCGCGTCTGGGAGCTGTCGCGCATCCCGGCGCTGCGGGGCCGGCTGGTGCTGCTGGAGGGCTACGACATCGCCCTGGCGCGGCGCATGGTGCAGGGCGCGGACATCTGGCTGAACACGCCGCGCCGCCCGCTGGAGGCGAGCGGCACCTCGGGCATGAAGGCGGCCGCCAACGGCGCCCTGAACCTGTCGGTGCTCGACGGCTGGTGGTGCGAGGGCTACGACGGGCGCAACGGCTGGGCCTTCGGCGACGACCACGGCGTGGACGAGGCGACGCAGGACGCCCGCGACGCCGTCGAGCTGTTCGAGCTGCTCGAGAAGGTCGTGGTGCCGATGTTCTACGACCGCGGGCCGGACGGCCTGCCCCGCGCCTGGATCGAGCGCATGCAGCACGCCATGTCTTCGGTGGTCCCGCGCTTCAGCACCGAGCGCATGGTCGACGAGTACGCCGGGCGCTTCTACCTGCCCTGCGCGATGGACGACTGAAGCCGCACGGCAGCGTTGCGCTGATCGTCCCCGGGCTAGAGCCCGGGGACGATGCGTTTCAGGTCCTCGACGTAGCCCGCGAACAGCTCCCGCCCCCGCGGCGTCACGCGGACCACGGTCCGCGGCTTCTTCCCCACGAACTCCTTGACGATCTCCACGGCCCCCCCCTGCTCGAGGGTGGCGAGGTGGACCGACAGCGTGCCGTCGGTCAGGCCGAGCAGGGAGCGCAGTTCGGTGAACGCGGTCGCGCCGGACCGCATCAGGTGGGACACCACGAGCAGGCGCACCCGGCCGTGCATCAGCGGGGCCAGGGGCGTTGCGGGCACGTGGGAAGTGCCGTCACCGTCGGGAGACGGGGACGGCGGTTCGCGGCGCACGTGGGGCCTCCTTGCCTCCGTTGTCCGCCTCGCAAGACCCGACGGTCCCGGCGTCAGGAGGACCGCGCCGGCATCCCTGCCTGCGCGGTCCCCCGAGAGGGTGCCGGTCGGGGATCCTTCCCCGCCCTGCGAACAGGGTCCGCGGCCTTCACCGGCGCTCCGTCCGGACCCGGCGATCTCTCACGCCATCGACCTGGCGCCGACCGGTTCCCATCCTTGGGTCCCCGCGGCGCCATTGCTTTAATACTTCAAGTAGTTTAGTTATTCAAGTAAAATGATCGCTCCCGCCCCAATTTGTTGCCCTCATTTTCACGCCACCCGCATGTTGTTGATATATAAAACGTTATGTGACCTTCGGCCTGCAATTCACTTGAGGCTGCACGTCCTGTGGTGGCAGGGGTGTCCTGGAGGCCCCGCAGCCAGGATGGCGGAGGGGCCGCAAGGCCAAGCGCTCCGGGCACACGAGGTGCCCGGAGCGCGCCCCCTGCCACCACAGGACGTGCAGTAATTATTGAGGGGTGCAGGACCGCCGTATATCTTGAGCGCGACGCGGCCCGCCGCTGTCCATAAATGGCCCGCACGAGGGCGCGAACCCATCACCTGCCTGGAGGCCGCGATGAAGACCCGCAAGTACATCGAGTTGGAGGACCAGTACGGGGCGCACAACTACCATCCGCTGGATCTCGTGATCGCGCGGGCCGAGGGCATCTGGGTGGAGGACGTGGACGGCAAGCGCTACCTGGATTGCCTGGCCGCCTACAGCGCGGTGAACCAGGGCCACTGCCATCCGCGCCTGCTGAAGGTCTTCCGCCGCCAGGCCGCGCGCGTCACGCTCACCAGCCGCGCCTTCCGCAACGACCAGCTCCCCCACTTCACCCGCGAGCTGACCGAACTGACGGGCTTCGCGCGCGTGCTGCCGATGAACACGGGCGCCGAGGCCGTCGAGACGGCGATCAAGGCCGCCCGCAAGTGGGGCTACAAGGTCAAGGGCATCCCGGCCGACCAGGCCGAGATCGTCGTCTGCGCCGACAACTTCCACGGCCGCACCACGACCATCGTCGGCTTCAGCACCGAGCCCCAGTACCAGGACGGGTTCGGGCCCTTCACGCCGGGCTTCAAGGTCATCCCCTTCGGCGACGCGGCGGCCCTGGCCGCGGCGATCACGCCCAACACCTGCGCGTTCCTGGTGGAGCCCATCCAGGGCGAGGCCGGCATCGTGATGCCGCCGCGGGGCTTCCTGAAGAAGGCCGAGGAGATCTGCCGCGCGAACAACGTGCTGCTGATCGTCGACGAGATCCAGAGCGGCCTGGGCCGCACCGGCCGGATGTTCGCCCACGAGTGGGAGGGCGTGAAGCCCGACGGGATGATCGTCGGCAAGGCGCTCAGCGGCGGCTTCTACCCCGTCAGCGCCTTCCTGGCCAACGACGAGGTCATGGGCGTCTTCCATCCCGGCGACCACGGCTCGACCTTCGGCGGCAACCCGCTGGGCTGCGCCGTCGCGCGCGAGGCGCTCAAGGTCATCGTCGAGGAGAAGCTCGTCGAGAACTCGCTCAAACAGGGCGAGCACTTCATGGCCGAGCTGAAGAAGATCGACGCCAAGAGCATCAAGACCGTGCGCGGCACGGGCCTGTGGATCGGCGTCGTGCTGGACCGGCCCGCGCGGCCCTACTGCGAGGCGCTGATGGCCGAGGGGCTGCTCTGCAAGGAGACGCACGAGAAGGTCATCCGCATCGCGCCGCCCCTGACGATCACCCGCAAGGACGTCAACTGGGCCGTCAAGCGCATCGCGAAGGTCTTCAAGAAGCTGGGCTGATCGCAACCCCGCGCGCAGCGCAGGAACCCGGGCCGGCGGCGGCCCGGGTTCCTTTTTCGCCTCGCGCCGGCGAGCCTACTGCGGCTCCGTCGTGCTGAACGTGTACGAGTGGACCCGGTTCTGCTCGTCGAAGCGCACGATCAGGTCCTTGGTCTGGGTCTCGCCGAAGAGCTTGTAGCGGTAGCGGCCGTAGGTCCAGGTCGGCCGGCCGTCCTCGACGCCCGTGCGCCAGGGCTCGCCGAACAGCGCCTTCACCTGCTGCTGCGTGGTCTGGCCCATGCGGATCTCGGAAACGCCCGACGAGGGGAATTCGTGGCCGACCGTGGCGCAGCCCCCGGCGATCGCGGCGACCGCGGCGAACACGACGGCCAGGTGCAGGATCCGGGTGCGCGGAGCTTTCATTCGACGCCCTCCTTGAGCTGCTCGCGGATCTCGACCCGGGTCATGGCGTCGCCCTGGCGGACGGCGTCCACGATGTCCTGTCCGCGGACCACCGTGCCGAAGACCGTGTGGCGGCCGTCGAGGTGGGGTTGCGGGCAGTGCGTGATGAAGAACTGGCTGCCGTTGGTGTCGGGGCCGGAGTTGGCCATCGACAGCACCTTGGCGCCGTGGCGCAGCGGGTTGCCGCGGCACTCGTCCCCGAAGCGGTAGCCGGGGCCGCCGCGGCCGGTGCCGGTGGGGTCGCCGCCCTGGATCATGAAGTCGTCGATGACCCGGTGGAAGACGACGCCGTCGTAGAAGCCCTCGCGGGCCAGGAACACGAAGTTGTTGACCGTACGCGGCGCGTGCTCGGCGTGCAGCTCCACTTCGATCTCGCCGCGCGGGGTGGCGATGACGGCGTGGTAGGTCTTGTCGGTGTCGATGCGCATCTCGGGCGGCGCGGGCCACTGCTTGTCGGACATGGGACCTCCCGTGGGATTCGATCGTGACGCGGGTTCAGGCCGCGAAGCGGTGTCTGAAGACGAAGAAGACCGCGCCCAGGATGCACAGGGCCGCCCAGAGGTAGTCCCGGTGCAGCGGCTCCTTCATGTCAGGCCGAGGACGGCACGAAGCCGCAGGGGGGCCCCCCCCCGGGGGGCCGGGGGGGGCCCCAGGTTCACGCCGCGGTTGGCCCCCAGGGGCCAGGGCCTCCCGGCGGCCGAGCCAGTGCCGGTGCGACAGGTTGCGCAGGTGCGCGTACCAGGCGAAGGTCATGAAGACGTTGCTGCAGACCAGCAGTGCCGTCGTGACGGCGATGGTGCGG
Source organism: bacterium (assembly GCA_016706845.1). Lineage (GTDB taxonomy): Bacteria > Krumholzibacteriota > Krumholzibacteriia > LZORAL124-64-63 > LZORAL124-64-63 > PNOJ01. The sequence goes on from JADJIV010000001.1 coordinate 78,064, forward strand.
GACATGGCGCCGGCGGTTCCTTTCAGGGGCGCGGTCGTCCGCGCACGATAAGGGCGGGGGCGGGGGACGTCAAGGCGCTGCGGAGCACCCCTGGCCCGGTCCGGCATGACGGCGCCCGGCGGCTGTGGTAAGCTGCCCGCCGAGTCGGATTCATCGCCAGTGATCGGGTGATCGTCCATGTTCCGATTCAGTCGGCACCACTCGGCGGACACGCGCCCCGCGCGCAGGGTGGCCGCCGTCCTGTGGGTGTTCGCGATCCTGATCCTCGCCGCCGGCGGCGCCGTCCTGCTCGACGGCGGCAACTCCCTGCCCGCCCGCCTCGCGGCGGCCGCCGTTCACCGCCTGCGCCCACCGCCGGCGGGGCACGACCTGCCCGGCCAGTGGTCCGTCATGGAACCCGCCGACGACGGCGCCGGCCACGCGCTGAGCCGGGTCCAGCGCGCCGCGGCCCGCAAGCTCCTGAGCCTCGGCTACGCCGCGGGCTCCCGGCCGTTGCCGGCGCACGCCGGGGTGACGCGCCACGACCCGGCGCGCAGCGGCCACGAGCTGATGTTCTTCGTCTCCGGCCACGCGCCCGAGGCGCTGCTGATCGCGCGATCGGGCGAGATCCTGCACCGCTGGCGCCGCGACTACCGGGACGCAGCCGCCACCGATCCGGACGCCTTCCTGCCCCCCGGCAGGCACAACGCCACGGGCTGCTGGCGGCGCGCGCACCTGTTCCCCGACGGCGGCATCCTCGCGATCTTCGAGGGTCACGGACTGGTCAAGCTGGACCGGGACTCGCGCCTGCTCTGGGCCTACCCCGGACACTGCCACCACGATCTGCACGTGGCCGACGACGGCCGCATCTGGGTGCTGACGCGGGAGGCTGAACTCGCGCCGCGCTTCCGCGGCGACGAGCCCGCGCTGCTGGACTACTTCACGGTGCTGAGCCCCGAGGGAAAGTTCGAACGGCGGATCCCGCTGCTCGCCGCCCTGGAGTCGTCGTCCTACGCGTCGCTCCTGGACGCGGCGCCGGCCGGGGGCGACGTCTTCCACACCAACACCCTGGAACTGCTGGACGGCTCCCTCTCCCACCTCTCCCCGATCTTCGAACGGGGGAACATCCTGACCTCGATCCGCGAGCTGAACGCCCTGGCGATCCTCGACCCCCGGCGCGGGACGGTCGTCTGGGCCCTGACCGGCCCCTGGGTCAAGCAGCACCAGCCGACCCTGCTGCCGACGGGGCGCCTGCTGCTGTTCGACAACCTGGGGCGCGGCGGCCGCTCGCAGGTCCTGGAGGTGGACCCGCTCGCGCGGGAAATCGCTTGGTCCTACGCGGACGGCCCCGGCCACCGCCTGTTCTCCGCGACCTGCGGCTCGGCCCAGCGCCTGCCCGGCGGCAACACCCTGATCGTCGAGTCCGACAACGGGCGCGCGCTGGAGGTGACGCCCGACGGCGCCGTCGTCTGGGAATACCGCAACGAACACCGCGCGGGCGAGCACGGGGAACTGATCGCCGCGATCCTGGACATGGTGGCGCTGCCGGCGGATTTTCCGGTCGGGTGGCTGGGGAGGGGACGTCCGCGGCGGGGGGGGGGGGGGGGGGGGGGGGGGCCGGGCGGGAGGCGGAACTCTTCAGCCAGGCGATCGCCGCCTCGGGATCGGTGAACAGCTTGACCAGGTTGCCGGCGTTGACCGAGGTCGTCTCCAGGAACTCGAAGTCGGGCGTGATCTCGGTGACGACCAGGGCGCGCTTGAGGCCGCCGGGCACCCCGACCTCCCCCCCCGGGGGAGCGGAGTTCACCCGCGCGGCGGGGGAGCGCCCCCGCCCCGGCCCAGCGGAAGCGGAAGCAGCGGCACCCCCGGACCCCGAGGGGCACCGCCCCCGCCCCCGCCACCCCCCCCGCGCCGGGGCCCCCCAACCCGGGCCCCCCCCGGCCCCGACCCGTCGCCCCGGGCCCGCCCCCCCCCCCCCTCCCCCCCCCCCCCCCCCCCCCCCCCCCCCCCCCCCCCCCCCCCCCCCTCCGGGGGTCCCCGCGGGGGGCGGTGCGCGGGCAACCGCCGACGGGGCCAAGCCGGCAATCGACCCGTCGGCGCGGCGTCCGGTCGGGCGGGGCAGACTCGGCGCGTCCGGCACGATCCTGCCGCCGCGCACCGTCGCGCCCAGGACGATGCCCGCGCTGATGAGCACCAGGTTCTTGATGATGTACTGGCCCTCGAGCGTGGGGGCGTAGGGGAAGCGCGTGAACGTCTCGCCCGGGAAGATGATCAGCGGGGTCATCGCGCCGAGCATCTGCAGGAACAGCAGCAGCAGCGTCGCGCGCAGATAGGCGCCGGACAGCAGACCCACGCCGATGAGGGCTTCCCAGGCGGCGAGCAGGACGATGGCGGTCCCGTGCGGCAGCAGGCCGAAGGTCAGCACGTCGATGGTCCGCACCGCGAGGTCCTGGGCGGGGCTGAGGCCCGGAAAGAACTTGAGCCCGCCGAACCACAGGAACACGATGCCGACGCTCATCCGCAGCAGGAGCAGGCCGTGCCTGGCCATCAGGGCCGTGATGCGGACGTCCGCCCGGTCGAACTTCGCCCGGATCCTCTTCATGCCATGTCCCCTCTCGCGAACGGGCCGGCCGGAACGACGGGACCCGGCTCCGGATGCCAATCTAGTCGCGTTGGCCGCCGGGCGGCCAGGGGGGATGCTGTTGCTGGCACACCGCCGGCCGTTGTGCTTACTTGTGGCCTCGCCCGCCCCCTCCCCGAACCGATCGCGAGCCCCGATGACGTCGTTCCTGGCCCGCCTGCGCGCCTCGGGGCTCCGCGAGCCCGGCGCCGGCAACCCCATCCTGGAGGGCCCGGTCGACCGGACCCTGCTGGGCCTGAGCGTGCCGATGATCATGGCCATGGTCCTGGTCACGGCCTTCGGGCTGGTGGACATGCTCTACCTGGGGCGCTACTCGCGCGAAGCGATGGCGGCGGTGTCGCTGTCGTTCCCGATCGCCTACCTGATCCACTCCGTCGCCGGCGCGCTCGGCCAGGGGGCGACCTCGCTGGTCTCGCGGCTGGTCGGCGGCGGCGACGACCGGCAGCTGCGCAACTTCCTCTGGCACGCCCTGATCGTGACCGGGGCCTTCGCGGCGGTCATCACGCCGCTGGGGCTGCTGCTGGCGCCCGCCGCGCTGCGGCGCATGGGCGCCGAACCCGGAGTCACCGAGGGCGCGATCCTCTACACGCAGGTGGCGTTCGCCTCGTCGGCGTTCTCGCTGCTGCCGATGGTGCTCAACTCCCTGTTCCGCGGCGAGGGCGACACGATCTACCCGTTCAAGGTCATGGCCGTGGCGCTGGCGCTGAACGTCGTGCTGGACCCGCTGTTCATCTTCGGGCCGGGCCCGTTCCCCGAGCTGGGCGTGGCCGGCGCGGCGGTGACCACGGCGATCAGCTTCCTGTTCGCCACGCTGATGGTGCTGCGCGAACTGCGCAACCCCCGCCGCCGCGTGCGCTACGACCGCGCCGCGTGGTCGTGGAGCCCCGCCCTGCTGCGCGGCTGGGCCAACGTGTCGGCGCCCGCCTTCGTGGCCAACCTGTCGATGCCCCTTTCGGCCTACGTGATCACCGACATGCTCACCGGCTACGGCACCGACGCCATCGCCGCCTTCGGCGCCGGCACGCGCCTGCTGAGCTTCGTGTTCCTGCCGACGCTCGGCATCTCGATGAGCATGATGATCATGGTCGGCCAGAACCACGCCGCCGGACGCCGCGACCGGGTCCGCGAAACGACGCTGCTGACGCTGCGCTACGCGCTGATCCTCATGGGCGTGCTGTCGCTGCCCGTGATCCTGTTCCCCGCCTGGGCGCTGCGGATCTTCACGGACGAGCCGACGGTCATCGCCGCCGGCGTCGGGCTGGCCCGCTGGGTGACCCTGGCGCGGCCGATGCTCAGCATCGTGAACATCACGGCCTTCTGGTTCCACGCCCAGGGCAACGGGCTGATGGGCATGCTGCCGAACTTCGGCATGCGCGTGCTGCTGGAACCCGCCGGCGTCTGGGTGGGCCTGAAGCTGGGCGCGTTGCAGGGGGGCTGGCTGGGCATGGCCGGCGCCGACCTGGTGGGCGGCGCCCTCTGCCTGGCGCTGCTGTTCTGGCGCCTGGGCGCGTACATGCGCGACGCGCCCGCGACGGCTCCGAAGGCCGCGGCGGCCGGCGCGCCCTCCCGCTGATTCCCGCCTCCCCGCCCGTTGCGGCGTTGACGCTCCGGGACCCTCCCGCTACGATCCCCGTCCGTACCCGCCGCGTTCCGCTACCGCGCAGGAGGTGCCGCGCATGTCCATGCTCTTCCTGGTCCTGGCCTGGGGCACGATCATCGGCTTCACCTGGTTCGCCTTCTCGCGCATCCTGCGCCTGGGCAAGCGGGCGGACCTCGCGGCCGCCGAGGCCGGCGGCCGCGCCCAGTGGGGCACGCGCATCGGCCTGATCCTGGCCATGGCGGGCAACGCCATCGGGCTGGGCAACTTCCTGCGCTTCCCGCGCCAGGCGGCCGACAACGGCGGCGGCGCCTTCATGATCCCCTACTTCATCGCCCTGCTGCTGCTGGGCATCCCCCTGATGTGGGTCGAGTGGACGACGGGCCGCTACGGCGGCGCCCGCGGCCACGGCTCCACGCCGGGGATGTTCCACCTGATGTGGAAGCACCCCCTGGCCAAGTACCTCGGCGCGTTCGGGATCTTCCTGCCCTTCACCATCGGCATCTACTACTGCTTCATCGAGTCGTGGACGCTGGGCTTCAGCTGGTTCTCCGGCACCGGCGCCTACTGGGGCAACACCTCGCGCGAGGCGATGAGCGCGTTCCTGCAGGGCTACCAGGGCGTCGCCGCCAACCAGTTCTTCGCCTCGGTCCTGCCCGCGGTCGCCTTCCTGTCGCTGACCCTGTTCTTCAACTGGTTCTTCCTGGCGCGCGGGATCTCCCGCGGCATCGAGGTGCTGGCGAAGTACGGCCTGCCGGTGCTGTTCGTGTTCGCGATCGTGCTGGCGGTGCGCGTGCTGACCATGGGCGCGCCGGACCCGTCCTTCCCGGAGCGCAACGTCGCCGAGGGGCTGGCCTTCGTCTGGCAACCGGACTTCGCCCTGCTCGGGCGGGCCTCGGTCTGGCTGGCGGCGGCCGGCCAGATCTTCTTCACGCTCAGCCTGGGCCAGGGGATGATCAACTGCTACGCCTCGTACGTGCGCGAGCAGGACGACATCACCCTGAACGGTCTGGCCACCACGATGACCAACGAGTTCGCCGAGGTGATCCTCGGCGGCACCATCGCGATCCCGGCGGCGGTCGCCTTCTTCGGCATCGCCGAGACGCAGCAGATCGCGGCGGCCGGCTCCTACGACCTCGGCTTCGTCGCCATGCCCGTCATCTTCCAGCAGCTGCCGCTGGGCCAGCTGCTGGGCGCGATGTGGTTCCTGCTGCTGTTCATCGCCGGCATCACCTCGTCGGTGGCGCTGCTGTCGCCGGCAGTCGCCTTCATCGAGGACGAGTTCAAATGGTCGCGCGTGAAGTCCGTCAACGCGGTCTTCGCCGTGCTGCTGGCGGGCGTGATCGGCGTCGTGACGTTCTTCCGCTACGGCTTCATGGACGAGATGGATTTCTGGGCCGGCACCTTCGGTCTGGTCGTGTTCGGAGTCATCGAGGTGATCGTCTTCGGCTGGGTGTTCGGGATCGAGCGCGGCTGGCAGGAGATGCACAAGGGGGCGCAACTGAAGGTCCCGGGCTTCTTCAAGTTCGTGATCAAGTACGTCACGCCGCTCTACATGCTGGCCATCCTGGGCGTCTGGACGTACCAGGACGCGGTGCCCAAGCTGCTCATGCACGACGAGGCGGAGGCGAACATCCCCTACCTGTGGGGAGCGCGCGCGCTCATGCTCGCGATCGTCGGGCTGAACCTGTGGCTGATCGCCAAGGCGTGGCGGCGGCGCGACCACGGCCCGGCCGTCCGGTAGCCGCCGGGTTCACCGGCGGGCGCGGGCGCGGGCCTGCTGCAGCAGGGGCGGGATGTCGGGGTTGTCGGGCGCGAGTTCCAGGGCGCGGGCGAAGTCGTCCGCCGCCTCGCTCCAGCGCCGGGCCTGATAGCGGTGCAGCCCGCGGTTGTACCAGGCGGCCGCCAGACCCGGATCCAGGGCCAGGGCGCGGTCCAGCGCCTCCTCGCCCTGGGCCGCGCGGCCGGTCATCATCAGGGTGTAGCCCAGGTCGCTCCAGATCTCCGCCCGCTCGGGCGCCGCCGACAGCGCCTCGCGCAACCACTCTTCGGCCGCCTCGACCCTGCCGGCACGGTTCAGCAGCCTGCCGTACGGGGCCGCGAGTTCCGCTCCCCGCCTTCCCCCGCTCCCGCCGCGCGGCCAGGACGCGGTCGAGGTCCTCCAGGGCGAGTTCGTCGCGCCGATCTCGGCGTACAGCAGGCCCCGCTGCGCGCGGCACTGCTCCTGGTGGTCGTCGAGGCGGATGCAGACCCCGAGCGCGTCCACGGCGCGGTCGGCCCAGGCGATCCGGTCTGCGGGGGAGATCGCCGCCGTGAAGCTGTCGGTCGCCGCCAGGGCCCAGCCGTAGGGCGAGCCGGCTGCCAGCAGGCGGCCGAAGGCGATCCAGACCGGAAGCCGCGCCGGCTTCGCGTCTCCCTCGTCGGCCGGGACGTCGGCGGGTCCCGGGCACGTGCCCGGCCCGAGCCCGAGCGCGTCGTAGCTGTAGTTGTAGAAGCGGCGGGCTTCCACCGGGTCGCCGACGCGCGCGCAGACCATGGCCAGATCGCGGTGGAAGCGGGCGGACCAGGGGCCCTCGGGCCGTGTGTCCCGCAGCCAGTAGTAGGCGTTCGCGACGTCGCCGCGGGCCAGTTCGGCGACGCCCCGGATCCAGCGCCACTCGAAGCGGAAGTACTCCTTGGTCTCGATGTCGCGCGAGATGTTGTAGGCGCCCCGCAGGTCCCCGTGCGCGGCCCGGCACAGGCCCTGCAGCATGCGGACCTCGCGCTCGGCGGGCGAGATGCGGGCCGCGCTGTCGGCCCAGGCGTGGGCCAGCGTCCAGCGGCCGCGGTCGCGGTGCAGCCAGCCGCGCGCCAGGGCCAGCCGCAGCCGGGCCGCGCGGCGTTCGGCGGCCGGCAGTTCCCCGAGCGACGCCTCGACGGCGTCGAGGGCCGCCAGGGCCCGCTGCGTGTCGCCGACACGGCCGGCGGCCTCGGCCAGGGCGAAACCGTGGTCCGGGACGTCGGGGGCGAGCGCGAACGCCGTCACCAGGGCGCGCAGCCGCTCGGCGTCGTCGCGGGTCGTCGCGGCGAGCTGCCGCCACGGCAGCGCCTGCGCGCGGCGCCGCTCGCGGGCGGCCGGCGACAGGGCCCGGACGTTATCGAATCCCAGCGAATCGGCGGGCGCCTCGCAGCGCCAGGCGTCGGCGTAGCGCAGGGGCGGCGCCGGCGCGAGCCCGCACCCGGCGACCAGACCGGCCGCCAGCGCCGCCGTGATGTGCCATCCGAACCGCATGACCTCTCCCGCCGTGCCGGATCCGTTCCCGACCCGGCCCCATTGCATCCCAATCCGGCGGCGAATGCAAGAACGCAGCCGCATACGGAGTCCTTACGGAGCCGGCGGGAAGAAGTTCACCGTTGCGGCCGCGGCTCCTTGACATCCGCGCCGGCAGCCGGATAAGTTGCGCGCGGGGACCATGGAAGGCGCCCCGACGACACACCCCGACGCGCGAGGACCGCCATGCCACGGATGGACGCCCGGATCGCCGCCCTGCTGACCGTCACGTTCCTGCTTCCCGCCGCCGCCGCCGCCCTGTCCGGCGCCTACTCGTCCGCCATCGTCATGGAGGAGCGCAGCGGCGAGGTCCTGTTCGCCGAGAACGAGCACGCCCGCCTCGCCCCGGCGTCGATGGTCAAGATGATGACCGAGCTGGTGGTGCTGGAGCACGCCGCGCGCGGCGAGCTGACGCTCGACGACATGGTGACGGTGTCCGCGCGGGCCAGCCGCATCGGCGGCTCGCAGGTCTACCTCAAGGAGGGCGAGGTCTTCACGGTCCGCGACCTGCTGATGGCCCTGGCGATCCACTCGGGCAACGACGCCGGCGTGGCCCTCGCCGAACACGTCGCCGGCACCGACGACGCCTTCGTCGTGCTGATGAACGAGCGTGCGCGCGAACTGGGGATGCGCGACACCGTCTTCCACAGCGTGCACGGCCTGCCGCCGGCCCGCGGCCAGTCGAGCGACCTCTCCTCGGCCCACGACATGGCCGTGCTGGGGCGCGAGATCTGCCGTCACCCGGAGTCGCTGGCCTGGGCCGTGATGGACCAGGTGCCCTTCCGCAACGGCCAGTTCCTGCTGCGCAACCCGAACCCCCTGGTCGGCAAGCTGCGCGGCCTGGAGGGCATCAAGACGGGCTACACCGTCGAGGCCGGCTTCTGCCTCACCGCGGCCGCCACCCAGAAGGGCGTGCGGCTGATCTCCGTGGTCATGGGCGCCAAGACCAACGCCGCCCGCGGCAGCGAGACCAGCCGCCTGCTGGCCCGCGGCTTCACGGAGTATTCGCCGGTGAAGCTGGTGCCGGCCGCCGGCGACTCCTGCCCCCGCCAGATCCCGGTCAAGGGCGGCAAGCTCAAGACGGCCGGGCTGGTCTTCACCCAGCCGTTGGAAGTCGGCGTCCGCAAGGCCCGGGCCGGCGACGTGACGCTGCGCTACGAGCTGCCGGACCGCATCGAGGCGCCCGCGGCCGCGGGCGCCGTCGTCGGCAAGGCCGTCGCGGAGCTGGACGGCAAGCCCCTGGGCGAGGTGCCGATCGCCCTGTCCGCCGCCGTGGTCAAGGGGACCTTCTGGGACCGGATTTTCCGGCGCTGATCGCTGCCGGATCGAGACTTCAGCGCGCGGGCGGATTGTGCAACAATCCGCCCGCTTCGTCGTTGTCAAGCGGTTGGGCCGCCCCGCGGTTTCCCGATTCCCAGACCTCCGAGGAGTGGACATGATCAAGCGTTCCTGGCCCCTGGCCGTCCTGATCCTGCTCGCGGCGGGAGCAGTCCGCCGCCGCTGACGACTTCGACGCGCAGGACATGCGTCTGCTGCGCAACCCCGATCTCCACGGCGGCACCATCGTGTTCGTCCAGGGCGGCGACCTGTGGACGGTGCCGGCCGCGGGCGGCGAGGCCCGCCGTCTGACCTCCCACATCGGGTTCGAATCGCAGCCCAAATTCTCCCCGGACGGCAAGTGGATCGCGTTCTCGGGCGACTACGACGGCAACCGGGATGTCTACGTGATCCCCGCCGCGGGCGGCGAACCACGGCGCCTCACCTGGCACCCTCTGGGCGACCGGGTCATCGACTGGCAACCCGACGGCAAGGCGGTGCGCTTCCAGAGTTCGCGCACCAGCTTCACGATGCGCGAGCAGCAGCTCTGGACGGTGCCGCTCGCGGGCGGCCTGCCGCAGATGCTGCCCCTGCCCGAGGGCGGCCTGTCGAGCTGGTCGCCGGACGGCCGCCGCCTCGCCTACAACCGCATCACCTCGGAGGGCCGCACCTGGAAGCGCTACCAGGGCGGCATGGCCCAGGACATCTGGATCCACGATTTCGACAAGGGCACGACGTCCCGCATCACCGACTGGCCCGGCGCCGAGAACTACCCGATGTGGCACGGGGACACGATCTACTTCACGAGCGACCGCACCGGGCGCCTGCAGATCTGGGCCTTCGACACCGTCGGCGGCGGCTTCCGGCAGGTGACCGACCACGACGAGTACGACGTCAAGGAGCCCAGCCTCGGCGACGGCGCCATCGTCTACGAGAACGGCGGCTGGCTGCACGTGCTGGACCTCGCGACCGGCAAGTCGCGCAAGGTGACGGTGGCCCTGCACGACGACTTCTTCCGCACGCGGCCGGCCTTCGTGGAGGCGTCGGGCCGCATCACCGGCTCCGGTCTCGGACCCGACGCGCAGCGCGCGGTCTTCGCGGCCCGCGGCGAGATCTTCACCGTCCCGGCGGAAAAGGGCGAGGTGCGCAACCTCACGGACACGCCGGCGGTGAACGAGGTCCTGCCCGCCTGGTCGCCGGACGGCAAGTGGATCGCCTACTTCGGCGACGCCTCCGGCGAGTACGAACTGACGCTGCGCCGCGGCGACGGCAGCGGCGAGGAACGGCGCCTGACCTCAGGCAGCGGCACCTACTACGTCGGCCTGCGCTGGTCGCCGGACAGCAGTAAGATCCTGACCTACGACGCGGCCATGATGCTGCGCTGGGTCGACGCCGGCAGCGGCGAGCAGCACGAGATCAGCGGCAGCCCCACCGAGCGCAGCTTCGACGCCGCCTGGAGCCCCGACAGCCGCTGGGTGGCCTTCGCCGAGGCCGAGGAGAACGAGTTCTCCTCGATCTTCCTCTTCGACACGAAGGACGGATCGCGCAGCCGCGTGACCACGTCGATGACCGACGACACGTCCCCGACCTTCTCCCCCGACGGGAAGTACCTGTACTTCGCCTCGGAGCGCAGCTTCCAGCCCCGCTTCGGGCCCTACGACCAGGTCCCGCACTGGAGCGGCACGACCTGCCTGTACCTGACGACCCTGCAGGCCGACGCGCCCCACCCCTTCCCGCCCGAGAGCGACGAGGTCGCCGTCGAGGGCGAAGGGGACGACGAGGACAAGGACAAGGGCAAGGAAGCAGACAAGGACGACGCCGATGACGCCAAGAAGGACGACGACGAGAAGAAGGTCGAGCCCACGGTCATCGACCGCGACGGCATCGGCAACCGCATCGTCGCCCTGGACGTCCCGCCCGGCAGCTACGGCAACCTGGCGGCGGCCGAGGGTAAGCTGTTCTACCTGAAGCGCGATCCGCAGGCCGACAACGGCGAGCTCATGGTCTTCGACCTGGAGAAGCGCGAAGCCGAAACCGTGCTCGCCAAGGCCGACGCTTTCGAGCTGGACGCCAAGGGCGCGAAGCTCCTCTACCGCGAGGGCAAGACCTACGGCATCGTCGATGCGGGTGCCGACCAGAAGCCGGCCGAGAAGCCGCTGCGCACCGCGGACATGAAGGCCCGCAGCGACCCCCGCGCCGAGTGGCGGCAGATGTTCCACGACGCCTGGCGGCTCGAGAGCGACTTCTTCTACGACCCGGGCATGCACGGCGTCGACTGGGACCACATGCACGAGCGCTACGGCCAGCTGGTCCCCTACGTGACCGACCGGCGCGACCTGGACTACATCCTGGGCGAGCTGATCGGCGAGCTGGGAGCCGGCCACGCCTACGTCAACGGCAGCGACGAGGCCCCGAAGGCCAAGCCGGTGGGCGTCGGCCTGCTGGGCGCGGACTTCCGGCTCGACGCCGCGTCGGGCCGCTACCAGCTGGTGGACATCCTGACCGAGCGCGACTGGAACGAGGACCAGCGCACGCCCCTGTCCGGCCCGGGCCTCGACGTCCGCGAGGGCGACTACCTGCTGGCCGTCGACGGCAAGCCGCTGCAGGCCCCGACGAACCCCTACTCCCTGTTCGAGAACAAGGTCGACGTCCGCACCGTCCTGACCGTGGCCGGCAAGCCGGGCGGCAAGGAGCGCGAGGTCGTCGTCCTGCCGATCGACTCGGAGACCGGGTTGCGCTACGTCAGGTGGGTCGAAGGCAACCGCCGCAGGGTGGCCGAGCTGACGGGCGGCAAGGTCGGCTACATCCACCTGCCCGACACCGCGGTCGACGGCGTGCAGGCCTTCGCCCAGGCCTACTACCCGCAGATCCGGCTGGAGGGCCTGATCATCGACGAGCGCTTCAACAGCGGCGGGTTCGTCCCCGACTTCCTGCTGAACATCCTGGGCCAGGACTTCCTCAACCTCTGGAAGCCCCGCTACGGCCGGGACTGGCGCACGCCGGGCACCGCCTTCAACGGGCCCCTGGTCATGGTCAGCAACTCGCACGCCGGCTCGGGCGGCGACGCCCTGCCCTACTACTTCAAGCGCTACGGCCTCGGCAAGGTCGTGGGCACCCGCACCTGGGGCGGCCTGATCGGCATCAGCAGCCGGATCCCGCTGATGGACGGCGGCCTGGTGACCTTCCCCGAGTTCGGGCTCTTCAACCTCGAGGGCGCGTGGGACGTCGAGAACCACGGCGTCGACCCCGACATCGTGGTCGAGAACCTGCCCGAAGAGGTCAACCGCGGTCGCGATCCGCAGCTCGAGCGGGCGGTGGCGGAAGTGATGGCGGCGATGAAGGAGCGGCGGGAGTTGCCGGCGGCGCCGAGTTCCCGCGGGCGGTAGGTCCGGGCTCTTCACGGCCCCCCTGGAGATGACGAGTCATCGCCCGGGATCGATCGACGCCCTGCCGACGGCGGACGCCCTCCGGTCACCTCGTGTGACCGGAGGCTCGGCGTTTCGGCCCCTGCGCCGTCCTGGCGCAGGGGCCTCACGACGCCGCCGACGGCAGGGCTGTCGATCGATCCCGGGCGGCGTCCCGTCATCCCAGGGTGGGCGTGAAGAGACCGGCACCGCCGAGGCGCGGGTGAATCGGGCCAGAGGTGGTCAGAACCGGGCGGAGGAGTCAAAGAACGGACGGGGACTTGCGCGGCGCTCTGTCAATAACCCATTAACTGTCAATGAGTTGTATCGGGACCACCGGTTGGCGGCCAGGGTGGGGGTGGCCGGGGACTTGCTCTGGGGAATCCATCAGGATTCGCAGAGATGTCCCGATCCCGGAGGCCGTCATGACCGAGCCGTTCGCCAATCGCGTCTCGATCGTCATTCCCGTGTTCGACAAGCGCGCGCTGACCGAGGCCTGCCTCGACGCGCTGCACCGCCATACCCCGGCCGGCGTGGAGATCGTCGTGGTGGACAACGGGTCGACCGACGGTTCCGCGGCCTGGCTGCGCAGCCTGCACGAACGCGGCGAGATCCGCGCCTTGCTGAACCCCCGGAACGTCGGCTTCGCCCGGGCCAGCAACCAGGGAGCGGCGGCCGCCCGCGGCGAGCTGCTGCTGTTCCTGAACAACGACACCGAGGTCACCGAGGGCTGGCTGGAGCCCCTGGTCTGGACGCTCGACCACGACCCGTACGTCGGCGCGGCCGGCTCGAAGCTGCTGTTCGCCGACGGCACCGTGCAGCACGCGGGCGTCGCGCTGGTGCAGGGCGACACGCCCACCGGCCCGCTGCTGGGCGGACAGCCTCTCGCGTACGGCAAGCCCGCCGACTCCCCCGCCGCCGACAAGGCCATGGTCGTGCGCTGCCTGACCGCGGCCTGCCTGCTGGTGCGCCGCGAGGCCTTCGAGGCCGCCGGCGGCTTCGACGAGGCCTACTGGAACGGCAACGAGGACGTCGACCTCTGCCTGAAGCTGGAGGAAGCCGGCTGGCGGCTGGTCTACCGGCCGGAGAGCGTGGTCGTGCACCACGAGTCGCAGAGCGGCCCCGAACGCTTCTCGAAGCTGGACCAGAACATCGCTCTGCTGAACGAGCGCTGGCTGGGTCGGGTCACGCCCGACTACTACCGCGACCTCGACTGGAAAGCCGTGGCCGCGCCCGACTTCCGGTTGCGCCAGTACGCGCCGCCGCGCCTGCGCTTCGAGCGCGAGAACCGGCGTCCCGTACAGGAGCAGACCGCCTCGGTGATCGTGCTCTGCCACAACGCCCTGGAGTACACGCGCAAGTGCGCCGCGTCGCTGCTGTCCCACACCGACCCGCGGCACGAGATCATCTTCGTCGACAACGCCAGCACCGATGGCACCGGCGACTGGCTGCGCGAGCTGACCTCGCACCAGGAGCGTTGCCACGCCATCTACAGCCAGGAGAACCTGGGCTACGCGGCCGGCAACAACCTGGGCCTGGCCCACGCCCGCGGCGACCACCTGGTCCTGCTCAACAGCGACGTCGTGGTGACTCCGGGGTGGCTCGAGCGGCTCATCGCCGCCGCGCAGCACCCCCAGGCCGGCGTCGTCGGCCCGGTCACCAACAGCATCACCGGCCCCCAGAAGCTGGCGGAGGTCGGCTACGACCAGGAGTCGCTGCGTGATCTGGATTTCTTCGCCGCCATGCACGGCGACTCCTGCCGCGGCCAGGACGTGCCGACGCTGTGGGTCGTCGGCTTCTGCATGCTGATCAAACGCGACCTCCTGGCGCGCATCGGCGGCCTGGACGAGCGCTTCGGGCGGGGCAACTTCGAGGACACCGACTTCTGCCTGCGCGCGTTCCTGGCCGGCTACCAGTGCCTGGTCGCCCGCGACTGCTTCGTGCACCACTTCGGCAGCCGCAGCTTCGCCGCCGCGAAGGTCGACTACCGCGCCTCCCTCGAGCGGAACTGGGGCGTGTTCAAGCGGAAGTGGCGCATCCCGCAGGCGGTGGGCTACGAGCAGAAGTTCGACCTCGAGAGCATCGTCGTGGCGGGCTTCCACCCCGTGCTGCACTTCGAGCCGCTGCCGCGCGCCCGCGGCGTGGCCCCGATCGAGCCCACGGCGCAGGACCTCGCCCGCCGCCTGTGCGACGGCGAGTCGATGTTCCGCGACGGCCGCGCCGGCGACGCCGAGCCGTCTTCCGGCACGTGCAGGAGTGGCGCGCCGACGAACCCGCGGCCGCCAACGGCCTGGCGTGCGCCCTGTGGGAGCAGGGGCGGCCGGACGAGGCCGCCGCCGTGCTCGAGGCGACGCTGCGCCACGATCCGGAGAACGAAGACGCGCGCTGGAATCTCGCGGAGATCCGCAAGGCGGTCGCGGCGCAGGAACACGTGCCGGTCCTCAGCTGAACTGCATCGCCGCTACGCGTCGAGGCCCCAGGCGGATGCCCGGGGCCTCGTTGCAAATACGGGCGCGAAGACCCGCCGTCTAAAAATCCACACCTTAGAAGTCTGCGCTCTTGGGCGCCCGCGGGAACGGGATCACGTCGCGGATGTTCGCCACGCCCGTGGCGTACATCACCGCGCGTTCGAAGCCCAGGCCGAAGCCGGCGTGCGGCACGGTGCCGTAGCGACGCAGGTCGCGGTACCACCAGTAGGGTCCGGGGTCGAGGTTCATCGCCTTCAGGCGGGCGTCGAGCACGTCGAGGCGCTCCTCGCGCTGGCTGCCGCCGACGATCTCGCCGATGCCGGGGGCCAGGACGTCCATCGCGGCCACGGTGCGGCCGTCGTCGTTCAGGCGCATGTAGAAGGCCTTGATGTCCTTCGGGTAGTCCGTCACCACGACCGGGCGCTGGCAGTGGACCTCGGTGAGGTAGCGCTCGTGCTCGGACTGCAGGTCCATCCCCCAGGATACCGGGTACTCGAAGGCGGCCTTCGCCTTCTCCAGGATCGCGACGGCCTCGGTGTAGGTCAGGCGGTCGAAGGCCTTCTCCACGAAGGCCGCCAGGCGCGCCGCCACGCCAGGCTGGACGTGCTCGTCGAAGAACGCCATGTCGTCGGGGTGTTCGTCCAGCACCGCCTGGAAGATGAAGCGCAGGAAGTCCTCGGCCAGGCCGGCGTCGGCGGCCAGGTCGGCGAAGGCCAGCTCCGGCTCGATCATCCAGAACTCCGACAGGTGGCGCGAGGTGTTCGAGTTCTCGGCGCGGAAGGTGGGGCCGAAGGTGTAGACCTTCGACAGGGCGCAGCAGTAGGTCTCCACGCTGAGCTGGCCCGACACCGTCAGGAACGACTCGCGGCCGAAGAAGTCCTGGGCGTAGTCGATCTTCCCGTCCGGCGTGCGCGGCAGGTTCGCCAGGTCCAGGGTCGAGACGCGGAACAGCTCGCCCGCCCCCTCGGCGTCGCTGGCCGTGATGATCGGCGTGTGGATCCAGTAGAAGCCGCGCTCGTGGAAGAAGCGGTGCGTGGCCTGGGCCAGGCAGTTGCGCACGCGGGTGACGGCGCCGAAGGTGTTGGTGCGCGCGCGCAGGTGCGCGTTCTCGCGCAGGAACTCGAAGGTGTGGCGCTTGGGCTGCATGGGGTAGGTCTCGGGTTCGTCGACCCAGCCGGCGACCTCGATCGCGGCGGCGCGGATCTCCACGCTCTGGCCCTGCCCCTGCGAGGCGACCAGCTCGCCGCGCACCGTCACCGCGCAGCCGGTGGTCAGCCGCTGCACCTCGTCCCCGTAGTTGGGCAGGGCGGCCGGCGCCACGACCTGGATCGGGGCGAAGCAGGAGCCGTCGTGCACCTGCACGAAACTCAGGCCGGCCTTGGAGTCCCGGCGGGAGCGCACCCAGCCCTGGACGGTGACGTCGGCGCCGGCGGGGACCTTCCCGGCCAAGAGATCGCGGATCCTGGTGGCGGCCATGTCGCATCCTCGCGCTGGCGGTGGGGGTTCGCGGCGAATGCTGGACATGATGGACGATCGCGCCCCGCCGCGCAAGCCCTCGGGGCGGGCTCGGGGAGCGGTCCCCCTGGGGTCAGGCGAAGCCCAGCGCCCGGCCGCCCTGGTAGACGAGCAGGGAGGCCAGGTAGGCGGCGACGGTCAGGTAACTCAGCATGAACAGGGTCCAGCCCCAGCTGGCGGTCTCGCGGCGGGTGACCGCCAGCGTGCTCATGCACTGCATGGCGATCATGAAGAAGACGATCAGGCTCACCCCGGTCAGCGGCGTCCAGACGGGGCGGCCGTCGGGCCGGCGGTCGCGCAGCATGGCCTCGCGCAGGGTGTTGTCGGCCGGATCCCCCTCGCCGCCGACGCCGTAGACCACGCCCATCGTGCCGACGAAGACCTCGCGCGCGGCGAAGGCGCCGATCAGGCCGATGCCGATCTTCCAGTCGAAACCCAGGGGCGCGATGACGGGCTCCAGCGCGCCGCCGATGCGCCCGGCGTAGCTGTGCCGCAGCTGCTCGGACTGGACCGCGGCCGCGTCGGCTCCTGCAGGGAGTTCCACGCCGGGCTTCGGGTAGGTCAGCAGCACCCACAGCACGACCGTCATCACCAGGATCACGGTGCCGGCGGTGGTCAGGAAGGCCCGCGAGCGCTCCCACATCACCATCAGGACGGTCTTGGGGTCGGGCATGCGGTAGGCCGGCAGCTCCAGCAGCAGCGGGCGCGGGCGGCCCTTGAAGACGGTGCGTCCCAGCAGGCCCACGGCCAGCAGGGCCAGCAGCGAGCTCAGCACGTAGATCCCCAGCAGCACCAGCGTGCCGGTGCTCAGAAAACCGATCTTCTGCGCGGCGGGGAAGGTCAGCGCGATCACCAGGGTGTAGACCGGCAGGCGGGCCGAGCAGCTGATCAGGGGCACGGCCATGATCGTCAGGAAGCGGTCGCGGCGGTTGTCGATGGTGCGGGTGGCCATGATCGCGGGGATGGCGCAGGCGTAGCCGCTGAGCATCGGGACGAAGGCCTGGCCGTGCAGGCCGAGCCGGCGCATGAGCCGGTCGATCAGGAAGGCCGCGCGCGCCAGGTACCCGGTGCCCTCGAGGATCGAAATGAACAGGAACAGGAACAGGATCTGCGGCAGGAACACCAGCACGCCGCCCACGCCGGCGATCACGCCGTCCAGCAGCAGGTCGCGCAGGAATCCGGCCGGCAGCAGCCCGCGCAGCGCGCCGGCGAGGCCGCCGACTCCGTTCTCGATCAGGCCCATGAACGGCTCGGACCACGAGAACAGCGTCTGGAAGATGAGCCCCATGATCGTCACGAAGACCGCCGTGCCCCACAGGGGGTGGGTGAGCACGGCATCGATGCGCTCGGTCTGGTGGCTGCGGGGCGGGTTGCGGGTGATCAGGCGCGGGGCCAGCAGGTCGATCTTCGCGTAGCGGGCCGCCACCGCCTCGCGCGCGAGGTCGCGGCCCGCAGCCTCGAGTCGCGTCCGCGTCGCCAGCGCGATCTCGCGCAGTCGCGGCCGGACTTCGAGCTCGCTGTGCGGAGTCACGCTCATCAGCAGCCACAGCGCGAAGGCGCGGCGCGCCGACGGCGTGGGCAGGCTGAAGCGCACCTCCTCGCGGATCGCCGCGTCGAAGGCGTCGAGGTCGGCGGACAGCTCGGCGCAGGGTTCCCACAGCCAGTCCGGGGACGGGATCGGCCGCGCGCCGGTCAGCACGTCGTCGAGCGTCTCGCGCAGCAGCTCGAGCCCCTGGCGGCGGCGGGCGACCGTGCCCACGACCGGAGATCCCGAACTCCTTGCGCAGCGCGTCGAAGTGCAGGTCGATGCCCTCGCCGCGCGCGGCGTCGATCATGTTGACCACGGCGATGACCGGCAGCCCGAACTCCATCACCTGCATCAGGAAGAACAGGCTGCGCTCGAGCGCGACGGCGTCCAGCACGACCAGGACCGCATCGGGGCGCGGCAGGCCCTTGCGCCCCAGCAGCGAGTTGATCGCCACTTCCTCGTCGGGAGAGCGCGCCGTCAGGCTGTAGGTGCCGGGCACGTCGACCAGCGTGACGCGTCCGGCGCGGGGCAGCTCGGCCTCGGCGGTGCGCGACTCGACGGTGATGCCGGGGTAGTTGCCGATCTTGGCGTGGGCGCCGGTGAGCGCGTTGAAGAGGGTCGTCTTGCCGCTGTTGGGGTTGCCGGCGACCGCGACGATCTTCTGCCGGCGGGCGGGGTCCGTGGCGGGGGCCATCGCGTCCTCCGTCAGGCGCTCGGGATCAGAGGGGGCGACAGCGGATCAGCGCCGCTTCCTGCTTGCGGATGGAGAGGCGGTAACCGCGGACCTTGATCTCGATGGGATCGCCCAGGGGCGCGTGACGGATGACCGACAGGCGGGTGCCGGGCGTGAGGCCCATCTCCATCAGACGGGTGCGCAGCCCGTTGCAGGGGTCGATGTCGAGGAGTTCGGCGGCCGATCCGGCCTGCACCCGGTCGAGTGTCACGCGCTTTCCGATCGTTGGCACCACTCTTGTCTGAACAAGACTTATTGGTATGCCAAAGATATGTGCGTAACAACTAGGCGCAAGGGATATTTGCCGCCGGCGCCGCGTCGAGCAGGACCCGGAATCCCGCCCGATTCAGGCCATCCAGGAGCCCTTGCCGCCAATCGTCGCCGGCCCCGCACCCGCCGGCCTGCCGGA
The DNA here is from genome assembly GCA_016706845.1 of bacterium. Taxonomy (GTDB): domain Bacteria; phylum Krumholzibacteriota; class Krumholzibacteriia; order LZORAL124-64-63; family LZORAL124-64-63; genus PNOJ01. Next base: position 96,965 of record JADJIV010000001.1, read on the forward strand.
AGCAGTCGGCGCGCACGGCCAGGGTGAGTTCCGCAGCGGAGCCGCTCGCGGCCAGATCGGGTTGCGACACCAGGGGCATCACCGCGGCCGCGAGCCAGCCTGCGGGCAGGGGGGCGTCGAGATCGGCGACCACGAGGCAGGCGCCGCGAGCCGTGGCGGCGGCCAGGTTGACGGCGGCGGACCGGTCGATGGCGGCGACGCAACCTGCGACCACGGCGCCGGCCAGCCGCAGGTCGGCTTGGGTCGCGATCGCGCGCTCCAGGTAGCGGCGCGCCGGCGCGCTCAGACCGGCGTCGGCCACCACGTACTCGATCGCCGTGGGCAGTTGCTCGGCGCGGAGCGCGGCGAGACCGCGCAGGATGGCCGGCAGACCGCCCGCGGCCGGCAGCAGCACCGAAATCTCGGGCGTGGGCGGCGGCGGCGGCGCAAGCGGCCTGGCCGCGATGCGTCCACCTGCAAGCGCCGCGCCCGACCACAGGCCGAGGCGACGGGCGTCCTGTCCCAGCAGTTCCCAGGCGCGCTGGGCGTCGGCGCGGTGCCGCTCGCTGCGGCAGGTCTGGGTCGTGCGCTGGCGGAAGGAGCTGAGCGGCTCGCGCAGCAGCACCAGGTCGCCCTTGCTCAGCAGGTGGCACCACAGGGACATGTCGCCGTTGGTCAGGGCCCGCCGACCACCGAAGGACATCAGGGTCGGCTGGGCGTCGGCGGCGTCCTCGCGGCGGAAGAGGCAGGTCGTGGGCTCGCCGATGAAGTTGCGGCGGCCGCCGAGCATCAGGGCGGCGAGGTCCGTGCCGCGGATCAGCACGTCGGTCGCGGCCAGCGGCGCGTTGAAGTCGTCGGGCAGGACGCAGCCCTCTTCGTCGATCAGGCGTCGGTAGGAAGCAGCCAGGGTCGCACCACCGCTGCCGGCGAGCGCCGCGACCAGGCGCGCCACGCAGTCCGGCTCGAGCAGGTCGTCGTCGGCCAGGCACTTCACGTAGTCGCCGCGCGCCCGCTCGTAGAGGGCCTGCCAGTTGTCGATCTCGCCCAGGACCGCCGGGTTGCGCACGTAGCTCACGCGCGGGTCCTCGGCGGCGTGCCGGCGGCAGACGGCCTCGATCTCGTCGCCGGGGCTGTCGTCCCCGACCAGGATCTCCAGGTGCGCGTGGGTCTGGCGGCGCGCCGACAGCAGGGCGGCCTCGAACCAGCGCGGCTCGTAGGCGGCGATCAGCACGCTGACCAGGGGCGGTCCGCCCGCGGGCCGCGGCGCCGGAGCGGGCCGGCGGAACTCCATCACCAGGTGGCGCCCGAGCCGCGTCTCGACGCCCCGGAAGAACGGCCAGCGGCTCTCCCCCGTCGCGCACACCACCGGCTCGGCGAGCCCCGCCAGCCGGGCCAGGCGCTTCAGTTCGGCGGCGTCGACCACGTGCTGGTGGCCCCAGTCCCGCAGGCAGACGTTCAGCATCTCGCAGGGGTTGGCGAGCCAGTCGTAGCCGTAGTCCTTCAGACCGCTGCGCTCGTGCCAGTCGGGGTCGAGATAGCAGCGCACGATCTCGGCGAGGTCGGGGGTGGCGATGCGCACCACGCCGCCCGGCCGCAGCGCGCGGCGGCACTCGCGCAGGAAGGCCATCAGCTCGCCCTGGGTCAGGTGCTCGACGAAGTGCTCGCTGTGGATGCCGTCGACGGTGCCGTCGGCGAAGGGCAGGCCGCCGCGGACGTCGAGCTTCAGGTCGGCGTCGCGGCCGAGGTCGAGGTTGACGAAGCCGGGCAGCGGCTGGTCGCCGCAGCCCACATTCACGAGCACGGCGTCGGCGGCCGTCGCTTCGGGACGACTCTGGCGTTCCGTCACGTGATTTCTCCCCGGCGGACGGCGTGGGGCCAGCGATCGCGGATCTCGGCGGCGTGCGCGACCATCGTGCGCAGCAGGCCGCCGATGCGCGCCACGTCGGCGGGTTCGACGCCCCCCCCGGTGGGCAGGGCCAGCACGCGGTCGGCGACGTGCTCGGTGCGCGGCAGCAGCAGGCCGGCGTGGGGGAACAGGGAGCGGTAGGGCTCCATGCGGTGGCAGCCGGGGTGGAAGTAGCGGCGCGCCAGCACGTTCTCGGCCCGCAGCAGCGCGACCAGCTGGTCGCGCGAGAGGCCGGCCTCGTCGCGGTCCACCTCGACCACGACGTACTGGTAGTTGTTGCGCTCGCGCTCGTCGTAGCGCATGAGCGACAGCCCGGGCACGCCGCGCAGTTCGCGGCGGTAGGCGTCGTAGTGGCCGCGGTTGACCGCCACGATCCCGGCTTCCGCCTCCAGCGAGGTGAGGCCCATGGCCGCCGAGACCTCGGTCATCTTGCCGTTGACCCCGACGTGGATCACGCGGTCCTCGCCGGAGAAGCCGAAGTTCTGCATCAGGCGGACGCGCTCGGCCAGGTCGTCGTCGTCGGTGGCGACGGCGCCGCCCTCGAAGGCGTTGAGGAACTTGGTGGCGTGGAAGCTGAAGATCTCGCAGCGGCCGAAACCGCCGACGGTGCGCCCGTCGCGCGTGCAGCCGAAGGCGTGGGCGGCGTCGAACAGCAGCTGCAGGCCGCGGCGGTCGGCCAGCCGCTGCAGCTCCGCGACGCGGGCCGTGCGCCCGAACAGGTGCACGCCGATGATGCCCGTGGTGCGCGGCGTGATCAGCGCCTCGATCCGCTCGGGGTCGAGCGTATAGCCGCCGGGCTCGATGTCGCAGAACACCGGTGTGATGCGCTGCCACTGCAGCGCGTGGGCGGTCGCCACGAAGGTGAACGAAGGCACGATGACCTCGCCGCGCAGGTCCAGGGCGCGCACGGCGATCTCCAGCGCGGTCGTCGCGTTGCACGTCACCACGACGTGCCGTACGCCGACGCGCTCCGCGAGGCGCTGTTCGAACTCCTCGACCAGCGGGCCGCGGTTGGTCAGCCAGCGGCGGTCCAGCAGGCCCTCGATGCGGCGCAGCAGGACGGCGCGGTCGCCCAGGTTGGGGGCGCCGACGTGACGGGGAACCGCAAAGGCCGGTTCCCCGCCGAAGTACGCCAGGTGGGGGGTTCCCGGCGCTTCACGATCGCTCGTCTGGGGGAGGTTTGCCGTCCTCACTCCGTCCTCCTGTAGGAGGTGTCCTGATGCTTCACGCAGGTGGTTGCAAGCGGCGGGCCTGCCGGCAGGAGCCACAGAACGGGTAGACGGGCCTCCCGGCGGCCAGAAACCGGCCAACGGGGCGTACGACCTGGCCGGATCCGGGCTCCGGGAGAGCCCGGCGCCCCTGCCCACCCCCGTCGACGCTGGCACGGGCCTTGCCCCTTGCAGACGGAGTCAACCCGACCCGAACCGGAGGGACCACCCCTGGCCACCCCGCGCCTGAGTCTGTGCCTGATCGTCCGCGACGAGGAAGCGATGCTCCCGGGACTGCTCGAGAGCGTCGCCGGTCTGTGGGACGAGTTCGTCGCCGTGGACAGCGGTTCGCGCGACGCGACCGTGCCGCTGCTGGAGGCGGCCGGCGCGCGCGTCGTGCCGTTCGTCTGGTGCGACGATTTCGCCGCGGCCCGCAACGCGGCGCTCGACGCCGCCACCGGGGACTGGATCCTGGCGCTGGACGCCGACGAACGCGTCAGCCCCGAGCTGGCGGCGTCCATCCGCGGCCTGCTGGACGATCCCGACGCCGGCGCCGCGACCGTCCTGCTGCGCGACGAGCTGCCGCACGGCCACGTCCACGAGTGCCGTCTGCTGCGCCTGTTCCGCCGCGACCCCGCGATCCGCTACGAGCACGCGATCCACGAGGACGCCTCCCGCACCGTCGCCGACGTCCTGCAGCGCGACGGGCGGACGACGCGCGAGCTCGACGGCGTCCTGCGTCACCTGGGCTACACGCGCGACGTGGCCGCCGCCCGCGACAAGAAGAACCGCGACGTCACCCTGCTGCGCCGTTGCCTCGCCGCCGACCCGCGCGACTGGTACAGCCGCTACAAGCTGCTGGAGCAGGCCCGCTTCTGGAACGACGCCCCGCTCTGGCGACGCGAGGCGCTGACGGCCGCGTCGCAGCTCGACCGGGCCGGCCCGCGCGCCTCGACGGCTTCCGCTTCGCCGGCGACCTGATCGTGCACGTCGGCCGGGGGCTGGCGGACGGGGCGGCCAAGGAGCTGAACTGGCTGGACCGCTGGGCGCCGGCGGCGTCCGGCGCGGCGGAATACTGGCTGCGGCGGGGGGAAGTGCTCGAATCGCTGGGGCGCACCGACGCCGCGGCGGACGCCTACCAGGCCTGCCGGAAATGCGGCGCCGCCGCCTCACCCCAGAACTCGACCGTCCGACCGCTGATGGGGCTGAGCCGCCTGGCCGCGTCCCGCGGCGACCTGCGCGAGGCGCTGGCGCTGGCCGAGTCGGCCCTCGAACACGCGCCCCACGATCCCGAAGCCCTGCTGGCCGCGATCGCCTTCGCCCACCTGGTGCGCGACGCCGACGGTCTGGCCTCGCGCTACCGCCACCGCCACGGCAACCCGCCGCAGTGGCACGAGGCGGTGGGCGATCACGCGCTGGCCCGCGGCGACTGGACGGCCGCCCGCGCCGCCCTGTCGCGCGCCGCCGGCACTCCTGCCCGCGCAGCCGCCGCGGTGAAGCTGGCCCAGGCCCGCCTGGCCTGCGGCGACGTCGCCGGGGCGCGCTCGCTGGCCGCGTCCCTGATGGCGGAACTGCCCGTGGCCGCCCTGGGCGTGGTGGTGTGCGACCTGATCGAGGGACGCGACCTCGACCTCGAGGTGGACCTGGAGCCCGCAGCCGCCGACAGCGCGCTGCGGTCGTGGATCGACGTGCTGTGGCGCAGCCGCCGGCTGGACCTGATGGGGAGCTTCGCGGACCGGTGCGAGGCGCTCGCCGAGGTGTTCCCGTGGCTGCCGGAGCATCTGCGGATGGCGACGTTGGCGCTCAGTTCCGTGTGACGTCGAAGCTCTCCGAAAAGTCTCCCACCCTCCTATTCTCATGGCCTCTTGCCTGACCGGTGGCTTGCATCGATGGGGGATCCGTGGTATCTTCATTGTATATACTCACCCAGGGACCGCTTGCGAAGGGCGAGAGCATGAGACTGCGGATCCAGAAGTGGGGCAACAGCCTGGCATTGCGGATCCCCAAACCGTTCGCGAAGGAGATCCGCGCCCGTCAGGGCTCCGAGGTCGACGTCGCGCTGGTCGAGGGGAAGCTCGTCGTTTCTCTGGTCGTGCAGGAAGCGCCGAGCCTGGAAGCGCTGCTGGCCGGTGTGACACAGGAGAATCTGCCGGCGGCTGTCGATTTCGGGCCGCCGGTCGGACTGGAGATCTGGTGACGCCCGGCGGTTACGTCCCGGACCGGGGCGACGCGGTCTGGATCTCCATGAACCCTCAAGCGGGGCACGAACAGGCGGGGCGGCGTCCGGCGCTCGTCATCTCCCCGCTCGCGTACAATCGCAAGGTCGGGCTGGCTATCATGTGCCCGATCACGAGTCAGGTGAAGGGCTATCCGTTCGAGGTCCTGATCAACGCCGGCGCCGGAGTCGGCGGAGCGATCCTCTCCGATCAGGTCAGGAGCCTGGACTGGCGGGAGCGGAGGGCGGAACCGATCTGCCGCCTGCCGGACGAAACAATCGCCGGAGTCCTCGACAGATTGCTGACGCTTTTTAATTCCGCAAGACCATGACCGTCCGCTGATTTCCTACGGATCGTTCACTGATGGTAGCCCTGCGCCGCCGGCAGCCGCACGAGGGCCGCGAGGAGACGACGGCAGCGGCCGCGACCGGCCATGTCACAGTCCTCCGCAATTGCAGCGGGCGTCAGGCCACCACCACCCGGCGCCGATCCAGCCTCCGCGTCACCGCGATGTACACCCCCAGCGCCGCCAATGAAACCAGCCCCACCGCCGCGTACGCGTACCACAGGTAATGCGCCTGCGCGTACACCTCCGGCATCGGCCCCTGCCCCGCCAGGGCCGCGGCGTGCTGCTGCCGGACGGCCTCGGAGAGGGTGGACGGCTCGGGACAGTACTTGGTCAGCAGGAAGCCCGAGAGCACGAAGCCGAAGATGTTGGCGAAGAAGGAATTCATGTGGGCGAAGCCGAGGTAGGTGCCCTCCTTGCCCTTGGGCGCCTGCAGCGAGGCGAACTCCAGCCACTTCGGGCTCAGGAAGCACTCCGCGAGGCCCTGGATGGCGATGCCGATGATCATCATCAGCGTGATCGGGTGCAGCGACATACCCAGGACGTTCACGTGTCCATGGATCCACGCCGACCCGGCCATCGCCAGCGCGGAGAACGGGATCAGGCACATCGCCACCAGGATGGAGATCTCGGGCTTCCACGTGCGCACCAGCTGCGTGATCAGCACCACGAACAGCACCACCACCAGCGGGTTGATGTTGGCGTACCACTCGGGCTTGTAGGCCTCGCCCGCCATGCGCAGCACGTAGTCCGGCATCGCCGCGTAGAGCTGGCCCTGGATGGCCCAGAACCCCGCCGTGATCAGGATGAGCGACAGGAAGCGCAGGTTGCTCAAGGCCATCCACATGCCCTGCAGGGTCTCGCGGAAGGTGCGCACCTTGCTCTCGCCGGCGTTCTCGTCGGGCCGGTAGATCAGCGCCACCAGGATCAGCGCCAACAGGGACGCGCCGGCCGAGAAGAAGGGCACGGTCTCGACGCCCATCTGGATGCGCATCGGCGCGACGATGGTCTTGCCGGTGAACGAGCCGATGTTGACCACCATGTAGAAGATGCTGAAGGCGCGGGCTCGGTTGTGCTCGTCGGAGCTCTTGGAGACCGTGCCGGTGATCACCGGCTTGACGAAGGCGCCGCCCAGCACCACCAGCACCAGGCCCGCGATGACCGGTCCGAGCTCGTGCAGGAAGCCCAGGGTGCCGTAGCCGACGGTCAGCAGGGCGAAGGCCAGCATCAGGGCGTTGCGGAAGCCCATGCGGTCGGCCAGCGCTCCGGTGAAGAACGGCATCAGGTAGATCCAGCCGCCGAACAGGCCGGCCACGACGCCCGCCTGGACGTCGTCCAGGCCCACGGCGCGGATCAGGTAGGTGCGCAGGGCGATGAAGGTGCCGTAGTAGGCGGCGCGCTCGCAGAGCTCGGCGCCGTTGCCAGTCCAGAAGGCGCGCGGGAAGCGCCAGGTCGACTTGCCTTCGGTCATGGGATCCTCCGGGGTGCGGGCTGCGGTTCCCCCCAGTGTAGGGCATCGGCGGGCCCGGCGGCAATCGGTCTCCTGGCGACGCGGGAAGTCCGTTCGCTCGTGGGCTCCGGACCGCCTGCGGTGTATATTGGACGGGTTCGCCCGATCGCCGGGAGGTCCGGCGGCGACGGACGGGAGCGGCCATGGACCTCCGACTGACCTTCCTGGGCGCCGCCGGCAACGTGACCGGCTCGCGCTACCTCGTCGAGGCCGGCGGCAAGCGCGTCTACGTGGACTGCGGCCTGTTCCAGGAGTGGCGCTTCAAGGCGCGCAACTGGCAGCCGGACCCGGTCGCCCCCTCGCAGATCGACGCCGTCGTCTTGACCCACGGCCACCTCGACCACTGCGGCCTGCTGCCGAAGCTGGTGCGCGACGGCTTTGCGGGCCGCGTCCACTGCACCGCGGCGACGGCCGACATCGCCATGATCGTCATGGAGGACGCGGGCTCGATCCAGGAAGAGGACGCCCGCAACAAGCGCAAGCGGCACCGGCGCGAGGGTCGCAGCGGCCCGCACCCCGAAGAACCCCTCTACACCCGGCGCGACGCCCAAGCCGTCCGCAAACGCCTGACCAAGGCGGCGTTCGGCGCCCCGGTGCGCGTGGCCGACGGCGTCGAGGTCGAGTTCACGGCGGCGGGGCACATCCTGGGCGCCGCCTCGGTCATCCTGCGCCTCGGCCGGCCCGGCGGGCAGCGGACGCTGGTCTTCTCGGGCGACCTCGGCCCCTGGGACATGCCGATCCTCGAGGACCCGCGGCCGCCGGCCCACGCCGACTACCTGGTGATCGAATCGACCTACGGGGACCGGGATCACGACCCGCCGCGGGAGGTGCCCGAGGCCCTGGCCCGCGTGATCCGCGAGACCGCCGCCGCGGGCGGCAACCTGGTGATCCCGAGCTTCTCGGTCGAGCGCACCCAGGACCTGCTCTACCACCTGAACCAGTTGCGCCAGGCGGGCCGCGTTCCGGAGCTGCCCGTCTTCGTGGATAGCCCGATGGCCATCAAGGTCACCGAAGTCTTCGCGCGGCACCCCGAGCTCTTCGACGAGGAGGCCCGCGTCCTGTTGCGCGAGGGCCGGCACCTCAGCGACTTCCCCGGCCTGCGGCTCTGCCGGACCCGCGAGGAGTCCCAGGCGATCAACTTCCAGAAGCTGCCGGCGATCATCATCGCCGGGTCGGGCATGTGCACCAGCGGCCGCATCAAGTACCACCTCGAACACAACCTGGGCCGGTCCGAGAGCACGGTGCTGTTCATCGGCTACCAGGCGTCCGGCACCCTGGGCCGCGACATCCTGGACGGTGCGCCCGAGGTGCGCCTGTTCGGCGCGATGCGGCCGGTGCGCGCGCGCGTGGCCGAGATCCACGGCTTCTCGGCCCACGCCGGTCGCGGCGAGCTGCTGCGCTGGGCGCGCGCGCTGCGGGAGAAGCCCCGGCACGTCTTCGTCACCCACGGCGAGCCCGAGACCGCCGCCGCCTTCGCCGAGTCCCTGCGCCGCGAGTGCGGGTACGAGGCGTCGGTGCCGGCGTACCTCGACGCCGTGACCCTCACCTGATCCCGCGGCCGCCCGCCATCGCCCCGGAGGACGACATGCACGATGATCGCAACGGCCTCGCCGGACGCTACCGCCGCATCGAGGCCCAGCTGGCCGAACTGTTCCTGAAGACCGACGATGCGACCGCCCGCATGGCGACCGCCGTCGCGGTGCTGCACCACAAGATGCCTCATTACTTCTGGACGGGATTCTACCGCGTGGTCGACGGGGCGCTGGTGGTCGGCCCCTACCAGGGGCCGGTGGCCTGCGCGGTGCTGCGCGGGCCGGAAGGCGTGTGCTGGGCCGGGGTCCGCGGCGGCGCGACGGTGGTGGTGCCCGACGTCCACGCCTTCCCGGGCCACGTCGCCTGCGACGCGCGCTCGCGCAGCGAGATCGTCGTGCCGGTGCGCGACCGCACGGGCGCCGTCGTGGCGGTGCTGGACGTGGATTCCGAGCGGCCGGACGCCTTCGGCGAGGCCGACCGCGAGGGCTCGAACGGATCGTCAGGTTGCTGGGCTGACGGACCCGCCCTTCTTCACGCTACATCACTTCACGAGCAGCATGCGTTTGCTGTCGGACTCCTCGCCATCCACAATCAACCTGTAGTGGTAGACGCCCGAGGCCAGTCCTGCGCCATCGAAAACGACCTCGTGCGAACCCGCGGCGAGAGTGCGCTCAAGAAGCGTTGAAATCTCGCGCCCCGCCGCATCGAAGACCTGCAGGATGACCGCCCCGGCTCGCGACAGTCTGAACTCGATCGTCGTGTGCGGGTTGAACGGGTTCGGACGGTTCTGCACCAGAAGTAGACCGCGCGGAGCGCCGGCCGGGGGACCCTGGACGGCGGTCGGCCCGGCGAACTCGAACCCGAATACGTAGGCGCGGCCGGCGTTGAAGGAGCCACCCCCGTCCTCGTTCATCGCTCCGACGATGACGCCGTCGCTCCCGGGCCCCAGCAAGGCTCCCGTCGCGGCCACCGATCGTCCGAAGAACCCGGCCGCTTCCGGATCGGGAGAAACAAGCGTTTGCAGCGCGCCTCCATCCAGCCCGCTCATGATGTGAACGCGTCCCGCCCCCGACAGGGCACCGAAATCCACTTCGCTCCCGACCGCGAGATCCGCATGACCGTCGTCATCGACGTCTCCTGCGCCGGAGACCGAAGCGCCGAACAAACCGAACATTTCCGGGTTGGGGGATTGCAAGGTGAGGAGCAGATCGCCGTTCGCACCGCTGAAGACGTAGGCCCGCCCGGCACGCTCGGCGCCGCCGTCCTCATCCCGCGCGCCCACGACCACGTCGGCGTTCCCGTCGTCGTTCACGTCGCCCGCACCGGAGACGGAGGCACCGAAGAAGCCGGAGGAGACCGGGTTGGGGGACAGGAGGGTACGGATGATGTTGCCGGACGAGCCGTCGAAAACGTGGGCCCGACCGACCTGCGACGTGGCGCCGACGGTCTCATTCTGCGCGCCGACCACGACGTCGGCAGTCCCGCTGCCGTCGACGTCGCCGACTCCCGCTACCGAATGGCCGAAGCTGCCGATCGCTTCCACGGTGGGGGAAGTGAGCGTTCGCGTGAGTTCCTGGCAGGACGCGGGCCGGCCGATCAGGCCGGACGCGAGGCATGCGGCGCAGAGAGCCAGCGTACGAACGAGCAGGTGTGTCCTCATCGGGGGTTCTCCGCGCGTGGTGTATCCAACCTTGATTCGCGCGTCCACTGATAGTCCGTATTCATTATTCCATCGACGCCGGTCGCTAAATTATACCGGAAAGGCGATCACCGCTCATCAAGCTGAGACACATCTTCCACACCTTGTTTAAAAGCGAACCTGCCTCCCCTGGGATGCGTCAGATCTGCAATGAGCTGCCAGGTGCCGGCCCCGGATCTCCCGGGGCTTCGCCGCGCAGCCACGCTCCTGCAACCCGGAGGAACCCGCATGATTCGTCGACGTGTTCGCAGCTGCTTTGCCAGCCTGGCAGGCCTGCTCATCGTCCTCGCCGCTGCCCTGCCGGCAGCCGCCACCTCTGGGTCGAACGACCTCGAGCAGGTGCCGGCGCTGGCCGGGCTCAGCGATCGCTGGCAGGGGGCCATGACCGAGCTGGGCGTGCCCGGCCTGGCCGTCGCCATCTTACGGCCGGGCGAGCCGCCCATCATCGCCACCTTCGGCATCCGCGACGCCCGGGACAATAAGCCCGTCACTGCCGAGACGATGTTCTACATCGCCTCGGTGACGAAGACCTACTTGGCCGCCCTGCTCGCCGGCCTCGCCGAAGACGGCCGCGTCGACCTCGACGCGCCCGTGCGCCGCTACCTGCCTCAGCTCCGCTTGCCCGATGAAGCACTGGCGGCCTCACTCACCGTGCGCGATCTGCTCTGCCACCGCCATGGCATCAACCGCAGCGAGATCGTGTGGCTGGACGCCTTCACGGGGCAGATCACGGACGCCGACTTCTTCCGCCTGTTGGCCGGCGCCGAGATCGCCGGCGAGGTCGCCTACACCAACGTGCACTTCACCCTGGCCGGGCGGGTGGTGGAAGCTGTCACCGGCCAGCCGTGGCAGGAGGCCCTGCAGGAGCGCATCCTCGCTCCCGCAGGGCTGGGGCGCACGACAGCCTCCGCGAGCCGCCTCTACGCCGACCCCGATCACGCCGAGCCGATGGTCTCCCTCGCCGGCAACTGGCTGAGCTTGCCCCTGCGCAAGACGGACCGCACCATGCACGCGGCAGGCGGCCTGGGCACGAGCATCCTCGACGCCGCTCGCTGGCTGGAACTCTTCCTGGCCGACGGCAGCCTGGACGGCCGGCAGTTGCTGACGCCGGCCACGGTGGCAGACATGCTGGCCGCGCACGTGAGTTTCGCGGAGCCTCGCGGGCGCCTGCGCATCGATCAGGGCTTCGGATTGGGTTGGCAGCGTGGGACCTATCGTACCGGCGGCCCGCGGCAGTTCCGTCACGGTGGCGGCTACGAGGGCGCCGCGGCGGAGTTCACCTTCCTGCCTGAGCGCGGCATCGGCGTGGCGGTCCTGGCCAATGCCGGTGGGCCAGGCAACGGCCTTGTCGCCATGGTGCAGGTGGACGTGCTGGACCGCCTCCTCGCCGTGGAGGAGCCGACCGACCTGCTCCCGAGCTACAGCCGCTCCGCGGCGAAGCAGCGCGAGCAAGTGGCCTTCGCGCTGCCGAACGGCCCTGTCCCGGCGGCGGGGCTCGGGCTCTCGCTGGATCCCCAGCACTATGTCGGTCTCTACCGCCATCCGGATCAGGGCGTGGCGGAGATCATGCTCGAGGACGGCAACCTGCGCGGCCGGATCGGCGATCTGCCGCTGACGCTGCACGCGGCCGCTGTCGACAGCTTCAGCGTCAGCATCGTTCCCGGCATGCTCTCGCGGGGCCGCTTCGAGATCGAAGGCGGCCGGGTGCAGGGCCTCTGGCTGCAGGCCGATGGCGACGAACTGACGCGCTTCGTCCGGCAGTAGGAGGCCGGGATAGGCTCTCTAGCCCTGACAAACCAGTCGGCGCTGGCAATATCACACAACTTCCTACAGAGACCCCACCACTTCCCCAACCCCAAAGCAGCGGCCCGGGCATTACCGGGGCCGTTCCTGATCCGCGGACTATTTCACGAGCATCAGCTTGCGGCTGACCACCGATCCCTCCGAGGCGAGGCGGGCCAGGTAGAACCCGCTGGGCACGGGGCGGCCGGCGTCATCGCGTCCGTCCCAGACGAAGGCGTGCGGACCCGCGGGCAGGTCGGCGTCGACCAGGCTGGCGAGCAGGCGGCCGTCGGCGGCGTGGATGGTCAGGCGCGCGCGGCCGGGGCGGGCCAGGGCGAAGCCCAGCTGCGTCGCGGGGTTGAACGGGTTGGGCGCGGCGGCCAGGCGCAGGCCGGCGGCCGACGGCGTCACGTCCATCGTCTGGTAGACGTCCTCGTGCTCGAGGATCCAGAAGCCGTCCTCCATGTCGACCAGGTAGAGGCGCGGGCCGCGGGCGACGACGCTCTGGGCCGTGCCGGCGGTGTCGAAGTGGCCGATCGGCTCGGGCAGGCGCTGGTCCTTGATGTCGACGATCGTCAGGCCGTGCGGGTAGGTCGCGGCGTAGACGAAGTCGCCCTGGAGCGTGACTCCGGCGGCGTGTCCCTTGGTGAGGCAGCGGCCGATCTCCACCGGGCTGGCGGGATCGCTGACGAGCACCAGCCGCAGGCCCACGCTCCCCTCGGCCACCACCACGAAACCGTCACCCGCGTCGACGCCCTGGCTGAACCCGTCGGTGCCGAGCTGGCCGGCCAGGACGGGGTGCACCGGATCGGAGACGTCGACGATGCGCAGACCGTCGTAGCCGTAGGCCAGGTACGCCATGCCGTCGCGCACCTGCAGGCCGTAGACGTACTGCCCCGGCACGTAGAAGCGCCCGATCAGCCGCGGCGCGGACGGCATCGCGACGTCGACGATCAGCAGGCCCTGGTTGCGGTCGCCGACGTAGCACAGGTCGCCGTCCAGCACGATGCCGTTGGCGTAGAAGGTAGGGTACCGGCCGAGCAGGGCCGGCGCGTCGGGATCGCTCACGTCGACGATCTGCAGCCCGCCCGACTCCGCGGCGACGTAGGCGATCCCGTCGCGGACCTTCACGTCGCGGGCGTGGGTCGCCGGCCAGCGGCCGAGGCCGCGCGGCGCGGCGGGATCGCGCACGTCCACGATGCGCAGGCCGTCGTAGCGGCCCACGACGTAGGCCGTGGTGCCCACGACGTCCATCTTCGCGCTGTGGCCGCCGTCGTCGCGGCGGCCGACCTCGACCGGGGCCTGTCCAGGCGCGTGCGACACCACCGCCAGCCCGTTGGGGCTGGTCGGCACGAACAGCCGGTCGCGGCCCACGACCGTCGTGAGGCAGTTGTCGTAGGGCAGCGAACCCGTCCAGACCGGCGCCGACGGATCCGTCACGTCGAAGGCCTGGAAACCGCAACTGAAGCCGGAGACGTAGAGGCGGTTCCCGGCCGTCACCACGTCCACGACGTTGCCGGGCAGCGGATAGGACCGGACGGCCAGCGGCGCGGCCGGCGTCGACAGGTCCAGGACGCCGAAACCGTCGTTGCCGAGGGCGCAGTAGGCGTGCTGCCCGTACAGGGACAGTCCCCGCACCGAGTCCCAGGGCTTGGTCACCGAGACGGGCTTGGGCGCGGTCGGCCAGGTGACGTCCAGGACGTGCACGCCCCCGGTCCCGTACGACAGGTACGCCAGGTGGCCCTGCAGGTCGACCTCGAACAGGGTGCCGTCGGTGCTGTAGGCGGAGATCTCGCGCGGATCTTTGGGGACGCGGACGTCCACGATGCGCAGGCCGTGGTCGCCGACGGCGAGGTAGGCGAATCCGCTGCGCACCACGATGTCGTAGATACGGCCCGGGATGCCGAGCCTGGCGAGCCCGCGCGGATGCTTGGGGTCGCGCACGTCGACCACCGCAAGACCGTAATCGATGAGGCTCAGGTAGGCGATGCCGCGCTCCACGGCCACGTAGTAGATCTCGCTGGGCAGCGTGAGGCCGCCGAGGCGGACGGGCGCGGCGGGATCGCCGAAATCGACGACCTCCAGGGCGGCGCCGTTGATGACCAGCACGGTGTCGCCCATGGCGCAGGCGCCGTAGCAGGCGCCGTTGGGCCAGTGGCCCAGCGGCTTCACGCGCTCGGCGGAGTTGGGCAGGGGGATGCCGGGGTCGGTCTGGGCGTGGGCGCCCATCGCGCTGAAAAGCAGCGAGGCCAGCAGGACGAGGCCGCGGCGGCGGGCGATCGGCACGTCGGTCCCCTCCTGACGGGTGGCGGGGCGGTTCTGATTCAGTATACGGGAACCCCCCGCCGGCGACCAGCACTGCAATCGGGGCTTTCCCGACCGCGCGCATTCACTATCTTGTCAGCCGCAACCGCAAACCCGCCCCGGAGGTCGCCATGAGCCCCACATTCGCCCTGATCCTGGGATTGGTCCTCGGTCTCGCGCTGGCAGCCGGCGTCGGCGTCGGCATCCTGCGCAGCCGGATGATCGCGCCCCGTCGCAGCCGCCGCAGCTTCGACGACACCTGCGCCGCGGTCGAGCGCGTGGTCCCCGCGGACGCCGAGGGCTGGAGCCTGCCCCTGCCGGCCTGGGACGCCTACGCCGTCCTGGAGAAAAAGGGCGTCGCCCCGGAGAACCTGCGCCGTCTGCGCTTCTTCTTCGTATGCAATCCCGGGTATGCCGCCGGCATGCTCCGGCTGGACCCCTCCTTCGCCGGGATGATGCCGTGCACCTGGGCCGTCTACGAGCTGCAGGACGGCCGCGTGTGGCTGGCGAAGATGAATGTGGGGCTTCTGGCCCGCCTGCAGCCGCCGGCGATCGCCGCGATCATGGGCCGGGTGGCCGCCGCCGACGAGCGCTTCCTGGCGGAAGTCCTCGGCTGAGCCGGGGACCCGCCAGGGTCCGCCATGAATCCGACCTGGCGCTTTTCCGCCGGGATGCTTATCTTGGTGAGGTTCTGTCGGGCATCAGTGTCAATGGTTCGCATCCCGACCCCTATAAATCCCCGTTACGAGCTGAGAATGCGACTTGGCTCATCCGAGCCAAGGAGAACCCTGAGTTGAGTTTCGAAATCTTCGGCCTCGATCCGCGCATCCTCGATGGCGTGCGCGCCGCCGGCTATACCACGCCGACCCCCATCCAACGCCAGGCGATCCCCGAAGTCATGGCCGGACGCGACGTCCTGGGCGTAGCCCAGACGGGCACCGGCAAGACCGCGGCCTTCGCGCTGCCCATCCTGCACCGCCTGCTCGACGGCCCCCGCGGCCGCACGCGCGCCCTGATCGTCGCGCCCACCCGCGAGCTGGCCGAGCAGATCCACGGTTTCTTCCACACGATGACCCGCCGCACCGGGCTGCGCAGCGCCACCGTGTACGGCGGCGTCGGCCGCGCCTCCCAGGCGCAGGCGCTGCGCCGGGGCACGGAGATCATCGTGGCCTGCCCGGGCCGCCTGCTCGACCACATGGGCGAGGGCGACGCCGACCTGTCCGGGATCGAGATCCTGGTCCTGGACGAGGCCGACCGGATGTGCGACATGGGCTTCCTGCCGGACGTGAAGCGCATCCTGCGGGAGCTGCCGATCGACCGCCAGACGCTGTTCTTCTCGGCGACCATGCCGATGGACATCCGCGGCCTGGCCGACCGGATCCTGCGCAACCCGCTCGCCGTCCAGGTCGACACCATCGCCCCGGCCGCCACGGTCGCCCATTCGATCTACCCCACGACCGACCGCCTGCGCAAGAGCATGCTCGAGACGCTCCTGCGCCGCGTGGCCACCGGCCGCACGCTGGTCTTCACCCGCACGAAGCACCGCGCCCGCAGCCTGGCCCAGGACCTCGAGCGCTGCGGGATGCGCGTCGCCGAGCTGCAGGGCAACATGCCGCAGAGCAAGCGGCAGCAGGCCATCGACGGCTTCCGCAGCGGCCGCTACGACATCCTGGTCGCCACCGACATCGCCGCCCGCGGCATCGACGTCACCGCGGTCAAGCACGTCATCAACTACGACGCGCCCGACACCGTCGACGCCTACACGCACCGCATCGGCCGCACCGGCCGGGCCCTGCTCACCGGCGAGGCCTTCACCCTGGTCGACAGCGACGACAGCGAGCTGATCGAGCGCATCGAGAAGACCCTGGGCGTGCCGCTCGAGCGGCGCCGCATCGAGGGCTTCGACTACGGCGCCTTCACCCCCGAGACGGCCCTGAACCCGGTGCGGCGCGCCGCGGCGTCGGGACGGTCCGGCGGCGGCGGGCGGCGGCGCGCGCCGACGCGGATGAAGCGCTTCGGTTGATCCGCGGACTGACGGAAACACAAGAGGACCGGCCGCGTGGCCGGTCCTTTCTCGTTCTGGCCTGCCCTGAACCGGGCGTCCGCGGGGTCACACCGATTCGCGGTTTTTCCAGTTCCACCATTTGAGCAGTTCGGGGTCGCGGTCGGCGGCGGGGGTCGAGGCGTAGTAGACCGCGCAGCGGAAGACGTACAGGACGCAGGGGTCCTGCCGCTCGCCGCGACGTTCGCAGAGTTCGCGGTAGAGGCCCGTGGGGTCCAGGCCGCGCAGGTCGGCGGGTTCGCGCATCCCGAGCTCGCGCAGGTCGGCGGCGAGGCTCGGGCCGATGCCGGGGATGGCTTGCAGGGGGTCCTTGGCGCGGCCGGCGCTCACAGCGCCGAGACGCTGCGCAGCAGCGCTTCGTTGTCGGCCGTCTGCTCGACGAGCTTCAGCAGGCCCAGCATGGCGGTCTTGGGGTCGGCCTGCACCATGCGGCGGCGCAGGGTGTTCAGGCGGGCCATGTCCTCGACCGAATAGAGCAGCTCGTCGCGGCGGGTGCCGCTGGCGCGCAGGTCGATGGCCGGGAAGACGCGGTTCTCGGCCAGCGAGCGGTCCAGCACGATCTCGCTGTTGCCGGTCCCCTTGAACTCCTCGAAGATCAGGTCGTCCATGCGCGAGCCGGTCTCCACCAGCGCGGAGGCCACCACGGTCACCGAGCCGCCGTGCTCGATGTTGCGGGCCATGCCGAAGATCTTGCGCGGGATCTCCAGGGCGCGGGCGTCCAGGCCGCCGGTCATCGTGCGGCCCGAGCCCGCGGCGTGCAGGTTGAAGGCCCGCCCCAGGCGGGTCAGGCTGTCGATGAGCACCACCACGTCGCGCCCGCACTCCAGCTCGCAGCGCACCTGCGCCATGGCCAGCTCGGCCAGCCGCACGTGCGTGGCCGTGTCCTGGTCGCTGGAGCTGGCCAGCACCTCGGCCGGCACGCGACGGCGGAAGTGGGTGACCTCCTCGGGCCGCTCGTCGATCAGCAGCACGACGATGCGCGCGTCGGGGTCGCAGGCGGCGATGGCGATGGCCAGGTCCTCGAGGATCTGCGTCTTGCCCGCCTTGGGGGGCGAGACGATCATCGCGCGCGTGCCGCGGGCCAGGGGCGCCACCAGGTCGACGATGCGCATGGTGACGTTGCCGCCGTCGCCCAGGCGGAAGCGCTCGGCGGGGTTGATCGCGGTGAGCTTGTCGAAATGGGTGCGGCCGCGGAAGGCGGCGGGCGAGAGCCCGCAGACCGAGGACACGTCCCCGAGCTGCGGGCCCTTGCGACCCTTCTCGACCGTTCCCGCGACGACGGCGCCGTCGATCAGCCCGTGCTTCTGCACGAGCTGGGGCGGGACCCAGGGGTCCTCGGGACGGGGTTGGAACGACCGCGCGGGGCTGCGCAGATAGCCGCCGCCGCGCTTGTCGAGACCGAGGACACCGGTGACTGTTTCGGACATGGATGCGCCGCCTGAGGCTACTGGACGACTTCGGCCGTCCAGGCCGTGAACGAGACCCGACAGGTCAGGAAGAAATCCTTGATCCGCGCCACGGTCACGCCGCCGGCCATGTCGAGGTCCAGCTCGAGACGGGGATCGCCCTCGTCATCGAGGTAGGAGCGCGAGTAGCGGCGGGTCTGATTCCAGGTGTTGACCTTCTTCAGCGTGGCGTTGCCGTCGCCGAAGGGCGCGTAGAACTGCAGCGACTCGCCGTCCTTGGCCACGAACATCCAGGTGTTGTAGCCCTCGAGCTTCCAGAGCAGGTCGCCGTCCTCGTCGACTTCGACGGAGAATCCCTCGCCCTCGAGGAGCTCCTGCACGTCGTTGCGGGTGACCGACTCGACGACGTCCTTGTCGCCGGCCTGGGCGGCGGCGGCGAAGGCCAGAACGGCCAACAGCGAGATGGCCACGAGGATCAGGGCGGAGCGGGTCGCGGTAACGGCCGGTTTCTGGCTCACGTCGGATCTCCTTGAAAGGTGAAGGGAGTACGGAACTGGATGCGGGAGATACCATTCTACCCGCAATCACCGGGAAAAGCCAAGAATAAAGTGATCCGACGGGCCCGGGATCAGCCCGTCACCTCCCGAATGCAGTCGATGACGGTCCCGTCCACCCACTTGACGGCGGCCACCACCTTCTCGCCCAGCGCGGGCGGCGCGGGGGGCCCGCCGACGATCTCCTCGACCTCGGCCTTGAGGTCGCGGATGTCGCGCAGGGGCAGGCTGCTGCCCCGCAGCTTCTCCAGCAGGTCCCGCCGCAGGGGGTTGACGGCGATGCCCCGCTCGGTGACCACGACGTCGATCAGCTCGCCGGGGCCGCAGAGGGTGGTCACCCGGTCGACCAGCACCGGGATGCGGTCCCGGAAGCTCGGGACCGGCAGGATCGTGCACCTGCCGGCCAGGCAGTTCATCCAGCCGCCGATGCCGTGCAGCAGCCGGCCGTCGCTGTGGGTCACGACGTTGGCGTTGAAGTCGACGTCGACCTCGGTGGCGCCCAGCACGACGGCGTCCAGCAGGCTGGCGAAGTTGCCCTTGCCGTGCCAGTTGTAGCTGGTGAAGGGGCTGGTGTTGACGTGGCCGGGGTTCTCGCGCATCGAGCGCACGCCGGCGAGGTCGAAGGTCTGGCCGTCGAGGATGTAGTCGGTGAGGCCCTCCTCGAGCATGTCGACCAGGTACTGGGTGCTGCCGCCGCGCACGAAGCGCGCCTTGATCCGGCGCTCGCGCATGATGTCGCGCAGGAACAGGGCGAAGCTCAGGGCCGTGCCGCCGGCGCCGGCCTGGAAGCTGAAGCCGTCGCGGATGATGCCGGCCTCGTCGCAGAAGCGCGCGGTCAGCTCGGCGATGAGCAGGCGGTCGGGCGACTTGGTGATCTCGGTGGTGCCCGAGACGATCTTGCTGGCGTCGCCGATGCGGTCCATCACGACGACCTGGTCGACGTTGTTGCCCTGGATCTGCCAGGGGATGCAGGGGAACGGCACGAGGTTGTCGGTGACCACGATGACGTGGTCGGCGTACAGCGAGTCCGCCAGCGCGAAGCCCAAGAGGCCGCAGGCGGTCGGGCCGCGGTCGCCGGTCGCGTTGCCGAAGGGGTCGGCCGTCGGGGCCGCGATGACCGCGATGTCGATGTGCACTTCGCCGTCCTGGATCGCCTGCCAGCGGCCGCCGTGGCTGCGCAGCACGCCCATCCCCCGCATCCGTCCCTGGCTGCAGTAGTCGCCCAGGGGGCCGTTCATGCTGCCCTCGATGTGGTGGATGACACCGCTCTCGAGCAGCTCCAGCAGCGGCGCGTGGCAGGGGAAGGCCGCGCTGGGCACCCAGCGCAGGTCCCGGACGCCCAGTTCGGCCGCCGCTTTGAATACCTGGTTGGCGACCAGGTCGCCGTTGCGCAGGTGGTGGTGGCTGCCGATGGTCATGCCGTCGCGCAGGCCGGCGCGCTGCAGGGCGGTCTTGAGGTCCGGGGCCGTCTTGTCGCCGTCGGCCGGGTAGTCGGCGCAGGAGCGGATGGGCGGAGCGGCCTTGCGCCCCTGCGGGCGGTACCGGCCTACGCCCTGGTAGGGGACGGCCGGGGTGCCGTTGATCTCGACCGGCACCAGGCGGCCCGCGGCGTTCTCGACCAGCTTCGTCATCGCGCGACCCCCTCGTTGCCGGATTCGCGCCAGTCCGCCGGCAGCAGTCCCGCCGCCAGCGCCGTCGCGAGAACGCCCTCGGCCCGCTTGACCACCGGGGCGTCGATCATCTTGCTGCCCAGGGCGACCACGCCGAGACCCTGCGCCTCGGCCTCCTCGTACGCCCGCACGATCCGCTGCGCTTTCGCCAGTTCGTCCGGCGTGGGCGCGAAGGCGGCGTGCACCACGGCGATCTGCCGCGGATGGATGCAGCCCTTGCCCACGAAGCCCAGCGCCTTGGCCTCGGCGCAGGAGGCGCGCAGGCCGGCCTCGTCGGCCACGTCGCTGAACACCGTGTCGATGGGCTGCACGCCGGCGGCCACCGCGCCGTTGACGACCTGGCTGCGGGCCCAGAACGACTCGCGGCCCTCGAGCGTGCGCGGCGCGCCGATGTCGGCGGTGTAGTCCTCGAGCCCCACGGCCAGCGCGATCACCGACGGGTCCGCCGCCGCGATCTCGAAGGCGCGCCAGGCGCCCAGGGCCGACTCGATGATGGGCATCAGGAAGATGTCGCCCGCGTGCTTCGCCTGCTTGCGGATCGCCGCGACGCGGGCGGCGACGGCGCGCACCTGGGCGGGGTCCTCGACCTTCGGGACGAGGATCACGTGCGGGTTGTGCGGCACGATCCAGTCCAGGTCCTCGAGCCCGCGCTCGCCCTGGTTGATGCGGACCATGCGCTCGGCCGCGCCGAAGTCCACCACGCGCAGGGCGTTGCGCACCAGCACCCGCGCGGCGTCCTTCTCGGCGGGCGCGACGGCGTCCTCGAGGTCCAGGATCACGCCGTCGGGCAGGTGCAGGCCGGCGTTCAGGAAGAGCTTGGGCTGGTTGCCCGGCAGGTACAGGCGCGAGCGGCGCAGGCGGCGCCGGACGGCCGGCGCGGCGCAGCAGGGGCGCAGCTCCGGCAGCAGGGCGCCCGTGAGGCCGGGGTCGGCGCGCCGGGCCGCGCATTCGAGCCGGGCGTCCAGGACGAAGGGCACCGCCCCCTGGTCCTCGACCTCGACGCGCGCGTGTTCCAGGCCCAGGGTGCGGCAGCCGGCCGCGATCTGCGCCCGGATGCGTGCGCCGTACATCGAGGCCACCTTGCTCGCGACGGTCAGTTCCAGACCGCCCCCGTCGCGCAGTTCCACCGAGATCCAGCAGTCCGAACGCACGCCCGCGTCCCGGCTGCCCGCCTCTCCCCTGCTCGTCATGGTCCCACCTCGTGGTCGATCCGGTCGTGGTGTGAGGTCGCGGAGCCCGCCCGCGGCGGCGCCCGCCTGAATGATGGCCGCGGGAGCCGCCCTTTTCAAGGGATTCGCCGCGCATCCGCCCACCGGCGGCCGCATTCCGCTCAATCGGCGGCTCCCGCCGCCGATAACCAGGACGACCGGCCCCCGTCCGCGGGCGCCGGCCCGGCATCCATCCCCGTCCCGGAGCGCGGCCATGAAGATCCTGATCGTCGACGATTCGCGCGCCATGCGGCGCATCATCCACCGCACCCTGCGCCAGGCCGGCTTCAGCGGCCTCGAGGTCATCGAGGCCGCGGACGGCGCCGAGGCGTTCGAGCTCGCGCGCGGCGCCCGTCCCGACCTGATCCTCTCGGACTGGCACATGCCGCACATGTCGGGCCTCGAATTCAAGCGGGCCCTGAACGAGGCCGGCATCGGCATCCCCTTCGGCTTCATCACCTCGGAGAACACGCACGAGATGCGGCAGCTCGCCGAGGCGGCGGGGGCGGACTTCCTGTTGGCCAAGCCGTTCACCCCCGAAGACATGAACCTGGCCCTGGAGGCGTTCGTGTCGTGACGACGGCGACCGACACCCTGCGGCACGGCGGACCCGGCGGCATCGCCCTCGCTGCCGCGGTCGACGCGGTGCGCGAGACCTGCGCCCTGCAGCTCGGGCTGGCCCTGCAGCCCCTGCCGGCGAGCGCCGCGTCGTCCGTGGCCGCAATGGACGCACCGCCGGCCACGGTCTGGTACCGCAGCGGCATCGACCTGGCGGCGCCCGGCGGCCGCTGGCAGCTGACGCTGGTGTCGGACGCGCCCAGCGCGCACCTGCTGGCGCAACGCCTGTTCGCCCTCGATCCCGAGGAGGAAGCGGGGCGCGAGGAACTCGCCGACGCGCTGAACGAACTGGTCAACATCGCGGCCGGCGTCTTCAAGCGCCTCCATCGCGGCCCGAGTCTGCGCATCGCGTTCCCCGTGTTCACCGAAGGCTGGCCGGGGACGGCAGAGACGGCCGGCGCACAGGATTCGGTCATGCTGGCCGCCGGCCCCCACGATCCCCTGATCCACGTGCTGTTGGTCTGGAAACCGCGCCTCGACGCCGGAGGCCCCCGGCCATGAGCCTGAAATTCGCACCCGGCATGCTCATCGACACGCTGGACCGGACCCTGGGACGGACCCTCGACCTCGCGCCGGTGCCGGCGGAATCGGCCTGGGACGCCGTCTCGCCGACTGCCGGGACCTGGCGGCTCCCCATGCTGGACGATTCCGGCGACGAGATCGGGATCGTGGTCGCCGACACGGGCGCGGTCGTGCTCCTGGGCGGCACCCTGATCATGCTGCCGGAGAGCAGCATGCGCGAGCAGGTCGCCGACGGGCAGCCGTCGCCGCCGGTCCTGGAGGCCTACGCGGAGGTCATCAACGTCCTGCGCGGCGTCGTCAACAATACCCAACGCAACCCCCACGTCGTCCCCGGGCTCCTCGAACCGGGCGGCGCGGGAGCGGGCTGGCGGGTCGACCCGCAGACGCGGCTCGACCTGGCCGCGGAGACGCCGATCGGTGCGGTCCGTCTGTCGTTCCTCAGCCGTTAAACGCCGCCACCTGCACGACGAAGGCCGCCCCGGCGGGGCGGCCTTCCTGCTGCCGTACGACGCCGGTCAGCCGACCGGCTGCCCCGCGGGCTGCGGATTCCCCCTGGGTTGCTGACCTTCGGCGCCCAGCGACTGGAAGAGCTCCATCATCTCTTCGAGCCCCACCGAAACCTCGGCCATGGTCTGCTCGGCGATGTCCGGCGGCAGCGCGAGCCGGTCGGCCGACGCCGGGTCGAACCGGTACAGCATCGCGTCGGCGCCCATCCCCCAGCCGACGTCCCGGCACAGGACGTCCGCGATGTGGATGATGTCCAGCAGCGGTTCGGGATCGGTGCAGCCGGAGGGGTGGTGATGGAAGCGCACCGCGGTCACGATGCGGGCGGGGATCTGCCAGCGCTGCAGCAGGGCGGCGGCGACGGAGGCGTGATCGGTGCCGAACGTCTCGCGCTCGGCCTCGTCGAACGGGATGCCGCGCTCCTGCATCAGCTGCCTGATCCTGGCCATGTCCACGTCGACGAAGTTGCCCAGGACGATCTTGCCCATGTCGTGCAGCATGCCGGCGGTGAAGGCGTCCGCCGGCTCGGCCTGGCCCAGCTCCCGGGCGAGGTACTCCGAGGCCATCGCCGTGGCGATCGCGTGCTGCCAGAGCATGGCCGGCGTCAGGTCGTAGCCGCGGATCTTCTGGCGGGCCATCGGCGCCACGCACACGGCCAGCACCATCTGGTAGACCCGTTTCAGGCCCAGGCGGGTGATGGCGTACTGCACCGAGCCGATCGTCCCCTCGCAGCCGAAGTAGGCCGAGTTGGCCAGCCGCAGCAGGCTGGTGGTCAGGCCCGGGTCGACCTCGATGACCTTCGCCAGTTCGGCGTAGTTCACGTTGGGATCGTTGCAGTACTTCTGCAGCTTGAAGACGACCTCGGGCAGCGGCGGCACCGTGTGCACCTTGGCCAGGATTTCGCGCTTGAGACTCACAGCTCCGACTCCTTTCCGTCCGTCCGGACGATCGTGCGCCCGGACTGCAGATCCAGGGCCAGGGTGCGCGCGTGCGCGCCACCCACGCTCTGGGCCCGCAGGTCGAGTCCGTTCTTCCACAGCACCTTGCCCAGCACCTCGAGGTTGCGCTGGCCGATCTTGAAGATCTCGTCGGGACCCAGGGGACATCCGCCGCCGGCGGCCTTGACCAGCAGGTGGTGACGGGTCGCGCCGAGGTCGTAGACGGCCTGCAGCAATGTCGGCAAGCCCGTATCGACGAACATCGCGGGGCGGGCGGTCGCCCTGCGGGGGTCGATCCGCGAGAGGGGCAGCATGCAATGGATCAGGCCGCCCACGCGCGCTTCGGGGTCGTAGACGGACACCCCCACGCAGGAGCCGAGCGAATACGTCACCAGGATCTGGGTCGGATCGTTCGTGGCCGCCATTTCCGAGATGTCCACTCCGACGATGGAACGTCCGGACTTCTGGGCCTGGCCGCCATCGAGCCGGGCGTTCATCGACGATCTCCGGTGGCGCGGTCGCGTCTGCAGGTCATCTCAGATCCTCCTGTAGCCCGACGGTTGGCTGCGTTCTAGGCGGTCCGCGATCCCCGTCAGGCTTCGGATTCGCCGACGATCAGGTGGCCGCCCGGGCGCAGCAGCCGGTGGAACTCCGCCACCGCGGCCGCCCGCTGCCGGGGATCGAAATAGATCAGCACGTTGCGGCAGAAGACGACGTCGAAATCGCCGCGGATCGGGAAGGGAGTCCGGCCCAGGTTCAGGCGGCGGAACAGCACCCTCCGCTTGAGGTCGTCGGCGACGCGCAGGACGTCGCCGTCGGGTCCGGTCCGGGACGCGAACGCCGTCGCCGCGTAGCGTCGCGGCACCATCGCGGCCTGCGCCGCGGTGAAGTTGCCGCGCTGGGCCGCCTGCAGGGCCAGGGTCGAGCCGTCCGTGGCCAGGATGCGCCAGTCCGCCGACGCCGGCAGGTCCGCGCGCAGAGCCATGGCCAGCGAATACGGTTCCTCGCCGGTCGCGCAACCGGCCGACCAGAAGTGCAACCGTCTGCCCTCAGACGCCTGCCGGCGGGCGGCGGCGACGGCAAGGCGATTGGCTCCGGCCCGCGGAAGAAGCACGTGACGCAGGTGGCGACGGCGCCCGCCGGCGCGTCCGGCACCGCCCAGCTTCCGATCTGCCGCCGGTTCACGCGTTGCCTCCCGTTCCCCCGCCGGCGCCGAAGACGCGGGCGGCGTCCAGCAGCACGATGACGCGGCTCGCCCAGCTGCGCCAGGCCCGCGACGTACGAGCCGGACCGCTCCGCCGGCGCCGGCGGCGACATCGTGTCGCCGATCTTCATCACATCGGACACCTCGTCCACGACCGCGGCGGCGACCGCCGCCTCCGCACGACCCTCGATCCGGCAGACCACCAGGCACGTGCGGCTGGTCTCGGGCGCGGCCTCCATGCCGAACAGGCGGCGCAGGTCGACGACCTGCACGACCCGGCCGCGCAGGTTCACGACGCCGCGCACGTGGGCGGACGTTCCCGGGACACGGGTCACCGGCGGCAGGCTGCAGATCTCCTGCACCACGGCGATGTCCAGGCCGAAGGTCTCGCCGCCCAGACGGAAACCCAGGTAGCGCCTCGTCGCGACGGCGGCCGTGTCCTGTGCGAGCGTACTCATGGATCCACTCCGTTTCCGAGCCTTCGAGTCCGATCTTTCAGTCGCTGGTGCAGGCTGCGCGGGCGCGTTCGCAGCGCGCCCGTGCGGACCTACTTTCCCATCCGAGAGGATGGTGCCGCCGGCGATGACCGACGCGGCGCCGGCCGGATTGTCGAAGCCCTTGATCACGACCTGCTGCTGCCCGAGCAGATCGTCGGCCTCCAGAGCGAGAAGGCAACCGTCGCCCTCGACCACCAGCGCCACCGGCCACGCCGGTGCGACGGTCCCGTCGGCGATGCCCAGGCAGTCGCGCAGCCTGAGCAGCGGGAGCAGGGCGCCCTCGTGACGCAGCAGTTCGTCCCCGTCGCCGGACCGCACGATCTCCACCGGCTCGGGTCTCACGATCCGGCGGACGGCGAGCGTCGGCACGATGTAGGTCTCGGCGCCGACGTTCAGCGTCAGCCCGTCGATGACCGCCAGCGTGAGCGGCAGGCGGAACCGGAAGCGGCAGCCGCGCCCGGGCTCCGACGCGATTTCCATGCCGCCGCGCAGCTCCTCGATGTTGCGGCGCACCACGTCCAGGCCGACGCCGCGCCCGCTGACCTCGGTGACCTGCGTCGAGGTGGAGAAGCCGGGCTGGAAGATCAGGTTGTGGATTTCGTGTTCGGCCGGACGCGCGCCGGGCGGCAACAGCCCGCGGCGGATGGCCTTGTCGAGGATCGCGGCGTGGTCGAGACCGCGGCCGTCGTCTTCGACCTCCAGGACGATGCTGCCTCCGTCGTGGTAGGCGCGCAGGCCGATGGTGGCGCGCGCCGGCTTGCCGGCGGCAACGCGCGTCGCGGGGTCGGCAGTTCGATGCCGTGGTCCACCGCGTTGCGCAGCAGATGGATCAGGGGGTCGGTCAGCAGGTCGACCACCGAGCGGTCCAGTTCGGTGTCCTCGCCGTCGGTGCGCAGTTCCACGTCGCGCCCCGACTTGCGGGCCAGGTCGCGCACCAGCCGGGCCATCTTCCGGAAGACGGGCCGCACCGGCACCATGCGCACGTCCAGGCCGATGCGCTGCAGTTCGCGGCTGAGCTTGGCGAGGCGCTCCAGGTTCCGCTGCTGCTCCACCGGCATCCGCCGCGGATCGCAGTGGCAGCGGACCATCGCCTCGGTGATGACCAGTTCGCCGATGGTGTCCACGAGCAGGTCGAGACGATCCGCGCTCACGCGCACCGCCTCGCGCCGGGCGACGGCGGGCGCGGGCGGCGCGGCCGTCGTGGTCGAAGCGTCGGCCGGAGCCGGCGGCCCCGCCGCAAGGGCCGCATCGCGCGTGCGCTCCTGACCCCGCGCCAGCACGACCAGGCCCCCGGCCCTTGGCGCCGGCGCCAGACGCGCCGCCAGGGCCGGGACGTCGGCGGGCACGCGCAGCCGCCCGTCGTGCCGCAGGCCCTCGACCACGCCGGTCACGAGCCGCTTCAGGGCGTCGGTGGCCGCCAGGGCCAGGTCCAGCTCGTCACCGGCGAGCGCGATCTCCCCGCGACGGGCGCGGTCCAGATGGTGCTCGGCGGCGTGGGCCAGGGCCTGGACGGGGGCGAGACCGGCGAAACCGGCCATGCCCTTGAGGGTGTGGAAGGAACGGAACGCGGCGTTCAGGGACGCGGGCGCGTCCGGCGCGTGTTCCAGAGCCAGCAGCCGGGCTTCGGCCTCGTCCAGGTGCTCGCCGGCCTCGTCCAGGAAGTCGCGCAGCGTCTCGGGGTCGAGCGGCCGCAGGTCGACGATGTCCTGCCGGCCGGAGGCGGCATTCGCGGCTTCCGCGGTCCCTTCCGGCGTGAAGCGGTGGAGGATCCAGTCGGTCGCTTCCAGGATGCGGTCGGCGCCTGCGCTCAGCCCGTCGTCCAGCAGGACGTTCTGCGCCTCGCGGGCGCACGCGGCGACATCCCGTTCGCCGGCCGAGTCGGCCTCGCAGCCGAGATCGTGGAACAGGCAGAGCAGGTCGTCGAGATCGTCCGTGGCCGGGTTCGCCGCGGCGGCCAGCACCATGACGTCGAGCGACTCCAGCACGTGGCGCCAGCGCGCGTGGTACCCGGCGACGGCGGTGTCGATGTCGGGGCTGACGGTCAAGATCCTGGCCTCTCCTGGTCGGCGGGCCGACGCACGCCCCGGGCGGCATGCCGGGGCGTCTCCTCGTGTGTCTTCGGCCCGGCGGGCGGGGGGTCGAGAGGTCCGGCCGGGCGGAGCGGGCGGGTCTATTTCAGGAAGGCGAGGGCGCGGCCCTGGTCGGCGTCCATGATGATGTCGAGGCGGCGGCCCTGCGCCACGGCCGGCACGTGGATGACCCGGACCACGTCGGACAGGTCCGCCCGGGCGGGCAGCAGCTCCGCCAGGGAGTTCGGCGAGCCCAGCAGGAAGTCCTCGTTGAAGACCACCCCGGCGTCGTCCGGGAACAGCGGCAGGTAGCCGATGTCGGCCTCGAGCAGGTCCTGGAAGAAGTGGGTGCCGAACGAGACGTCCGGCACGTAGTCGCCCTTGCGGCGGGCGACCTCCAGCAGCATGCGGGAGTGGTTGATGTCGGCGTAGTCCACGCGGACGCCCAGCTTGACGTCGCCGCGGCTCCCCCAGCGCCCGGGCCCCATCAGCACGAACTTCCGGTGGGGCAGGACGCGGTTCAGCTGCCCGATGGTGGCGCCCACCGCCAGCAGGCGCTCGTAGGCCTCGATCGCGGCGTATTCCTCGCCGGGCACGTAGACGACGTACTCGATGTCCTCGACCTGCCCCATCTGGACGAAGCGCTCTGCCGAGAAGACCCGGTCCTCGGCGCGCACGCCGCTGGGGATCTCGACGCGCGCGTAGTGCCCGGCGCGGCTCTGGGGCCGGCACTGCAGGATGTAGAGGTGCTCGCCGTCGTGGGCGAACTCCACGTCCACGGGCACGCGCCAGGTCTCGCCGAGCACGTCCAGGATCTCCTTCATCTGCCGCGCGAAGCCGGTGCGCTCCAGGAGCCCGTCGAAGGTGACCACCAGGTCCCGGGGCTCGACGTTGAACAGCAGGCCCGTCGCGGGGATCAGCTGCCCGTCGCGGTAGATCGAGAAGATCTGCTGCGCGATCGGGAACCTGTTGCCCGCCTCCTTCATCAGCTGCTCCAGGGGCACCGTGACGAATTCGTTGTCCGTGAGGTCCACGACGTCGACGTAGTGCTGGCTGTAGCGCAGGATCTCGTTGGGGTGCACGACGGTGCGCAGGCTGGGCTGCCCGGGGCTGAACAGCTTGGGATAGTCCTCCCCCACGCGGTCGACCGCGCGCGTGCCCAGGCCCGCCACCAGGCGCACCATGCCGTCCTCGCGGCGCAGCCGCGGCGACCAGGTGTAGTCGTTGGAGCCGAAGGCCACGCCGGCGAAGGCCGGCAGCCAGTACCGCCCGATGCGGCGGCCGACCACCGGCTGGATGATGCAGGCCATCTCCTCGCGGAAGTCCAGCAGGCCGCGCTCGTTGCGGTACTGGATGGCGGCCGGGTTGAAGACGCTCGCGTAGACCTGCGTGACCGCGCGCAGCAGCTCCTGCATGCGGTCGTGCAGCGAGCCCTGGTTGGCGACGAAGAGGCTGCTGTACTTGCCGCAGAAGGCGGCGTCGAGGCGGTCCTCGAGCAGGCTGCTCGAACGCACCACCAGCGGCACCTCGCCCAGCGTCTTGAGGATCCCCGACAGGCGCTTGACCACGTACGTGGGGAAGCGGCCGGTGCGGTAGAGCCGCTGCAGGATGTTGTACTGGCGGCGCAGGTCGTCGCCCTCGAGGTACTTGATGTTCGTCAGGTCGCTGAGCCCGTTGGCCTTCAGGAAGTCGAGGATCACGTCCGAGCGGATGTAGTAGGTGTGGGGCGTCTTGAATTCGCCCACGGCGCGGCCCTGGCGGCGGGCCTTGGACAGCGCGTCGTGCGCCAGGATGAACCCGGCCGCCTTGCCGCCCAGCTTGCCCAGCCCCGCTCGGGTCCGATCACGCGCGACATGATCTCCGAGAAGTCGCGGATCGTCAGGACGTTCTTGGCGATGCTCAGGTAGGCGAGCTGGTCGGAGAGCAGGCGGCGGATCAGGGCCACGCGCGTGCCCATCGCGTCGGAGAGCGACAGCGTCGCGCCCCCGATGGGCATCTTGGAGAATTCGAGCGACTCGCGCCCGATGTCCCGCCACGAGCTGAACGGGTCGTCGGCCATCTCGGCCAGGCGCAGGGCCAGGTCCTTCTTGATGGCCATGTAGATCAGGTCTTCGAGCTTGTCGTCGGACCAGAGGTCGGCCGCCTTCTCGAGCACGATGTCGCGCAGCTGCTCCACGGCGCTCTCGCTCAGCGAGGGCGCGGGGCGGTTGGGATTGGACCAGTGGATGAAATCGGCGTCGCCGGCGACGTTCGAGACCTGCTCCTCGAGCTCGTCGAGGGTCATGAGATCCTCCTCGATCAGCACGAGGAGGAAGTGGCGGATGATCTTCTCGTAGAGGACCGGCGACTGGGACCGGTGGAATTCCAGCATCTCGCGCCAGGTCGGCTCGCGGGACAGGTCCACGTGATCCCCGGTCATCGCCACCTAGTCCTTGGTCGGGGCCTTGCGGGCGGGCGCCTTCCTGGCCGGCCGGCGCGCGGTGGTCTTCGCGGGGGCGTCCTTGCCGGCCGCCGGCTTCGCCGCGCCCCTCGTGCGGGCCTCCGCGGGCTTGGCGGCCTCGCGGCCCGGAGCCTTCTTCGCCGGCTTGCGCGCCGTCGTCTTCTTCACGGGCTTCGTCGCGGGCGTGGGCGCGGGCGCCGCGGGCGCTGCGGCGGTCTTTTCCGGGGTGGGCGCGGCACGGGAGCGGCGCGAACGCGAACGCGCCGGCTTCGGCGCCCCGGCGCCGTCGGCGGCGCCATTGTCTGCGGGGGCGGATACCGGCGGCGGTCCGGCGGCAGCGGCCGGTTCGGACGCATCCGGTCGGCCGGCGACGGCGCTGCCATTGCGGCCCTCCTCGCTGCGGCCGCCGCGGCGGCGCCCGCGGCGGCGGGCGGGCTTGCGCACGCCGTTGGTCCCGGACGACACGGCCGGCGTGCCGCCCAGCGCCGTGACGACCAGGGTGCCGCCGGCCCGTTCGTCGCGCTCGACGGTGATCAGGCCCAGCGACATGGCCTCTTCCAGCAGGTCGCTGAACGAGGAGTAGCGCCAGGTACGCTCGTTGAAGTCGGGCTTCTTGCGCTTCATCGTGTCTTTGACGAGGGACGAGTAGAGCGGTCCCTTGTGCTCGCGCACCAGGCCCTCGATCGTGGCGATCAGCAGATTGAAGAGCTTCTTCTTGTCCGAAGGCACGGCGTCCATGTTGACGGCCTCGACGGCCACGGGCTCGCGGACGAGATCGTCGTAGAAGATGAACTCGTCGCAGTTGCGGATCAGCAGCTCGGAACTGGAACCCTTCATGCCGACGCCGATCACGCTCTTGTCGTTCTCGCGCAGCTTCGAGACCAGGGGCGAGAAGTCGCTGTCCCCGGAGATCACCACGAAGGCGTCGATGTGGTCCTTGCTGTAGCAGAGGTCCATGGCGTCGACGACCATGCGGATGTCGGCGCTGTTCTTGCCGCTGATGCGGGAGCTCGGGACCTCGATCATCTCGATGGCGGCGCCGTGCAGGTCGGACATGTAGTCCTGGTAGTAGCTCCAGTCCGCGTAGGCCTTCTTGACGACGATCTTGCCCTTCTCCAGCAGCCGCTCGAGCACGACGTGGATGTCGAAGCGCTGCCGCGCGTCGCGGGCGCCGATGGCCACGTTGTCGAAATCCAGGAACAGGGCCAGATTCATGTCGCGTTCGCTTGCCATGGTGCTCCTCGAGGCGCGCAAGGGGGTGCGGAGCGCGAGGCGCCCCGTCGGACATCCCGAACATAGTGCCGGGATACGGCGGGCCGCCACCGGAATCTGCCCGGGCGGACCGGCGCGACGTCGGCCTTGGGCCCCGACGCCCGTGCTGCTATCATGGCGCCGGCTCCTCCCCCGACCCGAAAGGACCCCGCGTGAACGCCGCCCTGAGCACCGACGACCTCGTCCGCCTCGTCCGGCGGGTCTTCGTCCCCACCGCCGCCGACCGCGGCCTGGCCGTGCTGGTCGACCTGCCCGACGCCCGGCTCGCCGACAATCCCGAGTGGGCGGCGCGCCGCGCCATGGCCGCCGACTGGGTCCGCCGGCTGGGCGCCGCCGCCGGCGCGACCGGCGTGCCGCGCACGACCCTGGCCTGGTACCGCAACGCGGGCGGCAACAACGCGGACCTGCCGGCCCACTGCCACACCGGCGACGGCGCCCGCACCTACGGGCACGCCGACGAGCTGCCCGCCGGGAACGCGATCACCTTCGACGAACTGTTCGCGGATCACAGCATCCTGCTGGCGCCGACGGAGCTGTCGGCGACGGCGCCCCTGAAGGTCGCGGCGCGGTCCCATCCCCTGCGCGCGGCCACCATGCCGGGTTTCCTGCCGTCGATGATCCCGGCCCTGCAGATCGACTACGCCGAGGTCAACCGCCGCGTCGACCTGCTGAAGGCCCTGCTCGACCCGGCCACGGCGGCGACCATCGTCACCAGGGCCTGCGGCCGCACCCACACCCTGCGCCTGGACCTGCGCCACCGCGAGGCCCACGCCTCCGGGGGGCTGTTCCCGCGCAACGGCGTCGCCGGCAACCTGCCGAGCGGCGAGACCTACATCGTGCCCTACGAGGGCGAACTCCCGGGCGATCCCAGCGGCAGCCGCGGCGAGCTGCCGGTGCAGTTCGACGACGAGGTCGTGGTCTACCGGATCGAGGGCAACAAGGCGGTCGCGGTCCTGAGCGAGGGGCCGCACAGCGCGGCGGAGGCGGCGAGCATCGTCGCGGAGCCGGCCTACGCCAACCTGGCGGAGCTGGGGCTGGGCGTGCTCGGGGACTTCGGGCTGGAGCCGGTCGGCAGCATCCTGCTGGACGAGAAGCTGGGCCTGCACGTGGCCTTCGGCCGCAGCGACCACTTCGGCGGGGCGGTCGGCCCCGCCGACTTCAGCGGACCCGACGCCGTGGTGCACCTCGACCGCGTCTACATTCCGCAGGTGCAGCCCGCGGTGGCCGTCGCTTCGGTGACGCTCGCAGGGCCGGACGGTGCGCGCGAGATCATGCGCGAAGGGGCGTGGACCGGCGTCTTCTGACCGCAGCCGACGTCAGCGCGGCCGCGCGGCCACCACATTCGGCAGCGGCCAGGCCTGCCGGCCGGGATCGCCGGGATTGCGGCCGTCGTCGAAGCCGCCCCCGAACTGGTATTCCTGCCCGCCGGCGCCCACGTAGAGCTGGGCCTGGTAGCCTCCCTCGCCGTACATCGCCTGCGCCAGGTCGAGCGGCAGCGCGAGCAGGTGCTCGATGAGGTCGTGGGTCGGCAGCGGCTTGCGGCAGTGGATCATCAGCACGCGTCCGGACCGGTCCGTCCCGATGGCCGCCGCGCTGGTGCGGCGGGCCTGCGGCTCCCACGTGTTGTGCCGGTCGCACGAGACCATGCGGATGCTCTGGACCAGACTGCCGTAGCGGGCCGCCGCGGCGGCGAAGTCCTCGCACGTGCGGTCGATGATGCGCACCTGCGGCACGCCCGCATCGCGCCGGTCGAAGGCCAGCACGGCGTTGTCGGGCGACACGTAGGCGTTGTTCACGTGGGTGCGGGTGCGCATGAGCGACACGCTGCGCAGGTGGTCGGCCTGGTACATGCTCGCGTTGATGGCTGCGGCCATTCCCTTCAGGCGGCACCAGTCGCGCGCCGAGTGCGCCTCGCCCTCGCCCGGCGCCGAGGCGTTCAGCAGCACCAGCTCCCAGCGTTCGGGATCGAGCCGCACCACGTGCAGGGGCTCCCCGTCGGACGCCTTGCCGCCCGGCAGCGCGAAGGAACCGAGTTCCAGCCCCGGCGCCAGCTCGCGCCAGCCCCCCGCGCGCGCGGGAGGGGCGGCCGCCGCGACGGCCGCCAGGAGCAGGACGCCTGCCAACGCGCGCCGGACCGTCACGACACTCCCTCCCCGTCGCCGGACCCCGCCCCGTCGATCACGGCCAGGACCTCGTCGGTCATCGCCTTCATGAGCGCCGCGTCGCCGCGCGACTCCACGTTGAGGCGCAGCACCGGCTCGGTGTTGGATTCCCGCAGATTCAGCCGCCAGGCGCCCAGGTCCAGCGAAAGGCCGTCGGTGCGGTCCACCGCCACCGCGTGGTCGAGCCAGCGGGCGGCGACGGCCGCCACGGCCCGCTGCGGATCCGCGAGGCGGCGGTTGATCTCGCCGCTGGCCGGATAGGCGGCCTGCATGCGCCCGACCAGGGCCGAGAGCGGCAGCCCGGTGCGTCCCATCTCCTCGAGCACGCGCAGCCAGGGCAGCATGCCGCTGTCGCACCAGCGGAACTCGCGGAAGTAGTGGTGGGCCGACATCTCGCCGCCGTAGACGGCGTCCTCGGCGCGCATCCGCTCCTTCATGAAGGCGTGGCCGGTCTTGTTCTGCAGGGGCACGCCGCCGGCCTCCCGCACCGTGTCGATCGTGTTCCAGACCAGGCGCGGGTCGTGGACGATCCGCCCCCCCGGCACGCGGCGCAGCGCGGCGCGGGCGAGCAGGCCGACCAGGTAGTAGCCCTCGATGAAGGCGCCGGTCTCGTCGAAGAAGAAGCAGCGG
The DNA here is from genome assembly GCA_016706845.1 of bacterium. GTDB lineage: Bacteria > Krumholzibacteriota > Krumholzibacteriia > LZORAL124-64-63 > LZORAL124-64-63 > PNOJ01. The sequence continues at coordinate 131,204 of JADJIV010000001.1, forward strand.
TCGGCGTCGCCGTCCCAGGCCAGCCCGAGATCGGCGCCGTGCTCGCGCACGGCGGCCGCGGTCAGGGCGCGGTTCTCCGGCAGCAGGGGGTTGGGCACGCCGGTGGGGAAGGTCCCGTCGGGCTCGTGGCGCAGCTTGATCAGCTTCACCGGCAGGTGCGGCTCCAGCAGGTCCAGGACGGGACCGGCGCAGCCGTGGCCCGCGTCGGCGACGATGGTCAAAGCCGGCAGTGACCCGGCGTCGACGCATCCCAGCAGGAAGTCGCGGAATTCGTCGCCGGTATCCAGCGGCGTCGACGTGCCGCGACGCGCGGCGGCCGGGAACTCGCCGGCGACGGCGGCGCGCCCCACGGCGTGCAGTCCGCTGTCCCCGCTGACGGGGACCGCGTCGGCGGCCACGATCTTCATCCCGTTCCAGCCCAGCGGGTTGTGGCTGGCGGTGACCATGACGCCGCCGTCCAGGCCCCGGGCAATCACCGCATGGTACATCTGCTCCGTGGCGCAGAGCCCGAGGTCGCGGACGTCGCAGCCGCCCTCGGCGAGGCCGGCGCCGACCGCGGCCGCAATTTCGGGGCTGCTGGTGCGGCAGTCACGGCCGACGGCCAGGGTTCCGGCGCCGGTCCGGGCGGCCAGGGCGCGCCCCAACCGGTGCGCCAGGTCCGCATCGAGGTCCTCGGGAACGCGTCCCCGGATGTCGTAAGCCTTGATGCAGCCGGGCAGGGACGTCACGATGCGCATGCCTCCGATGTGGGGTCAGCCGATGCTGCGAACGGGCATTGTCGGCACAGGCGCCCGCCGCGTCAAGGTCCGGCTCCCGGGGCCCCGGCAGCTCCGGTTCGGGCTGGGGCGCGGGGCCGATCGCCGCTATCATGGAACGATCCCGCAGCCCCGGAGGTGCCCGTGCCGAACCCCAGCGTCCAGGCCACTTTACCCGTACTCGGCATGCACTGCGCCAGCTGCGCCGCTTCCGTCGAGAAGGCGCTCGGCCGCGACACGCCCGGCGTACTGGAGGCCGCGGTCAACCTCGCCGACAACACCGTGACCGTGAGCTACGACCCGGCGCTCGTCGGCCACGAGGCCCTGGCGGCCGCGGTGGCGGCGGCCGGTTTCGAACTGGCCCTGCCCACGGACGGCCTGACCGCCGAGGAGGCGGGCCGGGAGGCCCGGCGCCGCGAGGAGGCCGGGCACCGGCGCGATTTCCTGGTCGGCGCCGTCTTCACCACTCCCCTGTTCGTCCTGTCGATGGCCCGCGACATGGGCCTCGGCGCGGCGTGGCTCCACGCCGCCTGGATGCCCTGGCTGCTGGGCGCCCTGGCCACGCCCGTGCAGTTCGTGACAGGGCGCGCCTTCTACGTCGGAGCCTGGCGCGGGCTGCGCGCCGGCACCGCCAACATGGACACGCTGGTGACGCTGGGCGCCGGGGCGGCCTACCTGTACGCGGTGGCGCTGCTCTTCGTGCCGGGCCTCGGCGGCCACTCCGGCTTCGAGACCGCCGCGGTGATCCTGACCCTGGTGCGGCTGGGCAAACTGCTCGAGGCCCGGGCCCGCGGCCGCGCCGGCGACGCCATCACCGCCCTGCTGGCCCTGGCGCCGGAACGGGCCAGCCTGCTGCGCGACGGCGTCGAGCACGACGTGCCGGTCTCCGGCCTGCGGCCGGGAGACGTCGTGCGCGTGCGGCCCGGTGAGCGCGTGCCCGTCGACGGCCTGGTGAGCGAGGGGCACGCCGCCGTGGACGAGAGCATGTTCACCGGCGAGCCCCTGCCGGCGGACCGCGGGCCCGGCGACGAGGTCCTCGGCGGCTCGATCGATCGCGACGGACTGCTGACGGTGCGCGTGACGGCCGTGGGCGAGCAGACCGCGCTGGCGCGCGTGACCGCCCTGGTCCGCCGCGCCCAGCAGAGCAAAGCCCCGGTCCAGCGCCTGGCCGACCGCGTCGCCGCCGTGTTCGTGCCCGTGATCGCGGTGGTGGCCCTGCTGACGTTCGCGGGGTGGTGGGCGTTCGGCGGCGACTTCGCGCCCGCCCTGACGCGCATGATCGCGGTGCTGGTCGTCGCCTGCCCCTGCGCCCTGGGACTGGCGACGCCGACCGCGGTGATGGTCGGCACGGGTCTGGCCGCCCGCCACGGCGTGCTGTTCCGCGACGCCGCCGCCCTGGAACGGGCCCACCGCGTCACCACCCTGCTGGTGGACAAGACCGGCACGCTCACCGAAGGCCGCCCCGAAGCGACCGACTGGGTCGTCGCCGACGGCTCCGGCCTGTCGCCGCAGCGGTTCGCGGCCCTGGTGCAGGCGGCCGAGACGCCGTCGGAACATCCGGTCGGGCGCTCCCTGGCCGCGGGCGCCGCACGGCTCCCGGTCGCCACGGCGTTCCGGGCGGTGCCGGGCCACGGCGTCACGGCGGTCGTCGACGGGTGCGAGGTGCGCGTGGGCAAGCCCGCGTGGATCGCGCCGCAGGGCGCGCCCGCCGACCTGCAGGCCGTTGCCGACCGGCTGGCCGGCGAGGGCAGGACCGTCATGCTGGCCGAAGTGGAGGGACCGTGGCCGGACTCGTGGCCGTGCGCGACACGCTGCGCCCGGAAGCGGCCGCGGCCGTCCAGGACCTCGAGACGCTCGGCGTCGACGTGATCATGCTGACGGGGGACGGGCCGCTGGCGGCGGCCGCGGTCGCGCGCGAACTGGACATCCAGCAGGTGTTCGACTCGGCGACGCCGCAGGACAAGGCCGCCATCGTCGGCGGTTTCCTCGCGGACTCCTGCACGGTCGGGATGGTCGGCGACGGCGTCAACGACGCGCCCGCCCTGGCGACCGCCGACGTGGGCTTCGCCGTGGGGCACGGCAGCCACATCGCCATCGAGGCCGCGGACGTGACCCTGGTGCGCGGCGGGCTCGGCGCCGTGCAGCGCGCCCGCGAGCTGAGCCGGCTGACCATGCAGACGGTGCGCCAGAACCTGGCCTGGGCTTTCGGCTACAACGTGGTGCTGATCCCCGTGGCGGCCGGCGCCCTGCACGGCGTGCCGGGACTGCCGCCCATGCTGCGCGACTTCCATCCCATGCTCGCGGCCGCGGCCATGGCCTTCAGTTCGGTCTCGGTGGTGCTGAACAGCCTGCGCCTGGGTCGGCGCCGGCTAGCCTGACGGGACGGGTCAGACGGGCGCGCCTTGCCGCCCCGCGGCCAGGTAACGTCCGAATTCCAGGTCGTGCTCCAGGATGTGCCGTTTCCACCAGTAGTCGAAGAGGCCCAGCACCGCGCGCGTCAGGCGCTCGAGGTCCAGGGCGTGCCGCAGGCGCAGGCTGCGCGCCGCGGCGAGCAGGCGCACGTGCTCGGCGCGGTGCCGCGCGGCGTCCGGGTACCCGGTCGCCTCGAACATCGCCTCCTCGCGGGCCTGGTGGATCTCGGCCCACGCGATCAGCTTCTCGAGGACCTCGTGCAGCACGCGGTGCCCGCGGCCTTGGCCGCGGGCTTCGAGCAGACTGTTTTGCAGGGCGAGGAATTCCTGGTGGTCGTCGTCGAGCGACGCGACCCCCGTGCCGAACCGTACGTCCCACTCCAGCGGCCTCACACGGTCTCCTCAGGATGGCTGGGCGACCAGGGCTTCGGCGGCGAGCCGCCGGGCGGCCCTGGCGAAATCGCTGTCGGCGCCGCGGACGTGCCCGAGCAGCCAGTGCTGGAGGTACTGCAGGACCGGCAGGGTGATGGTCTGACGGCCTTCGGCCAGGGCGGCCTGGAAGCGCCGCACGCGCTGGAGCAGGTCCTGGTGCTCTTCGCGGTGCTCTTCGAGGCCGGCGTAGCCGAGCGACGCCATCAGCGCCTCCTCCGAGTTGAAGTGCACGACGGCGCATTCCAGCAGGATCCCCAGCCGCTGGGCGAGATCGTCGTCCGGTTCGCGACGGCGGTAGGCGGCGGCGAGTTCGTTGTAGCGATCGATGAGACGCCGGTGCTGCTCGTCGACCAGCGGCAAACCGAGTTCGAGTTCGTCGTTCCAGGCGATGGCGCTCATGGTCGTTCCTTCCTTTGCCGGATCGGTGCGCTCGATCAGACTTCGAGCCTGCTCGGCTCGTCCCAGGCCGTGGCGAGGTCCAGATAATCGTCGTCGTCCAGGGCCGAAGCCCGGTCCTTTCCCGGCTCCGCGAACTTCTTCGGCGTAGCGCGCCGTCGCGGCGGCGGCGAATGGGGCGCCGGTGAACGGGACGCCGCGACATACCGCTCCTGCAGCGGGCGGGCCGCCACCTGGTAGACCTGTCCCGTCAACACGCGTTCGAGTTCGGCGACGAGGTCCAGCAACTGGGCCGCCTGGCCGGCGAGTTCCTGGCTGGCGGCCGCCGATTCCTGGGCGCCGGCGGCGTTGTTCTGGACGACCCGGTCCATGCGCACGACCGTCTCGTTGATCTGGACGAGGTCGCGCGACTGTTCGCTGCTGGCCGCGTCGACCTGCCGCACCAGGTGGCTGACCCGCTCGATGCCGCCGGCGATGCGCCGCAGGACCGCGGCCGCCTCCTCGGACGCCCGCACGGCGTCGGCGGCGATGACCCGCGACTCCTCGATCAGGGCCGTGGTCGTGCTGGCCGCTTCGGCGCTGCGCCGCGCGAGGTTGCGGACCTCCTCGGCGACGACGGCGAAGCCGCGACCCGCGTCGCCGGCCCGCGCCGCCTCGACCGCGGCGTTGAGCGCCAGCAGGTTGGTCTGGAACGCGATCTCGTCGATGCTGCGCACGATCTTGCCCGACTCGTCGGCGGCGGACTTGATGCGGCCGACGGTCCCGGCCAGCCGGCTCATCGCCTCGCTGCCGGACGCCGCCTCGCGGCAGACTTCGCCCGCCTCGCGGTTGGCCTCGCGGGCGCTGTCGGCGTTGCGCCCGGTCATGCCGACCAGCTGGGTGAGGGTGGCCGTCACTTCCTGGAGGTTGGCCGCCTGGTCGGCGGCGTACTGCGCCGTGTGCTGCCCCCCGGCCGCGACCTGGCGGGACGCCGTCACCACGTGGGTGCCCGCGCCGCCGAGCCGGTGCGCCACCTGCTCGAGATCGCGGCCGATGCCCCGCGCCACGAGCGACCACACGACCACGGCCAGGGCGATCGCCGCCAGTCCGGTCAGCAGCATGTGCCGACTGTCGTCGTTGCGGTCGAGCAGCATGTGGACCATGAGCGGCGCGATCGTGACGCCGACTCCGGCCGTCAGCAGCCTCGCGCGCAGGGACATTCCAGGGAACATGGGCGGCCTCCGTGAACGGGCGAAACCGGGACGGACCCACCGCGGCGGTCGCGGGCGGCCGATCCCGCTCCCATCATCGGCAGACGCGGCCGGAGCTTGAGGCTGGACGGCGGGCGCCGGTTCACTTAGCCTGCGACGTAAGTGCAGGATTCCATGGCGGATTGTTCACCGGGAGGGCGGCCATGCAGGGAACGGCGGGAAGGGCGGGTGCGGCGGCGCTGCTGACGCTGGCCCTGCTGGCGGCGACGGCGGCCGATGTCGGAGCCGGGTGGCCGGCGCACGACGCGCCGGTCCGTCATCTCTACCTGATCCGCCACGGCGAATACGTGCACGACGAGGACTGCGACGAAGACGTCGGCTGCGCCCTGGACCGCCTGGGCCGGCACCAGGCGGCGCTGGCCGGCGATTTCCTGGCCTCCCTGGGGATCGAATTCACATCGCTGCAGTCCAGCAGCATGACGCGGGCCCGCGAGACCGCGGCGATCATCGACGAGCGGTTGCCGGGGCCGGCGCTGGAACTCCACCGCGACATCCGCGAATGCACGCCGGCGACCCGCCGCACCGACGTCATGGCCGGGTTGGAACCGGGCGAAGCCGAGGCCTGCGAGAGGGAACTGGCCGCCGCCTGGGACCGCCTGGTCCGGCCGGCCGCCGACCGCGACGCCCACGACATCGTGGTCTGCCACGGCAACGTCATCCGCTGGTTCGTCTGCCGTGCGCTGGGCGTCGACCCTGAAGCCTGGCTGGGCATGAGCATCGCCAACTGCAGCCTGACTGTCATCCAGGTGCGGCCCGACGGCACGTGCCGCCTGGTGACCTTCGCCGACGCGGGCCACATCCCCTTCCCGCTGCGGACCTACCCCGGCACGCCGGCCGACCCCACCGCCGTATCGGCCGCGCTCGGCCCCGAATAAGATCGGTTCTGGTCTGGATCTTATCCTGCCCATGCCCAAGCTGCTGTTCGACTTGGATCTGCACATCCTGCCGTGACAGGGGTGTCCTGCAGGCCCTGAAGCCAGGATGGCGAAAGGGCCGGAAGGTCAAGCGAGGCGGGCACAGGAAGTGCCCGACGAGCGTCCCCTGTCACGGCAGGATGTGCAGATCCAAGTCGCAACACTGCATGGGCAGGACCGATTTCCCGGTCAGAACTTCAAGGGGTTATTGCAGGGGCGAAGTTGGGGATCAGGTCGGCCTGGTACTGCCCGCTGTCGAGCAGCGCAATGCCGATGAAGATCATCACGCAGAGCAGGGCGCTCACCAGCACGATGATGTAGAACTTCCTGTCCCACAGCAGGTGCATGAAGACCAGGGCCACCAGGGTGCCCTTGACGAGGGCGATCCCCAGGGCCACCCAGATGTTCAGGGCGCCGAGGTCGACGTAGGTCACGGCGTAGGTCAGGACCGTCAGGAACATCAGGGCGCCGAACACGCCCAGCAGCGTCCGGACGGGCACGACGTGGGCGTAAGACGGGCCTTCTTGGTGCTTGCTCATGCTCGTGCCGCCTCCCGCGGTCCGCCGCTCAATGGATCAGGTAGAGCAGCGGGAAGAGGAAAATCCAGATCAGGTCCACCAGGTGCCAGTAGAGGCCGACGAAGTCGACCGGCGCGAAGTACTGCGGTCCGAATTCGCCCGCCGCGGAACGCCGCAGCAGCCAGACGATGGCGATCATGCCGGCCAGCACGTGGATGCCGTGAAGGCCGGTCATCACGAAGTAGATGCCGAAGAACAGGTGGACGTTGCGCGGGGCCGGACCCACCGGCCCGTGCCCGCCGTGCGTCGCGCCGTCGTGGCCGGACTGCGGGTGGTCGGCCAGACCCTGCGGCCCGGTCGCCGCGTGCGGCAGGGTCGTGCCGCCGTCGGCGGGGACCGCGGCCGCGTCGGCCGTCGTCGGCCGTCATCTCGGCCGTCGTCCCGGCCGCGGGCGCCGCCGTCTCGCCCTGGGGCACGTAGCGCGTCCCCCAGAGCAGGCCGTGCTTCCATTTGTGCTGGTACTCGACGCCCTTGACGCCCAGGAAGACGCAGGCGCAGAGCAGCGTCGCGGCGAGCATCTGCCTGAGCCGGCGCTGCTGCCCCAGCTGCGCGCAGCGCACGGCCATCGCCATGGTGAGGCTGCTGACGATCAGCACCAGCGTGTTGAGGCCGCCGAGGGTCTTGTCCAGGAACTGGTGCGCGTAGGCGAAGATCTCGGGGTGGTTGGCCCGGTAGACGGCGTAGGCGCAGAAGAGCCCGCCGAACAGCAGGACTTCCGTGACCAGGAACAGCCACATGCCGAACTTGCCGGAATCGTACTGCTGCGCCATCGACTCGAAATGGTGCTGCAGGTGGGGATCGGCGTGCTCGTCGCGTCCCTCGTGCGGGGTGCTCATCGGTCGGACACCTCGGGCTTGCGGAGCACGTACCCGCCCGTCGCGGGGTCGTAGTCCTGGTTCGAGTAGTCGTAGGGATCGCCGCCCACGGGTTCGTCCGTAAAGTTGTGCAGCACCGGCGGCGAGGCGGCCTGCCACTCCATGGAAGCGCCGCCCCACGGGTTGGCCGGCGCCGGCCGGCCCCGGTAGAGCGACTTCACCAGGTACCAGGCGGTCATGAAGAAGCCCGCGGCCATCAGGTAGCTGCCGATCGACGAGATCACGTGGTAGGGCTCGAACTTGTCGACGTAGGCGTAGTAGCGGCGCGGCATGCCCTGGCTGCCCATGACGAACTGGGTGAAGAACGTGATGTTGAAGCCCACCGAGATGATGATCGCCGAGATGCGGCCCCACTTCTCGTCGTACATGCGCCCGAACATCTTGGGCCACCAGTAGTGCAGGCCGGCCAGGAAGGCGATCACCGTGCCGCCGAACATCACGTAGTGGAAGTGGGCCACCACGAAGTAGGTGTCGTGCAGGTGGACGTCGGTGGCCAGGAGCCCAGGAACAGGCCGGTCAGGCCGCCGATGCCGAACAGGAACATGAAGGACAGGGCGTAGATCATCGGCGTGTCGAAGCGGATGGAGCCCTTGTACATCGTGCTCAGCCAGTTGAACATCTTGACGGCCGAGGGGATCGAGACGCTGAAGGTCAGCGCGCTGAAGATCATGTTCATCAGCTCGGACTGGCCGCTGGTGAACATGTGGTGCCCCCAGACCAGGAAGCTGAAGGCGGCGATGGCGATGCTGGAGTAGGCGATGGCCCGGTAGCCGAAGATGTGCTTGCGGCTGAAGACCGAGATCACCTCGCTGATGATGCCCATCGCCGGCAGGATCATGATGTAGACGGCCGGGTGGGAGTAGAACCAGAAGAAGTGCTGGTAGAGCACGGGATCGCCGCCCAGGGCGGGGTCGAAGATGCCGATGCCCATCACGCGCTCGACGATCAGCAGCACCATGGTGATGCCCAGGATCGGCGTGGCCAGGACCTGGATGATGGAGGTGGCGTAGAGCGCCCACAGCATCAGGGGCATGTCGAACCAGCCCATGCCCGCCGGCCGCATCTTGTGCATGGTGACGATGAAGTTCAGCCCGGTGAACACCGAACTGAAGCCCAGCACGAACACCCCGAAGGTCAGCGTCACCACCGCGGTGTTGGTCGTGGTGGAGTAGGGCGCGTAGAAGGTCCAGCCGGCGTCCACCCCGCCCTGCACGATCGACAGCACCGCGATCAGCGCCCCGATCAGGTACAGGTGGTAGCTGGCCAGGTTGAGCCGCGGCAGCGCCACGTCCTTCGCGCCGAGCATCAGCGGCAGCACGAAGTTGCCCAGCGCCGCCGGGATGCCCGGGATGATGAACAGGAAGATCATGATCGCGCCGTGCAGCGTGAAGACCTTGTTGTAGTCGTCGGCCGACATCAGCGTGCGCGTCGGCGTCAGCAGCTCGGTGCGGATCAGCAGGGCCAGGATGCCGCCCAGCAGGAAGAAGGACAGGATCGACGCCAGGTACATCACGCCGATGCGCTTGTGGTCGAGCGTGAAGAACCACGAGCGGAAGCCGTGGCTGCAGTTCAGGTAGTTCTCGCTGCCGACGGCCGGCGGGGCCGCGGTGGCGTCGTGGGTCGACATGGAAGCCTCCGGTCTGCGGGGCGCGGCGCCCTCTCTTGACAATTGTCTACGGCCCGGCGTTCGCCTACGGGGTCACGGCCCCGGCGGCCGCCGGCGTCTCTTCCCGCGGCGCGTGCTCGCTCAGCGATTTCAGGAAGGCGATCAGCGCCGTGATCTCCTGGTCCTTGATGCGGCCCTTGAAGGTCGGCATCACCGGCTCGAAGCCCTGCACGATCTGGGACTGGGGGTCGAGCACGGAGGTGCTGACGTAGTTCTCGTCCGCCAGCGCCCGTCCGCCGCCCTTGAACGACCGCTCGCTGCCGTACAGGTCGCGGAAGGTCGGCCCCACGCCGGCGGCGCCGTCGAGCGAGTGGCACTGCTTGCAGCCGAGCACGGTGTAGACGCGCTCGCCGCCTTCGACCAGGGTCAGGCCGCTCAGGATGTCCGAGTGTGCGAGCAGCCAGGCGTCGAACTCCTCGGGCGGGAGCACCTTCACGGTCGAGAGCATCGACGAGTGCTGCGTGCCGCAGTACTCCGCGCAGTAGATGTCGTAGTCCCCGGGCCGCACGGCCGTGAACCAGGCTTTGCTGTAGCGTCCCGGCACCAGGTCCCGCTTGATGCGGAAGGCGGGGATCGACAGGCTGTGGATCACGTCCTGCGAGGTCATCACCAGTTGCACCGGGCGGTCGGCCGGGACGTGCAGCAGCTCGTCCACGTAACCGTTCGGGTAGGTGAAGGTCCACTTCCACTTCTGGCCCGTCACCTGGATCTGGTAGGCGTTCAGCGGCGGCGTGGACATGTCGACGTAGGCCTGGAAGCCGAACCAGAAGATGACCGCGACCAGCAGCACCGGGATGGCCGTCCAGACGATCTCGACCGCGAGGTTGTGGGAGGGCGAGGGCTCGGGCTCCTCCCCTTCGCGGCGGCGGCGGTAGCGCACGGCGAAGATCGCCAGCAGGGCCATCAGCAGCGTGAAGAAGAACAGCGAGATCCAGAAGATGAAGTAGAACAGGTTGTCGACGGACCCGGCGGCCTCGGTGGCCCGGACCGGCAGCCAGAAGGTCCCGTCGCCCGTGGCCAGGAAGGGGACCCCCGCCCCGCGGACCGACAGCGTGTTCAGCAACCCGCTCAAGATCATGTCGATTTCCTTCTGCGGTCGCGGCGCCACAGCAGCGCCAGCCAGCCCGCGATCGCGAGCACCGTGACGAATCCGCCGATCTTCATCAGCCTGCGCGCGGACGGCCCGTAGCGGCCCACACTCGAATCGTAGTCGTAGCAGAGCAGCAGGAATTTCTCCCTGGTCCCGCCGACCCTGCCGCCGGACGCTTCGGTCAGCGCCAGGCGCAGCGTCTGCGCGTCGAACTCCACCCCGTACAGGTAGCGGGACACCCTGCCGTCCGGCGTGCAGACCACCAGGGCGGCCGGATGCATCCACTGCTGGGTCTTCTCGTCCCAGACGTAGCCGAACCCGACGGCGTCGGCCACGGCGCGGCTGTCCCGCGCGCTGCCGGTCAGGAACCGCCAGCCGGCGGCCGCCTCGGGCCGCCCGTAGGACTCCAGCGCGTTCTGCTTCTTCAGGGCCGCCAGCCGCGGCCCTTCGCGCTCGTCGATGCTCAGGGTCACGATCCCGAACTCCGCGCCCGGCGTCCAGGCCACGTCGCGCAGGCCGTCGACCATGCCGTTGAGCACCAGTCCGCACAGCATCGGGCAGGCGAAGTAGCCCAGGTTCAGGATCACCGGCCGTCCCGGCGCGAAGCTGTCGCCCAGGCGGACCGCCGTGCTGTCCTCGCCGACGAACACCAGGTCCAGGGGCAGCGGCGCGCCCGGACGCTCGACGATGTCGACCTCGGTCAGACCGGCGAGCTCCGTCTGCGCGCGCGCCGGCGCCGCGGCCGCCAGCAGGACCGCAAATGCGCACGCCGCCGCCGCGATCCGGATCGCCATGCCTACTCCCCGTCCCCGCCGTGGCGCCGCACGACGACGTCCATCGCCGCTTCGATGGGCATGCCCACCAGGCCGGCGCTCCCGTCGACCCAGCGCACGCCCTGCTGCAGCACGCCCTGCTGGGCGGCCTGCAGGGCCAGCAGCTCGGCCGGAGCCACCGCCACGACCTTGCGCTCGAACTGGCTGCGCTTGACGAGATGGAAGCCGATCTCCAGCATGAGGATGCTGACCACCAGGCCCAGCGCGAACACCAGTCCGTAGGTCACGATGTTGTGCAGGTCGGTCTTGTCCGCTTCGGTCCGCATGGGCCCGCGCCCCTCCCGTCTAGTAGTTCTCGAAGTTCAGCGAGGCCCGCAGCCGCGGGTCGCGCCGCGCGATCAGCAGGCGCGGCCCGGCCACCCAGGCCAGCGTCGCCGCGTAGAGGCCGCCCATGCCCACCAGCAGGGCCAGGTCCATCAGGCGCAGCGGGATCCCGCCCGGGCTCAGTTCGGGCATGATCAGCCAGAACAGGTCGACCCAGTGCATGACCAGGATCCAGACCGCCCAGAACGACATCAGGGCCACCCGGCGCTTGGTGAAGCGCGACATCAGCCCGGCGAAGGGGAGCAGCCAGTGGCAGAAGATCAGCACGTAGCCGACGGCCGACCAGCCGTTCTGCTGGCGGCGCAGGTACCAGCCCGTCTCCTCGGGGATGTTCGCGTACCAGATCAGCATGTACTGGCTGAAGGCGATGTAGGCCCAGAAGAAGACGAAGGCGAACATGGCCCGGCCGTAGTCGTTGTAGTGCTCGAGGGTCACCGCGTGCACCAGCCGGCCCGAGCGCTGCAGGCCGGCGGTCAGCAGCGTCATCATCGCGAAGAAGCTGACCACGATGCCCGCGAACCAGTAGACGCCGAACATGGTGCTGAACCAGTGGGCGTCGAGGCTCATCAGCAGGTCGAAGGCCGCGAAGGTCTGGGTCAGGCCGTAGAGGATCAGGGCGGGGCCGCCGAGCCGCTCGGAACCGGCGGTGATCGCGGGATCGCCCGTCGCGTCCTGGCGCAGGGACCGCCGGCGGAAGATCGTGGCCAGCAGGATCCAGACGGCGAAGTAGAAGACGATCCGCAGGGTGAAGAAGCCCGGGTTCAGCCAGCCCGCCTTGTGCTCGAGCAGCGGGTCGCCCGCGACGCGGGCCGGGTCGGCCCAGATGTAGATCGAGCCGAGGTTCAGCAGCACCGGCAGGGACAGCAGCGCCAGCAGCGGCAGCGCGCCCGAGACGATCTCGGCCAGACGCCGCACCACCGCGCTCCAGGTCGAGCGCGTCAGGTGCTGCAGCGGCACGAACCACAGCGCGCCCAGCGACAGCGACAGGAAGAACAGCCAGTTCAGCAGCCAGGCGTGCAGGAAGTGGCGCATGCCGTCGCCGGCGGCGCGGCCCAGCAGGAAGCCGGCCCCCAGGCCGACCGCCCCGACCGCGAGCCCACCCACGACGATGCGCCGGGCGGCGCCGCCGAGGACCAGGTTGTCGCCGTCCAGGACGGCGGTTTCGCGTCGCGCGTGTTGAGCCAAGACTTACGCTCCCGTCGGGTTCCAGGCGCCCTGCGGCACCCGCTTCACTACTGCGTCGCGGCCGCGGCGGGCGCCGCCGGCGCCGGTACCGCCGCCGGCGGCGGACCGAGCGCTGCCAGGTCGGCCGGCGCCAGGTCCGCGGGCGAGCCGGCCTGCGCGGCCTGCAGGGCGCGCACGTAGGCCACGATCGCCCAGCGATCTTCGACGCCGATCTGGGATCCGTAGGCCGGCATCTTGCGGATGCCGTGACGGATCGTGTTGTAGAGGTGGCCGACGGGTCGCGCCCGCACCGTGGCGTCGGCCAGGTTCGACGGCGGCACCCAGGTGCCCTCCATCAGGGCCTCGGCCCGCTTGGCGACGATGCCGTCGCCGTTGCCGGCCTGCCCGTGGCACGGCGCGCAGTAGATGCCGTAGCGCTCGCGCCCCCGCTCGACCATCGCCCGGGTGACCGGCGCGGGGAACGTCTCCACCCACAGGGTGTCGATGCGGCCGTCGCGCAGGTGGTCGCGGCCCACCAGCTCGTCGCGGGCGACGGTGCCGGCCGGCGGCGGCCGCATCGCGCGCCCGTCGGCGAACAGCTCGCTGGCGCGCTGGGACTTGACCTTGGACTGGTCGTCCATGTCGTAGACGAGCGACAGTCGGGGACGGTCGCTGTCGGTGACGCGGGCCTTGACCAGCGCCAGCAGCGGGATGAGCGCCAGCAGGGTCAGGACCACGGCGGCGGACTTCATGAATCTCGGCATCGGTCAGTCCTCCACGGGCTCGACGGCGTCGGCGCCCAGGCCCGCCAGGAACTCGCGCGTGCTCTCGCCCCGGAACAGGGGGTCGCGCGCCTCGATCGAGATGAAGAAGCGGTCGGATGTCGCGCGCCGGAACCGCTCGCTGTTGAACAGGGGGTGGTGGTGCTGCGGCAGCAGGTTCAGCCCCCACATCCCGAAGAACGTCGTCAGCGCGCTCAGCAGCACCGTCAGCTCGAAGGTGACCGGGACCGCCGCCGGCAGCCCGAACAGGGGCTTGCCGCTGATCAGGAACGGGTAGTCGTGCGCGTTCATCCACCACTGCATCAGCAGCGCCAGGCTCAGGCCGGCCAGGCCGCCGCAGAGCACCAGCCACGGCAGCCGCGTGCCGCGGATCCCCATGGCGCCGTCCAGCCCGTGCAGCGGGAACGGCGTGTGGCAGTCCCAGCGCGTGTAGCCGGCGTCGCGCACCTTCGCGGCCGCGTCGATGAGTGCCCACGGCTCGCGGAACTCCGCGAGGTAGCCGTAGAGGCCGTGTGTCTCTCGTGTCGCCATCGCCTCTCGCTCTGCTAACGGTCCCCGGGGTTGGTCCCGTGGTAGTCGCCCACCGGACGCGACACCTTGTCTTCCCAGTGCTTCTGCGGCATCACGGTCTTGACCTCGGCCATGGCGATCATGGGCAGGAACCGCATGAACAGCAGCACGAGCGTGAAGAACAGCCCGAAGCTGCCCACGAAGGTCAGGATGTCGATCGTCGTCGGCCGGTAGTAGCCCCAGGCCGCGGGCAGGAAGTCGCGGCTCAGCGAGGTCACCGTGATCACGAAGCGCTCGAACCACATGCCGATGTTCACGAAGATGCAGATGACCAGCAGCGCGGCCGGGCTGGTGCGGATCTTCTTGAACCAGAACAGCTGCGGCGAGATGACGTTGCAGCTGACCATGATCCAGTACGCCCAGGCGTAGGGGCCGAAGGCGCGGTTGATGAAGGCGAACTGCTCGGCGGGGTTGCCGCCGTACCAGGCGATGAAGAACTCGGTCGCGTAGGCGTAGCCCACCATGGTGCCGGTGGCCAGGATGATCTTGGCCATCGTCTCGAGGTGGTAGAGCGTCACGATGTTCTTCAGGCCGTACCACTCGCGCGCCGGGATCAGGCAGGTCATCACCATGGCGAAGCCCGAGAAGATGGCGCCCGCGACGAAGTAGGGCGGGAAGATCGTCGTGTGCCAGCCCGGGATCTGCGACACCGCGAAGTCGAAGGACACCACCGAGTGCACCGAGAGCACCAGCGGCGTCGCCAGGCCGGCCAGGATGAGGTAGGCCTTCTCGTAGCGGTGCCAGTGGCGGTTCGAGCCGCGCCAGCCCAGGGCGAAGAAGCCGTAGGCGATCTTGCGGACCTTCGTCGTGGCGCGGTCGCGCAGGGTCGCCAGGTCGGGCACCATGCCCGTGTACCAGAACAGCAGCGACACCGTGGCGTAGGTGCCCACCGCGAACACGTCCCACAGCAGCGGGCTGCGGAAGTTGGGCCACATGGCCTGGAAGTTGGGCAGCGGGAACAGCCACCACACCACCCAGACGCGGCCGACGTGGATGCCCGGGAAGATGCCGGCGCAGATCACCGCGAAGATCGTCATCGCCTCGGCGAAGCGGTTGATGCTGGTGCGCCACTGCTGGCGCAGCAGGAACAGGATGGCCGAGATCAGCGTGCCGGCGTGGCCGATGCCGACCCAGAACACGAAGTTGACGATCGCCCAGCCCCAGCCCACGGGGTTGTTCAGGCCCCAGACGCCGACGCCCTTGTAGATCAGGTAGCCGATCATGCCGAACATCATCGCCGCGAGGCTGGCCATGAACCCGAGCGCCACCCACCACGCGCGCGGGGCGCCCTGCCGCTCGACGATCCCGCAGACCTTGTCGGTCAGGGTCGTGAAGTCGTAGCCGCCGGTGATCAGCTCCTGCGGCTGCGCCGGGTCGTGGGCCGTGTTGTCGATCGTGTCCCTAGTGAGCAGGATGCCCATCGGCGCTCTCCGCGAGTTCGGGGTTCGGATTGCGCAGGCGGGCCAGGTAGGCCGTGCGCGGCTTCACGTTCAGCTCCGCGAGCAGGTGGTAGGCCCGGTCGCCGGTCGTCAGCTTCGTCACCCGGCTCTGCGGGTCGTTCAGGTCGCCGAAGGCGATGGCCTGCGTCGGGCAGGTCTGCTGGCAGGCCGTGACGATCTCGCCGTCGCGCACCGGGCGGCCCTCGTTCTTGGCGTCGATCTTCGCCGACTCGATGCGCTGCACGCAGTAGGTGCACTTCTCCATGACGCCGCGGGCGCGCAGGGTCACCTCGGGGTTGTAGACCAGCTTGCGGACGTCCGGGATGTCGCTGTTGAAGTTGAACCAGTTGAAGCGGCGCACCTTGTAGGGGCAGTTGTTCGAGCAGTAGCGCGTGCCCACGCAGCGGTTGTAGGCCATCACGTTCAGGCCGTCTTCGCTGTGCATGGTCGCGCCCACCGGGCAGACCTGCTCGCAGGGGGCCAGCTCGCAGTGCACGCAGGCGACGGGCTGGTGCGCGACCGCGGGCGCGTCCGGGTCGCCCTGGAAGTAGCGGTCCAGGCGCAGCCAGTGCATCTCGCGCCCCTTGCCCACCTGCTCCTTGCCCACGACCGGGATGTTGTTCTCCGCCTGGCAGGCCACGACGCAGGCGTTGCAGCCGATGCAGGTGCTCAGGTCGATGGTCATGCCCCAGGCGTGGCCCACGCGCGGCCGTTCCTGCCACAGCGAGACCAGCGGCGGGTGGTGCGTGCGGTGGGATGCGAATTCCGGGTGCTCGCGGTACTCGGCGAGGGTGCCCGAGACGACCAGCGAGCGCGAGCGCTTCTCGCGCTCCCGCATGCCGACCGCGTCGATGGCGTGGTGGTCCTGCGTCGTGGCCAGCGGGTAGCTGCGGCCGGTGCGCGCCACCTCCAGGCCCGCGCAGGCGTCGGGGGCCGCGGCGGTGCGCAGGGCATAGGCGCGGAAGCCCGTGCCGTTGCCCACGCCGCCGGCGGCCGTGCGGCCGTGGCCCAGGCTCAGGCTCACCGACCACGGCGCGTGGCCCGGCAGCACGTAGGCGGCGGCCTCGAGCCGGCGCCCGCCCAGCTGCAGTTCGACGAGGTCGCCGTGGACGACGCCCAGGGCGGCCGCCGTGGACACGCCGAACAGCGCGGCGTTGTCCCAGGCCAGCTTGGTCATGAAGTCGGGCAGCTCCTGCAGCCAGGAGTTGTTGGCGAAGCGGCCGTCGTGCAGCGACGGGTCGCGCACGAAGACCAGCTCCAGGTTGTCGGCGCCGATCGCCGCCGGTTTCGCCACGCCGCCGCGGCGCACCGCCGCCACGACGCCCCGGCCGTCCATGGCCGCCGGCAGTTCGGCGGGCAGCGCGTCGGCGAAGCCGCGGTGCAGCAGCGCCTCCCAGTCGCCGGCGCCGGGCTGGCCGGCGGCCGTGGCGCGCACGAGGTCGTGGGCCGGGCGCAGGACGCCGTCCAGCAGCAGCGACAGCAGTTCCGCCGGCGTCCAGCCGTCGTACAGGGGCGCGATCAGCGGCTGGGCCACCGCGTAGCGGCCGTCGTGGTCGCGCACGTCGTGCCAGGCCTCGAGCCAGTGCGCCCGCGGCAGGTGCCAGCGGCAGCGCTGCGAGGTCTCGTCCACGAACAGCGAGAGGTGCCACGATTCCTCGACCTTATCCAGCAGGCCGCCGAAGTCCAGGTCGGCGGGCGCGTCGTGGACGGGGTTGCCGCCCAGGATCAGCAGGGAGGGCACCTGTCCCTTGCCCATCGCCACGGTCAGGGTCGCGATGGCCGCGCCGTGCGACAGGCCGCGCTGGTCGTCGGGCCCGTAGTTCACGGTGCGGCCCGTGTTGCCCAGCGCCTCGTTCAGCAGGATGGCCAGCACGTGCACGTGGTCGGGCTGGCGCGGGCCCACCGCGATCAGCGATTCCCCGCGGTGGGCGAGCAGGTCGCCGGCCAGCGCGCCCATCCAGGCCGGCGCGTGGCCCGCGGCGCGCGCGTGCTCGAGCGCGGGCAGCACGGCCTCGTAGCCGGCCGGCAGGGAGAGGCCGCGGCCCAGCACCAGTTCGGCGGCCAGCCCGTAGAGGGCATGCGGGATCTCCAGGCTCGGCATCGCGACGCGGTGGTCGGCCATGCCGCCGGTGAGGCTCAGGTCGCTCTCGACGGCGTAGAGGCGGTTCATCGCGCCGTCCTCGGCGCGGCGGCCGTCGGCGAAACCGCGCGCGTTGCGCAGGGCCGTCGGGTGGTCCTGCAGCAGGTCGGCGTCGAAGCAGGCCAGCACGCGGGCGGCGGCGACGTCGACGCGCACGCGGCGCGCCTCGCCGAAGGCCAGGCCGGTGCCGAGGCGCTCGTTGTCGCGCGAGACCGGCTCGTACTCGTACCAGGCCGCCTCGGGCAACTCGTCCCGCACGCGCGCGCGCAGCGCCGCGAACGTGGGAGAACTCGTGGCCTCGGTCAGGACCGCGAGGCCGGCGCCGCGGCGGGCGCGCAGGGCCGCGAAGGCGGCGGCGGCCGCGGTCTCCCCCTCGCCGTGCGAGCGGCGGCGGGGGTGGCCGCTCACGCGCTCCAGCACGTAGCGGCTGCGGTCGGGATCGTACAGCTCGAGCAGGCCGGCCTGCGCGAACAGGTCGCAGGCGCCCCGGCTCAGCGGGTGGTCGGGGTTGCCCTCGACCTTGATCGGGCGGCCGTCGAGGCTGGTCACCAGCAGCGGGCCGACCGCGCCGGCCAGCTCCATGACCGTCGCGTAGCGGCGCGCCGTGCCGGGCGTCGTCCCCTCGGGCCGGCTGGCGAAGGGCACGATGGTCTCCTGCGGCCAGCGGCAGCCGACGAGGCTGGCCATGGCCACCGAAGCCCCCATGACCTGCAGGAAGCGCCGCCGCGACATCGCGTCGGTCGGCACCTCCGGCGGGCTCGGGGAATTCGCCCTCCAGGAACTGGCGGAACTCGGGCTCGTCCGCCAGCTCCTGCAGGCTGCGCCAGTAGTTGTGGTCGAGGCCGTTCTGGTTCATCGATGACATGTCGAGCAATCCGTCTTCGGAGTGATGTGACGGGCATCGCGCAGGCGGCGCCCCAGTTCGAACTGGGGCTCGTCGGGCGCGTAGCCCATGACCGTCACCGCGTCCTCGGGACGCAGGTGCGGGACGGGATCGCGGTGGCAGTCCAGGCACCAGGCCATGTTCAGGCCGGCGTGCTGGCGCACGACTTCCATCTTGTCGATGCGGCCGTGGCAGCTCTCGCAACCGACGCCGCGCCGCACGTGGGCGCTGTGGTCGAAGTAGACGAAGTCGGGCAGGTCGTGGACGCGGACCCAGGGGATGGGCATCCCGGTCGCGAAGCTCTCGCGCACGAGCTGCAGCTTCTCGCTCTGGGTGCGCACCGTGGCGTGGCAGTTCATGCAGACCGAGGTCGGCGGCAGGGTCGCCGCCGCGCCCGTCTCGACGCCCGTGTGGCAGTAGCGGCAGTCGATGCCGAGCAGCCCGGCGTGGAGCTGGTGGCTGTAGGGCACCGGCTGTTCGGGCTGGTAGCCCACGCTCGTCGCGCCCGGCGAGAAGAGCAGGTACAGCAGGCCCAGGATGTAGAGGGGAGCCAGCGCCGCCGCCAGGGTGACCGGGAGGCGGATCGCGTTGGCCCACTTGGGAAAGCGGAAGGGATCGGGCCCGCCCCGCCGGGGGTCCTTCTGCTGGGAATCCAAGAGGCTTCTCCCGCGTTCCGCCCGAGGGCGTGAAGTCGCCGCGATTGGCAGCGCCAATTCATTTTGTCCAGGAGACGTGCCGGCGCGATCCGGCCCAAGCGACGGAAATGCTAGCGGATCAGTCCGATTAGGGCAAACAAATAACGACCCGTCAAGCCAACTTCTCGCTGCCGGGCAACTCGACGGGGATCAGACCCGGAACGACGTGCCGCAGCTGCAGGTCCCCTTGGCGTTCGGGTTGCGGAACTTGAAGCCGCCGCCGATGAGGTCCTTGGAGAAGTCGATCTCCATGTCCTGGAAGAAGGGCAGGGCGTCGGGGGCGCAGGCTACGGTCAGGCCTTCGTAGGTGAACGCCTGCGTAACCGTCCTGGACGCGGGTGTCCATGCCCATGCGGTAGCTGAAGCCGGAGCAGCCGCCGCTGTCGACCCCCAGCACGACGACCGGGGCGTTCAGGCCGTCGCGGGTGGCCAGGCGCTTGAGTTCCTGCTGGGCGCTGTCGGTGAGGTTGATCATGAGGGTGTCCTCCTGGGCAAGGCCGCTGGAGCGGCCGGATTGTGCGATTGAGTGTCGTCATCATTGATAAGCCCATGGCAGAGTTCCGGCAACCGGTTCGATCAAGCATGCGGACACGGCCTTGAAATGGATGGATAGAATATGCATACTAATGCATATGAGAACGACCCTGAACATCGACGACCGGCTGCTGGAGCAGGCCTCCCGTTTGACCGGCGAGACCGAGAAGACTTCGCTCGTCCGCCTGGGGCGGGGGGGGGGGGGGGGGGGGGGGGTGGATGGTTCGGCGTCGGACCCGCGGGCTACTTGATGAGCACGACGCGCGTCACGGCGTCGCCCTGCGGCGCGGACAGCCGCACCAGGTAGACGCCCGCGCCTGCGGCGCGCCCCCGCTCGTCGCGACCATCCCAGACGATGTCGTGCCGGCCGGCCCCGTAGGCGCCGGCGGCGAGCCGCCGCACCAGCCGGCCCTGGACGTCGTGCACCGCGACGGCGACCTCCCCCGCCTGCGACAATTCGAAGGAGACGACCGTGCGCGGGTTGAACGGGTTGGGCGCGACCGCGAGCGCCGGCTGCAGGTGCGGCGCGCTCCCCACGCCGACCACGCCCCCCATCCCGTAGTACCGCTCCTGGAAGTAGTCCCGCACCGCGGCGCGCTCCGTCGGCGAGAGGGCGCGGTCGTAGACGAGGATCTCGAAGACGTCGCCGGTCATGTCGTTGAGGCGGTAGGCGTCCGAACCGATCAGCAACGGCTGCACCGCCGCCAGGTTCGGCGTGCCGACCGTGGCCTGGTCGCCCTGGTCCGCGCCGTCGATCAGGCAAGAGAAGAGCCCGGACTCGCGTTTGAGTTCGACCAGATGGACGGCGTCGTTCCACCCGGCCGGCGGCAGCCAGGATCCGCCGCCGCCGACCGCGGCCGGCGGCCCGTGCTGGAAGATCAACCACCCGCCCCACGTGTAGTGCACGAAGAGCCGGTTGTCGCCGTAGCCCCAGCCCAGGACGGTGTTGTAGAGGTCCGCCCCGTCCTGCCGCGCCATGACGTACACGGTCGCCGCGTCCGTCGACATCAGGGACGAACCGGCGACGCTCTCGCGGATCAGGAAGTCGTTCCCGTCGAAACGGACCGCCGGGTTCCAGTCCAGCGCCCGTGCGATGAAGCGCGGCTGCGCCGCGGGGTCGGACTGCGCGACGTGCAGGGCCTGCCCCGAGCGGTCGGCCCAGATCGCGACGGGCTGCTGGTCGCCGTCGGCCACGGCCTCGTCGGCCCGCAGCCACAGCCGCAGTCCGTCGGTGACGGGCAGGATCTCGTCGAAGTAGACGTACGACGGGTGCGCGAAGAGGTAGTCGACCTGGTGGGGCTTGAGCGCGTGGTCGTAGACCTGGACGTCGTCGATCCAGCCCTGGAAGTTGGCCTGGACGTTGCCGCCGTAGTCGAGGCCGCCGACGATGAACCGCGCCGCGGTCACCGGGTTCATCGGCGCCTGCTGGAGGTCCTCGAACGGCATGCCGTCGACGCAGATGCCCAGCTGGCCGCCCTGCCGGTACACGCAGACGATCTGGTGCCACTGCCCGTCGTTGACGTCGGTGGTCGAAAAGGCCTGCTGGCCGGGCGCGCCGATGTCGTAGAACCAGGCCTTGCCCGGCGCGCCGTAGACGCCGCCGGTGTTCATCCCGACGAGATAGCCGCCGTACCCCGAGGCGTGCTTGGCCAGCGGGTACATCTCGTTCGTCGCGCCCGGCAGGGTCTTCACCCACAGCGCCAGCGAGAAGTCCGTGTCGCCGAAGGCGAGCACGTTCCCCATGTCCAGGGCGCCCGGACTGCCGAAGCCGAGGGCGACGGCGCCGCCCGCGATGCCGGCGGGGCGCCGAACTCGGCGCCTCCCACCATCTGCCCGTCGAAGCCGCCGGTCTCGTCGACCGCGATGCTCGAGCCGGACGGCTCGTCGAAGCGCCAGTGGGCCACGATGAAGCCCGAGGCCGGTCCGGCGGCGGCGCACAGGGCGACCAGGACCGTGAAGGCCGACAGCAGGCTGGCATGATGTTTGGAAATGGGCATGAAGACACCTCGCAAGATGGGGGGTCGACAGCCGCATTGATTATAGCGACAGGGTCATCGGGGATGACGGCGAGCTGGACGGCGGGGCGGCGGCGGCCCGCGGCCGGCGCCGCCGCCGACAAAAGGCACAGTTGCAGCATCACTCCCCGAACTGGCCTGGACGACCTCGCGCCCCGACCCCGCCCGGCTGGCGCGGGAAGGCTGGCACGGCTGGGCTACGCGAAGTGGCGTGCGCCGCCGTCCGCGCGGCCCGCCCCCGCGGCACCCGCCGTTCCCTGACCAACCCGACCGCCAGGCTGCTGGGGATCTTCGCCCGCCATGAACGTGTCGCCGTCCTGGACGCCGCCTGCGCGTCGGTCGACGACCTGCGGCTGATCCACGGCACCCTCGTCGCGCCGGCGCGGCGCCGCGGCTGCCGCCTGCTGGTCCACGCCAACCGCGCGCTGGATTCCCTCGAGCCGGACGCGTTCGTCGATCCCGACTGGCGCCATCCCTGGACGCTGGAGCGCCTGCGCTGGCTCGTCGCGCAGGACGACGCACCGGACGCGGCGCCCGTCAGCGGAACCGTCATCCGGCGGGACCACCGTCGCGGCCGGCTGTCGCGCCTGGTGGACCGCGTCGTCGGCCGCGGCGCCGGGCCGCCTCCCGGCCTGCCGCCGCCGCGCCCCCTCTCCCTCGACCCGCAGCAGTGCCGCGCGGTGCGCGCCGGCACGGGCGTGGTGCAGGTCATCGCGCCGGCGGGCAGCGGCAAGACCAGCGTGCTGGTCGAGCGGGTCAAGGAGCTGCTCCACCGCGGCGCCGCGCCGGAGCGCATCCTC
Organism: bacterium; assembly: GCA_016706845.1. Lineage (GTDB taxonomy): Bacteria > Krumholzibacteriota > Krumholzibacteriia > LZORAL124-64-63 > LZORAL124-64-63 > PNOJ01. Next base: position 153,750 of record JADJIV010000001.1, read on the forward strand.
TGCACGACGTTCAACCGCGACGCCAAGCTCGAAATCGCGGCGCGGCTGGAGCGCGCCGGCGTGACCGGCGTCGCGGTGCGCAGCTTCCACGGGCTGGGCCTGGCGCTGCTGAAGCACGAAGGGCATACGCGCGCGGGGATCGGCGAGGTCGACGACGGGACGTGGAAGCGGTTCGCCGAGCTCGCCCGCGACGCGGAAGTCGACGGCGTCGCGCTGGACGTGACCGCGGCGCGCAACGCCGTCAGCGGCTTCAAGCTGTCGGCGATGATCGACCCGCAGACGGCCCTGGCGCAGGCGGCGGACGGCGACGCCCGCGCGCGCACCGCGGCGCGCCTCTACGACCTCTACCAGCGCCACCTGGACGAGCGCGGCCGTCTCGACTTCGACGACCTGGTCGCCGGCGCCGTGGCGCTGCTGCAGCGCGACGCCGACGTCCGCCGCCGCTGGCAGGCGCGCTTCGACCACGTCCTGGTGGACGAGTACCAGGACATCGAGCCCGCGCAGGCGCTGCTGGTCGGGCTGCTCGCCGCGCCGCAGGACTCCCTGTTCTGCGTCGGCGACGAGGACCAGTGCATCTACGCCTGGCGGCGCGCCTCGGTGGAGCGGGTGATCGAGCTGGACCAGGTCTACCCCGACCTCGAGCGCCACCCGCTGATCCGCAACTACCGCTGCGGCCGGCGCATCACCGTCGCGTCGCGCCGCCTGATCCGGCACAACCGCCGCCGCTTCCGCAAGCCGCTGCGCCCCGGCGCGCCGCACCGCGGCCGGATCCGCGTCCACGCGCTGGTCGACCGCGCCGCCGGTGCGCGCCGCGTCGTCGAACTCCTGCGGGAAGACTTCCCCGGCACGACCGCCGTGCTGGCGCGCACCTCGGCCCTGCTGGGCGAAGTGGCACGGGCCTGCGCGGAAGCGGGACCTCGATGCGGCGGGGATCTGCGAGCCGGCGACCATCCACGCCGCCAAGGGCCGCGAGTGGGACCGGGTCGTCCTGTACGGCGTCGACCGCGGCCAGATCCCCCACTCCCACGCCGGGCGCGAGGGCGGGCTCGAAGCGGGCGTCGAAGCCGAGCGCCGCCTCTTCTACGTCGCCCTGACCCGCGCCCGTCACCGTCTGGAGATCGTCTGCACCAGGAAGTCGCCCAGTCGATTCCTCGCCGAAGCCGGCCTGCGAGTGTGACGAACTGGACGGGAGGACCCGCATCGGGCATGATCGAACCATGCGACTGATCGAGACACACGCGCACCTGGACGCCAAGCCGCTGGCCGACGACCTCGACGGCGTGCTGGCGCGCGCCCGCGCGGCGGGCGTCGGCGACATCGTGGCGCCGGCCTACGATCCGGAGTCGTGGGACGCGGTCGCGGCGCTCGCCGCGGCGCACCCCGGCGTGCATCCAGCGCTGGGCCTGCACCCGTGGGTCGCGGACCGCGCACTGGACCTCGACGACCTGCGCGCGCGCCTGCTCGCCTGCGGCGCGGTCGCCGTCGGCGAGATCGGTCTCGACGCGAAGATCGACGGCCCGGGCATGGAACGGCAGGCCGAGATCCTGCGCCCGCAGCTGCGCCTGGCGCGGGAGCTGGACCTGCCGGTGATCCTGCACGACCGCGGCGCCGCCGAGCACCTGGTGCCGCTGCTGCGCGAGGTCTACGGGAGCGCGCCGGTGCGGGGCGTCGTGCACGCCTTCTCGCGCGGGCCCGAGCTGGCCCGCCGCTACCTGGACCTCGGCCTGCACCTGGGGTTCGGCGGCGCGGTCACGCGGACGGACGCGCGGGCGCGGCGCGCCGCGGCGACGGCGCCGCCGGAACGCATCGTGCTGGAGACCGACGCCCCGTCCATCGGCTTGCAGGACGTGCCCGCCGGCGCCTGCGAGCCGCGGCACGTGCGCGAGGTCTGCCTCGCCCTGGCCGAACTGCGCAACCTGACGGCCGACGCCGTCGCCGCCCTCACCACGGAGAATGCCCGTGAGCTCTTCCGGCTGCCCTGACCGCTTCACGCGCACCGTCGACCTCTACGGCGACGCCGGCTTCGCGTCCATCCGCGCCGCCAGGGTCGTCGTCTGCGGGCTGGGCGGCGTGGGCGCGCACGCCGCGCTGGCGCTGGCGCGCAGCGGGATCGGCCGGCTGGTCCTGATCGACTTCGACCCGGTGACGGCGTCCTCGCTGAACCGCAGCCCGTGCGCGACCGTCGCGGACGTCGGCCGGCCCGAAGGTCGCGGCCGTCGGCGATTTCCTGCGGCGCACCTGCCCCGACACCGCCGTCGACGAGGTGGAGGCGTTCTTCCACGCCGACACCGCCGACGCGCTGCTGACGCCGCCGCCGTCGTGCGTGGTCGACGCCATCGACGCGCTCAACCCGAAGGTCGAGCTGCTGACGGCGTGCGTCGCGCGCGGCATCCCGGTGGCCAGCAGCATGGGCGCCGCCGGGCGCACCGACGTGTCGTTCGTGAGGGCGGGGGATCTGTGGGAGAGCCGGCGCTGCCCGCTGGCCGGACGGGTGCGGAAGTACCTGCGGCGGCGCGGGGTGACCGCGCCCATCCCCTGCGTGTGGTCGGAGGAGGAACCGGCCGACGCGCTGGCGCCCGACGCGGACGACCCGCGTTACGAGCGGGGTCGGATCCGCAACCGGCTGCCGAGCGGGATCGCGATGCCGGGGATCTTCGGGTACGCGCTGGCTTCGCTGGTGCTGGACCTCGTCGCGGGGCGGACGGCCGGCGACTGATCTTCCAAGCGTCCCGGTTAGTCGTCTCCCGCCCGCATCCGCCGCATGGCCTCCTCGGCGGCGCGCTCGAGCTGCTGCGGCGTCATCTCGTCGACGCAGGCGGCCACGGCCCAGCGGTGGCCGAACGGGTCGAGCAGTTCGCCGTGGCGGTCTCCCCAGAACGTGTCCTGCACCGGCATCGTCACCTTCGCACCGGCGGCGACCGCCCGCGCGAAAGTCTCGTCGGCGTCCTCCACGTACAGGTGCAGGGTGCAGGGCGAGAGGTTCTCGTAGGGCGCGTGCGAGCCCCACTCCGGGAACGCGTCGTTGACCATCAGCACCGAATCGCCGATGCGCAGCAGGGCGTGGGCCACCTTGCCGCCCGGTCCCTCGTGACGGCGCAACAGTTCCGCCCCGAACGCCAGCTTGTAATATTCGATGGCGCGATCGGCGCCGTCGACGGCGAGCTGCGGGGTCAGGCTGTGGAAACCGGCGGGCAGACGGGTCGCGGACATGGGTGCCTCCTGGTCCCGGACGGGCGCCGCGCGAACCGGGGCATCATACCCGAAGGGCGGCCGCGACGCTCCAGGAATCCTGACCGCCGCAGGAATCGTCCCACCCGCGCGTATGGCAATGATACCCCACGACACGGGAAGGGACCGGACATGACGACAACCAAGACGATGCTGATCGCCATCCTCGCGCTGGCGGTCCTGCCGCCGGCCCTCGCGGCGGGCGACACGCCGGCCGCGAAGGCCTCCGGCTTCAACGGCGCCTGGACCCTGGACGTCGCCCGCTCCGACGATCCTGCCAAGCTCATGCCGAAGGCTGCAACCATGGGCGAGCGCCCCGGCGGCAAGGGCGGCGGACCCGGCATGGGCGGCGGCCCCGGCATGGGCGGCGGCGGCGGCGGCATGGGCGGCGGCGGCATGGGCGGCGGCGGCGGCATGGGCGGCGGACCCGGCATGGGCGGCGGCGGCGGCCAGGGCAACACGCGCAGCGGCAACTTCGGCGGCGCCCCGACGGGCAAGGCCGCCGGCGCCGGCGGGCCGCCCGAACTGGCCGGAGGCCGTTCACGGCTGATCATCTTCCACGAGGGGCCGGAATTCGGCGTGACCGACGCCATGGACATCTCGCAGACCGTCACCACCGACGGCCGCAAGAGCGAACGCTGGACCCAACGCGGTCAGGTCTTCGAGACGGCCGTCGTCGAGGACGGTAAGATCGTCGTGCACAGCGAGGGGCAGGACGGCCAGGTCCGCACGACGTCCTACGAGCTGAACGCCGACGGGACCGAGCTCACGGTGCTGATGGCCTTCAAGCCGCCGCGGGCGGACAAGGACATCACGCTGCGATCGGTCTATGTGCGGGAGAAGCAGAAGTAGCGGCCACCCGCTCCGGTCACGGTTGCGCCGGCGCCGCCCGCTGCAGCAGCTGGGTGGCGCCGGCGGTCTGTTCCGGGAACCCGGCGGCCAGTTCCAGGTGGGCCCTGGCTGCCGCGGGATCGCCCGCCTCCAGCGCGCAGAAACCGGCCATGAGACGGATCTGGCCCTGCCCCGGGTCGAGCGCCAGGGACTCGGTGAAGGCCGCGAGGGCCGCGGCGTGCTGATCCTGCGCCAGTTCCAGGTCGCCGAGCAGGGCCCAGAAGCGCGCCGTCGGCTTGCGGGCGAGCGCCAGCTTGAGCGTTTCCCGCGCGCGCTGCGGCTCGTGGGCCGACAGCCAGGCCGTGGCCAGCCGCTCGTAGTCGTCGCTGCCGCTGGTGTCGGCGACGGCCTGCTCGTAGTGGCGGCCCGCCTCGGCGGGGGCGCCGACGGCGCGGTACAGGTCGCCCAGCTGGATGCGCTCGCGCCCCTGCAGCGGCTGCAGGTAGTCGACGATGGTCAGGTCGACGGCCGCGCGGCGGTGGTCGCCCACGGCCGCCGCGTGCTGGAAGGCCAGGCGCCAGGCTTCGGGATCCTCGGGGTACGCCGCCAGCATGGCGTCGGCGGCGCGGCGGCCCCGCTCGGGATCCTTGAGTTCCAGGCTGGCGGCGATCAGGGCGCGGAACGCGTCGAGCTGCGGGCGGCCGTAGAAGCCGCCCGCGAGCTGTTCCAGCAACCCGGCGGCCTGTGCCGGCATTCCGCCCTGCAGGTAGGCGACGCCGGCGAAGTACAGCAGCGAAGGATCCTTGCGCGGGTTGCGGCGGAAGCCTTCGTCGAGCGCGCGCCCCGCCGTCGCGAAATCCCCGGTCTCGTAGGCGCACTGGCCGAGGCCCAGCCAGCTCTCGGCGTGGCGCGGTTCGGCCGCGACCGCCGCTTCGAACTGCGGGATGGCCTCGGCGGTCCGCTTGGCCTGCATCAGGGACATCCCGAGGTGGTGGCGCAGGAGCCAGTGCTCCTCCTGCGGGCGTTCGCGCAGCTCCGTCTGCAGCAGCTGCACCGCCTCCTCGGCGCGGCCGGCGCCGCGGGCCTGCAGAGCCTTGACGATGCCCAGGCGGGCCCGGCTCGGCACGTCGGCCAGCGTGGCCACGGGCGCGGTCGGAGGTGCGGTCGGAAGTGCAGTCTGCGCCGAGGCGGCGACGCCCGCCGCCAGCAGCAAGGCGACGACGGCGAGGGAACGGCGGCTCGACCTCACGACATCCCCTTCATTCCAGTTCGAAGTTCAGCGTGGTGATGGCCCACGAGGTCACGGCCTCGCCGGCGACCATGCCCGGGCGGAAGCGCCAGCGCGGCACGCACTGGCGGACCGCGTCCTCGAACAGCCCCTTGGGCCGCGCGTCGAGGATGACGACGCGCCCGACGCTGCCGTCCACGTTGATCTTGAGCTTCACCTGCACCGCGCCGGTGATCCCCTGCTCGCGCGCCTTGAAGGGATAGACCGGGGGCACCCGCATCTCGACCTGGGGGGGCTGGTCCAGCTCGAAGGACTCGAAGACCACTTCCTCGGCGACGGGCGCCGCGGCGATCCCGCCCAGGTTCACGCTCACGGCGGGGCCGAGGTCCACGCCCCCGAAATCCAGGGGGGGCGGCGTCAGGTCCGGCGTGAAGTCCAGCTGCGGCGTCGGCTCGGGCCTGACCGGCGGCGCGGCCTCCTCCTGGCGCGGCGGCTCGGGCGGCGCGAGCGTGACGAGGTTGACCGCCACCGGATCGCTGATGTCCTGGGGCGCGCTGCGCTGCTTCGTGAGCTGCATCATCAGGGCGAACAGGACCGCGTTCACCACGAGGGCGATGAGCAGGGACGGCACGATCCAGCGCGGACCGCCGACCGAAGCCGTGGCGCCGGTCATTCGCCGTCCCCGCGGTTGGCGGCCAGGCTGACGTCCTTGGCGCCGGCCAGGCGGCACTGGTCCATGATCTGCACGACCAGCCCGGTCTCGCTCTTCTTGTCGGCGACGATGACCACGCCGCTCTCGGGGTCTTCGGCCAGGGCGCGTTCGACGTGGGCGCGCACGCTGCGCACGTCCACCCGCTCGCCGTCGAACCAGACTTCGCCCGCGGCGTTCAGTCCCACCATGATGTTGCCGTGCTCCTTGACCTCGGCCGTGGCCGCGGTCGAGCGCTGCACGTCGACGCCGGACTCCTTGACGAAGCTCGTGGTCACCACGAAGAAGATCAGCAGCAGGAACACCATGTCGATGAGCGGCCCCATGTCGATGTTGACCTTGTCGCCCCCGCGCAGGGACCTGCGGACGTTGATCATGGCGCGTCGTCCTCCCGGACCGGATTCGCGTGGTTGCGGATGTGGCGCACGAGCACCGTGGTGATCTCGTCCAGCATGGTCTCGAGGTGCCGCGACTTGCGCGACAGGTTGCCGCTGATGTACAGGCCCGGGATCGCCACCACCAGGCCGCCCTGCGTCGTGATCAGGGCCACGGAGATGCCGCCGGCCATCGCCTTGGCGTTGCTCGTGCCGAAGAAGGCGATCACGTCGAAGGTCTCGATCATGCCGAGCACCGTCCCCAGCAGGCCGAGCAGGGGCGCCACGGCGGCCAGCACCGCGATGGCCGCCAGCCGCGCGCGCAGCAGGCCGCGCAGCTTCATGGCGCTGTGCCGCATCACCTGGCAGTCGATCTCCGGGTAGCCGGAGCGCTCCGCCAGGTACCCGCGCACCAGGCGGGCGCGCAGGCCCTCGACGGGGCGCAGCTCGGCGCCGTCGGAGACGACGGCGATCGCCTCGGCGACCGAGACGTCGCCGCGGCCGAGCTCCCGGAACATCCGCAGCCGCTCCGCGATGAACATCCACATCGCCACCGAGCAGACCCCGATCGGGATCATGACCCAGCCGCCGAGGCGCATGTAATCAAGCGCGTGCTGCAACTGTGTCGGCATTGCGCCGCTGCTCCTTGTGGATGATGTTCGTCAGGGAGACGGCCTTCTCCTCCATCTCGCCGATGATCTCCTCGACGCGGCGCGACAGGAAGGTGTGCAGGAGCATGACGGGGATCGCGATGAACAGGCCGACCTCGGTGGTGATGAGCGCCTCGCTGATGCCGCCCGACATGAGCTTGGGATCGCCCGTGCCGAACATGGTGATCACCTGGAAGGTCTCGATCATGCCGGTCACCGTACCCAGCAGGCCCAGCAGCGGCGCCACCGCGCCGAAGATGGCGAGGGTCGAGAGGCCGCGCTCCAGGCGCGGCAGCTCGCGCAGGATGGACTCCTGCAGGACGCTCTCGAGCGTCTCGCGGTCCTCGTGCCGCGAGAGCAGGCCGGCCTCGATGACGTGGTTGACCGGGGAGTGCTCGCCCTTGTGGCGGCGCACGATGTCCTCGCACTCGCCCCAGTTGCCCTCGGCAGCCAGGCGGTTGACCCGGGTCATGTACTTGTCGGTGTTGCGGCCGACCTTGTTGAGGAACTTCACCTTGTAGATGACGAGGCCCAGCGAGGCCAGCGCGATGAGGCCCAGCGGGTACATCAGCGGCCCGCCCGCCCGCATCTCCTCGCGGAAGGTGCGGCGGTGCGTGATGCCGCTCAGGGCGGCGCCGCCGGAGAGGTCCACGACGACCGACTCGCCGCGCCCCGTCAGGTACTTGTCCAGGAGCGAGCGCATGCCCCGGCCGGGCAGCGTGGTCAGCGCGGTGAAGCGGGCGGAATTCGGCGCGTAGCGCAGGAACCCGGTCTCGCCGGCGTGCCGGTAGAGGGCGGTGAACTTGCCGATGGTCATCACCTGGCCGACGACTTCCTTGCCGGAGCGGTCCACGAAGGGCGCGTCGCGGAGGATCACCTGGCCCGCCCGGTCGATCTCGTCGAAGTAGAGGGCGGTCATCGCCGCCACGTCGTCCACGCCCGGGAAATAACCGCTGTCGAGGAGGGGGGCGACCTTGGCCGGACGCTCGGGCGAGAGGGCGGTCAGCTGCGAGTTCTCGAGCATCGTCCCGAGATCGCGCGCCGCCGGGCGCACGTTGCCGGAGATCTCGCGGAACTCCAGCTCGCTCTCCGCCCACGCCTTCTCCAGGTCGGCCAGCCGCTTCTCGCCGGCTTCTCGCCGGCGCTCCAGGGCCGCCAGTTCCGCATCCAGGCGCGACCGCCCGCTCTCGAGCTCCGCCACTTTGGCGTTCAGCGCCGCGCTGTCGGCGAGGATTTTCTGTTCCGCCGCGAGGGCTTCGGTTTCCGCGCGGGTCCGGTCGGCTGCCGCCTTGAGCGCGGCTTCGCGCATGTCCTGGCCCGGGGCGGCGCCCGCGGCGAAGACGAGCGCGGCGGTGATCAACAGAGCGCGCATCTTCATCGCGTGATCCTCCCCAACGGCAAGGCGATCAGTTCGGTGGGCCGCGTGCGGGATGCCATGTCCATGGCCTCCCCGATGGCCCGGGCGTGTTTGCGGGGCAACTCGTGCCAGCTCGCCGACGAGCGGTCGAACTCGCCGACGCGCTTGCCGTCGGGCGTGCGCCAGAACAGCGACAGCCTTCCGATCCGCAGCACGTCCACGCTCAGGGGGGACCCGTCCAGGCTGATCTCCTGCTCCCCCACCTCCACCGTGCCGCCGTAGCCGGCCTCCACCTGCAGCGCCTCGAGCAGCCGGCGCAGCTTCTCGGCCGACGAGACGTCGGGCCGGGCCAGCTCCGCCTTCAACGACTCGAGGCGGCGCGCCCGCTCCTCGGGCAGGAACGGCAGGTCCCGCGCCACGTGCGTCTCCAGCCGGCCCAGGATCACCGACAGGGTGTCGCCGATCCCGTTGCGCAGGCGCACGGCCTCGCCGAGCCGCCGTTCGTATTCCGCGATCCTGGCCTCGAGCGCCTGCACCTGGCCGGCCTGGTAGTCGCGCCGCGCCTCGAGGTAGGCGACGTCGGCCTTCGCCGACCGGTAGCGGGACTGCAGCGTCCCCGCCTGCTGCGCCCACTCGTCCTTGCGGACCTGGGTCTGCTGCTGGATGCCGAGGGTGCCGTCCACGGTGCCGCGCACGTCCGGCGCCTGCGCCTGGGCGGCCGCTGGCGCCAGCCAGCACAGCAGCGCGAGGAAGACGGGGAATCTGGCCATGCCTGGTCCTTCCTGAGCGGTGGCGGCGCGTCGGCGCCGGCGAAACCGGTTCGTCATCCGAGCGCAGTCTAGCTTCGGATTGTGGAGAAGAAGCGAACGGCGCGTGAAAACTGCATGAAGGCGGAGCCGTTCATCGGCGTTTCACATCCGATTAGCCGAATTCTCGGCGGGCTTGAACTTCCCGCGCACATTGCGCGACTAGACTTTCCCTCGATCCGCGACCATCGGCCGCGCCACTTTCGCCACCCCGACCAGGGACGCACTGACGCATGAACGAACGCCGTCTCCCGATCCCGGCCGCCGCCGCCCTGCTCTGGCTCTCCTTCGCCGCCACCGCCCACGCCCAGCAGGGTGCGATCAGCGGGGTCGTGGTCGACGACGCGTCGGGCGCGCCCATCGCCGGCGCGAGTGTCCTGGTCGTGGGCACCGCCGCCGGCGCGACCACCGACCTAGACGGGCGCTTCGCCATCGCCGTGCCGGCCCCTGCCGTCTACGACCTGCGGGTGACCTTCGAGGACCGCCCCGCCGAGACCGTCGCGGCCGTGGCCGTGGAGCTGCAGGGCGAGACCGTCCTGCGCATCCGGCTGGGCCGGCCGCTGGGCGCGGAGACCGACGAGGAAGGCGCGCTCGCCTTCCAGCTCGAGGACCTGCGGGTGACCGGCGAGCGTGTCCTGTCCACCGACACCGGCATCCTGGTCGAGCGCATGAAGGAAGTGACCATCGGCGACGCGATCAGCGCCGCCCAGATCGCCCAGTCCCCCGACGGCACCAGCAGCGACGCCCTGCGGCGCGTGACGGGCCTCTCGATCGTGGACGACAAGTACGTCTTCGTGCGCGGCGTGACCGACCGCTACAACGGCACCTCGCTGAACGGCGTGGCGGTGACCAGCACCGACACCGACACTGACCGCAAGAGCTTCTCCTTCGACATGATCCCGGCCAACCTGCTGGCCAACACCGTGGTCGTGAAGACCGCCACCCCGGACCTGCCGGGCGACTTCAGCGGCGGCTTCGTGAAGGTGAGCACCCTGGAGTTCCCGGACACGCGCTCGCTGCGCTGGAACTGGTCCGCCGGCTACGGCGAGGGCACCTCGGGCGATCCCTTCTGGACCTCGACGGGCAGCGGCCGCGACTGGCTGGGCCAGGACGACGGCGCGCGCGCCCTGCCGCAGGGCCTGACCGGCAACGACCTGGCGCGCGCCCTGCCCAACAACTGGACGCCGCGCCGCGGCAAGGCGCCCCTGGACCGCTCGCTGGGCTTCTCCTACGGGGACCGCTGGCGGTGGGGCGGGCGCGAGCTGGGCCTGGTGACGGCCCTCTCCTACAAGACCTCCCGCAACACCGAGGAGTACACCGACAGCCCGGTGTCGGTGCTGGTCGTCGACATGCCGGACCCGCTCGAGGACATCGTCCTGGAATCCCGCCCCTGGGACATGACCGGCGTGCGCCACGAGTCGAGCCTGCTGATCGGCGCCCTGGCGAACGTGAACCTCAAACTTTCGGAGCGCCACAAGCTGAGCCTCAAATCGAATGCCAGCCGCGCGTCCAGGGAGAAGGTGCAGTTCATGTCGGGCGACGACGAGAACGCCGGCCCGACGACGCGGCAGACCATCGTCTGGAACCAGCGCGAGCTGTGGCTGGCGCAGATCGGCGGCGAGCACGACCTCGCCGACGGGGAGCGGGCGCCCGGCTTCTCCTGGAACTGGCACCGCTCGTCCTCGGACGCCGCCGAACCCGACCGCAAGCACCTCGAGTACAGCCTCACCGCCGACGAGTCCTACACCCACAAGGAGAACTACCGCACCTGGTCGGCCCTGGCCGAGGACAGCGACGGCGGCGGCCTGGACGCCCACCTGCCCCTGCTGGGCGGCGAGTTCAAGGCCGGCGCGGGCCGCGAGTCGCGGGAGCGCGCCTACGGCATCGACGCCTTCGCGGCCGACGCCTCCCAGATCACCGGCGCCAACGCCGGCATCACGCAGTGGGGGACCGGGAGCATCTTCATCCCGGAGAACTTCGGGCCCGGGAAGTTCCGTTTCGTCCCGATCACCGTCTTCACGGGCGCCTACCAGGGCACCCACGAGCTGCGCACCTGGTACGCGATGTACGACCGGGAGCTGCGCCTCGGCGGGCTCGACCTGCGCCTGACCGGCGGCGTGCGCTGGGAGGATTCCGACCAGCAGGTCCTCACGCGGGCCGAGGCCGGGGACACCACGTCGGTCCTCTCGCGCATCGACCACCGCGACGCCCTGCCCTCGGGCAACCTCACCTGGCGCGCCTCCGACCGGCTGAACCTGCGGCTGGCCTACTACGCCTCGGTGAACCGGCCCGAGTTCCGCGAGATGTCCGACGTGCTGTACTTCGACTTCAACACCTTCCAGAACGTCAAGGGCAACCCCGACCTCAGGCGCGCCACCGTCGACAACTACGACTTCCGGCTGGAGTTCTTCCCGCAGGAGGGCGAGGTCCTCGCCGCGAGCTGGTTCCGCAAGACCTTCGTCGACGCCATCGAGGAGCGCCTCATCCCCTCGCCCGAGCGCTTCGTACGCACCTGGTTCAACTCGGAGCGCGGCTCGAACGAGGGCTACGAGCTGGAGTACCGCCGCGGCCTGGGCTGCTTCTGGGGCGCGCTGGCCCCCTTCACCGTGACCGCCAACTACACGCGCGTGACCTCGGCGATCGAGTACGTGGACTCGCAGACCAACGAGCAGGGCGAGCGGATCGACACGGTCAAGGAGCGCGTCATGCAGGGGCAGTCCCCCTGGTCCCTGAACCTGTCGCTCGCCTGGCGGCAGGCGGACTGGGGCACCCACGCCAGCGTCCTCTACAACCGCGTCGGCCGCCGCCTGGACGCCGTGGGCGACTCGCGCGACGAGGACGCCTACGAGGAGTCGCGCCGCCAGCTCGACGCCGCCCTGTCGCAGGCGCTCGGCAAGGGCTGGAAGCTCAAGGCCACCGCCCGCAACCTGCTCGACGAGGACGAGGAGATCACCCTCGGCGACGAGGGCCGGCCCTACCAGAAGATCACACGGGGCGTGAGCTACGCCCTGTCGTTCAGCCTGGACCTGTGAGCGCGCCGCGGCGCGCCCGCCGGTCCGCCACCGCCGGCCAGGGAGGTACGACCGCCGAAGAACGCGAGATCGCTCGAGTGATCCAACCGGGAACGTCGAGCCGAGCCGTCACCAATCCGCACGTGATCCGCTTCCATTCGCGGGTCCTTGACTTGACGACGACACGACGGCGACGCGGGACGGGACCGCACGGATGCCGGGGAGAACGATGATGAAACGACAACGCGCGACACCACCCTACGGGAGGAGATACTCCATGAAGTCCAAGTCGCAGCTGTCCAAGATGCTGCTGATCGCCCTGACCCTGCTGATGGGTCTGGGCGCCGTGGCCGAGGCCACGCCGCCGCCTGTCTACCACGGACAGGCGATCCTCGGGCCTGGCCTGAACTCCGGCCGGACCGGCTACTCCCAGACCTGGAACCGCACCCTGTCCCCCGACACCCTCTACACCCTGACCGGCCTCTACTACGTGGAGAACGGCTACACCCTGACCATCCCCGCCGGCACGGTCTGCCAGGCCGACACCGCGGCCACGCTGATCATCACCCGCGGCGCCAAGATCTACGCCGAGGGCACCGCCGAGCAGCCCATCGTCTTCACCAGCCGCAAGCTGGAGGGGCAGCGCGCCCCGGGCGATTGGGGCGGCGTCATGATCCTGGGCAGCGCTCCGGTGAACAAGGTCGATCCCCTGATCGAGGGCGGCATCATCGGCGGCACCTACGGCGGCACCGACCCCAACGACGACAGCGGCGTGATGAAGTACGTGCGCATCGAGTTCTGCGGCTACCGCTTCCAGCTCAACAACGAGGTCAACGGCCTGACCATGGGCGGCGTCGGCGCCGGCACGGAGATCCACCACATCCAGGTCAGCTACGCCGACGACGACTCCTACGAGTGGTTCGGCGGCACCGTGAACTGCGACCACCTGGTGTGCTTCGGCGGCACCGACGACGAGTTCGACACCGACTTCGGCTACACGGGCAACGTCCAGTTCGCCTTCGGCATGAAGGACCTGAACAAGTGGGATCCCACGGGCGAGACCAACGGCTTCGAGTCGGACAACGACGGCAGCTCGACCTCCCAGGCGACGCCGTTCACCCACCCCCACTTCTCGAACGTCACCCTGGTCGGCCCCGAGCGCACCGACGCCCTGGTCGGCAACCTGCCCGCGGGCCACAAGTTCCAGTTCGCGGGCGTGCTGCGCCGCTCGACCCGCACCAGCATCTACAACTCGGTCATCATGGGCTACCCCTGGGGCATGTCGGTCCGCGACGCCTTCACCCAGGCCAGCGCCCTGACCGACGTCCTGCAGCTCCGCAACCTCAGCCTCCAGGCCTCGGTGCTCGAGCCCGGCTCGGCCACCGTGCACGACGAGGGCCGCTGGGCCGGCATCGTCACCTGGTACAACACGGCGGCCTACGCCAACACCGGCTCGGCCCCGCGCAACCCCAGCGCGATCGGCCTGACCGACCTCAGCGACTTCAACCACCCGAACCCGGTGCCGGCGGCCGGCTCCGAGCTGATCGGCACCGCCGACTTCAGCGCCCCCGCCCTGGCCGGCTTCGCGGTCACCACGTACCGCGGCGCCTTCGACCCCGCCCTGCCGATGGACCAGCAGTGGACCGCCGGCTGGACGAACTTCAACCCGCAGGGCACGGCCTACGTCACCGCCGTCGGCGACGGCCCGGCCGCCGCCCCGCGCGCGGTCCTGGCCAGCTACCCGAACCCGTTCAACCCCTCGACTGCCGTCAAGTTCAGCGTGCCGCGCAGCGGCCACGTGAGCCTGAAGGTCTTCGACATGCGCGGCCGCGAGGTGGCCGTGCTGGTTGACGGAAACGTCGAAGCCGGCGAGCACACCGCGGTGTTCGCGCCCTCCGACCTGTCCTCGGGCACGTACTTCCTGCGCCTGAGCGGCAACGGCTTCACGCAGAACGGCACCGTGCAGCTGGTGAAGTAGCAGCTGACCGGCGAGCGCTTCGCGCCCGACGATCCCACACGGCCGAAGCGAGGAGGGCGCCCGCGGGGGCGCCCTCCTTCATTCCCATGCGGAGTCATGCGCCGACGCGCCTCACTCGTACAAGTCGTGCTCCCCGTCCCGCGTCGCCTGCAGGCGGCGCCGCAGCGACTCCTTGGCCGTCCCCTCGGGGAAGGCCGCCAGCTCCCGCTCCACCAGCCGACGGCCGGCCTCGCGCGTGGGCCCGGACGCGTAGTCCTGCAGGTACTCCGTCAGCGTGACCAGGGCGTTGGGCGTGCAGAAGCGCTCGATGAAGCCGGGGATGGCGTACTCCATGAAGTGCTCGCCGGTGCGGCCCATGCGGTAGCAGGCCGTGCAGAAGCTCGGCACGTGGTCGTCCTCGAGCAGCTCGCGCAGCACCTCGTCGAGCGGCCGCAGGTCGCTCAGGGCGAACTGCTCGCGGTCCATGACCTGGGCGTCGCCGGCCTCGGTGTAGCCGCCGATCTCGATGCGCGAGCCGGCGTCGATCTGCGAGACGCCGAAGCCCAGGATCTCGCGCCGCAGCGCCGCCGGCTCCCGCGCCGTCAGGATCATGCCGGCGTAGGGCACCGACAGGCGCAGGACGGCCACGAGCCGCTTGAAGTCGGCGTCGCTCACGAAGGGCGCGCCCGCGAGGTCGACGCCGCTCGCGGGCTGCAGCCGCGGGAAGCTCAGGGTGTGCGGGCCGACGCCGTAGCGCTCCCGCAGGTGGCGGGCGTGGGCCACCAGGCCCAGCACGTCGAAGCGCCAATCCGCCAGGCCGAACAGCGCGCCGATCCCGAAGTCGTCGCAGCCCGCCTCGAAGGCCCGGTGCGGGCTGTCCAGCCGGAAGTCGTAGTCGCCCTTGAAGGTGCGCGCGGGGTGGTAGCGGGCGTAGGTCGCCCGGTGGTACGTCTCCTGGAAGACCTGGTAGGTGCCGATGCCCGCCTCGTGGACGGTGCGGAAGCCCGCGACGTCCAGGGGCGCGGCGTTGATGTTCACGCGCCGGATCTCGCCGTGGCCGGTCCTGACCGCCGCGACGCGCCGCACCGTGTCGGCGATGAACTCCGGCGTGTAGCGCGGGTGCTCGCCGAAGACCAGGATCAGGCGCTTGTGCCCGCTGCGCTCGAGGGCGGCGACCTGGGCCTCGACCTCGACCGGGGAGAGCGTGCGGCGCACCGAGTCGGGGTTGCTCGCGCGGAAGGCGCAGTACCCGCAGTCGTTGACGCAGAGGTTGCCGATGTAGAGCGGCGCGAACAGCACGATGCGCCGGCCGTACACCTCGCGCTTCAGCCGGCGCGCCGCGTCGAAGATCTCCTCGACCAGGTCCGGCGCCTCGGCGCGCAGCAGCACGGCCGCCTCGTCCGGGGCGAGGGGCTCCTTCGCCAGGCTCCTGGCCAGCACGTCGCGCACCCGGGCGGCGTCCGGCGCGCCCTCCCCGATCAGCCGCTGGAATCCGGCCTCGTCGACGAAATCCGTGAAGCCGGCGCTCAGGGCGCGCTGCGGCGGGCGGCCGTCGGCGGGGCGGGACGCGCTCATGGCTCCGTCCCCTCCGGCGCGGCGGCGAGCGTCACGGTGAAGGTCGTGCCGACGTCCGGCTCGCTCGCCACCTCCACCTTGCCGCCGTACAGCTCGGCGAGCTTGCGCAGGATCGAGAGGCCCAGGCCGGTGCCCTCGATGCCCTTGGTCTGCTCGTTCTTGATGCGCACGAACTCGCCGAACAGGCGCGCCACGTCCGCGGGCGCCATCCCGAGGCCGGTGTCGCGCACCTCGATCACGGCGCCGCCGCCGCCCGCGGGCCGGACGGTCAGGTCGACGCGGCCGCCGTCGCGGTTGTACTTCACGGCGTTGGTCAGCAGGTTGTTGAAGATGATGCCCAGCTCGCCGCGGTCGGCCCGCATGGGCAGGGCCGCCGGCGCGTGCAGCTCCAGCGCGATCCCGCGGTCGGCGGCCGCCGCGGTCACGCCCTCCAGGCCGCCGCGCGCCTCCTCCACCACGTCGACCGTCGCGAGGTCGCGGCGCTTCTGGCCCGACTCGAGGCGCGTGAGGTCCAGCAGGTCGACGATCATGCGGCGCATGCCGTCCATGCGCGCCAGCGCGCGCTCCACCGGCCGGTCGTAGGCCGCCAGCTCGTCGCCCAGGGCGCGGTCCTGCACCATGCGCAGGTACGAGTCGACGACGCCGAGCGGCGCCTTCAGCTCGTGGGCCAGGACGCGGATGAACTGGAAGCGGACCTGCCGCTTCTCCTCGGCCAGGGCCAGGGCGCGGCGGTGCGCCAGGACCGTGCGCGCGGCCTTCTCCACGACGGTCTTGAGCTCGTCGGGCGTGAACGGCTTGGCCAGGAAGTCGAAGGCGCCGTTCTTGGTGGCGCTGACGGCGACCTCCAGCGAGGCGTAGGCCGTGACCATGACCGTCACCACGTCCATCCCGCGGGTGCGGATCTCGTCGAGCACCTCGAGGCCCGTGCGGTCGGGCAGCTTGTAGTCCAGCAGCAGGAGGTCCCAGGGGCCGGCCTCGAGCCGCGCCAGCGCCCCGGCGGCGTCGGCGGCGGTCTCGACCGCGAAACGCACCTCGACGTCCAGGTCCGGCAGGGACTGCGCGTGGCGCGACAGCACGCGGGACGCGCCCTGCCGCATCCCGGGCTCGTCGTCGACGATCAGCACCCGCAGCGTCTCGACGTTCACGGCTGCACCAGCCGCGCGATCTCGGCCGCGAGCTGCTCGAAGCGGATGTCCTTGTCCAGCACCGCGTCGGCCTTCACCCAGCGGCGCATCTCGGCGGTGGCCGCGTCGAAGGCGTAGCCGGTCTCGTGCGCCACGCCGGTCACCAGGATGACCGGGGTATCGGGGTGCTTCTTCTTCAGGCGGTGGGCCAGCACGAAGCCGCTGTCGTGGTTCTCCATCATCAGGTCGAAGACGCAGAGGTCGGGCGCGGGGCCCTCGATCAGGGCCTCGCCCTCGGCCTGGCTCTCGCCGGTCAGGACCCGGAAGCCGAGGCGCTCCAGGAAGAGCCGGAGCTGCTCCAGGACGTCGGGGTCGTCGTCGACGACCAGGGCGGTGCGCCCGGCGTAGTCGTGCTCGTGTCCGGCGGTCATGCCGGTTCTCCCTTGGCGGCGCGCGGCAGGGTCACGACGAAGGTCGTGCCGGTGGGCCCCTCGCGGGGGTCCGCGTTCGAGAAGACCTGGACCTGCCCCTGGTGCATCTTGACGATGCCGTAGGAGACGGCCAGGCCCAGGCCCGTGCCCTTGCCGATCTGCTTGGTGGTGAACAGCGGTTCGAAGATCTTCTTGATGATCTCGCGGGGGATGCCGGTCCCGGTGTCGACGACCCGCAGCGTGATGCGCTCGACGTCGCCCTCGGTGACGACCCGCAGGTGGCCGCCGTTGGGCATGGCCTCGACCGCGTTGACGGCCAGGTTGGTCAGCACCTGGATGATCTGGTCGCCGTCGAGCTCGGCGTAGGGGTCGTCGAGGCGGTGCTCGACGGACACCTCGACGCCCGGGGGCGTGATGACCGCCTTGAGCGCGCGGTCGACCAGCTCCGGGACGTGGATGCGGCGGCGGACGACCTTGGACTTGCGGGCGAAGTTGAGCAGGCCCCCGACCACCTTCTTGCAGCGGTCGGCCTGCTCCACGATCATCAGCAGGTCCTCGCGCAGGGGCGAGTCGGGCGGCGCCTCGTCCAGCAGCATGTTGGCGTAGAGCAGGACCACGCCCAGCGGGTTGTTCACCTCGTGCGCGATGCCGGCCGAGAGCTGGCCCATGCTGGCGAGCTTCTCGGCGTTGATCAGCGCCTGCTGCGTGCTGGCCAGCTCGCGGTGCGACACGTTGATCTCGTCGAGGGAATCCTTGAGACGCTCGATGGTGTGGGGCAGGCACATCTCGTTCTCGGCCATGCCCGTGTGGATGGCCACGGCGTGCTCGCGGCAGGTGCGGTAGCCGCAGGCGCCGCAGTCCAGCTCGTCCTCGGGCGTGAACTTGCCCAGGCGCTCCATGATCGCGGCCAGCTCGCGCGGCGACGGCTGCGGCATGCGCGTGTCGTGGGGGGCGTAGACCGCCATCAGGTCGAGGTGGGCGAACTCCTCCAGCTCGGCGCGGCGCCGCTCGCCGCTCGGCACCCAGAGCCGCTCGCGCACGTAGCTGCTGACCGCGGTGCGCCGGCGGAACAGCGGCGCCGTGGTGGTCATGCCCGCCCCCATGATGCAGCCCTTGCACGACAGCAGCTCCAGCAGCTGCACGTCGAGCACGCCGTCGCGGAACTCGTCGATCGCCTCCATGAAGGTGTCGGGGCCGGTCCCGGCCACGACCTCGTTGCTGAGCAGGTCCTCGGTCAGGCCGGCCGCCTGCAGCAGCCCGCGGCTGATCGGGAACAGCGCGCCGAGGCCCGGCGAGGGGCCGTCGAAGTCCGAGGGCTCGCACTGCGAGGGCTCGATCCCGGCCTCGGCCAGGAAGCGGTGCAGCTCGGTGAAGGTCAGCGCCGCCTCGACGTCGCCGGCGATCCCCTCGCGCACCGCCTCCACCTTCTTGGCGATGCAGGGGCCGATGAAGACCACGGCCAGGTCGTCGCCGTGGCGTTGGCGCAGGGCGCGGGCGGTGGCGACCATCGGCGAGACCACCGGCGCCAGGTTGGGCACCAGCTCGAACTCGAACTTCTCCACGTAGGAGACGATGGCCGGGCAGGTCGTCGCGATGTAGCGGCGGCCGGGGTGGCGGCTGACCAGCTCGGCGTAGCGGCGGGCGACCAGGTCGGCGCCGAAGGCGACCTCGCAGACCAGGTCGAAGCCCAGCTCGCGCAGCGCGCCGACGACCCGCCCGTGCGTCAGTTCGAGGAACTCGGCCGGGAAGCTCGGCGCGACGGCCGCCGCCACGGGGCGCGGCCCCGCCAGCAGGCGGCGCACGTCGTCGATCGAGCCGGCCACCTGCTTGGCGTTGCGGCGGCACACCTTGACGCAGTTGCCGCAGCCGATGCAGCGCTCCGCGACCACCTCGGCCTGGCCGCCGGTGATGCGGATGGCCTTGGCCGGGCAGTCGCGCACGCAGGTGTAGCAGAGGCGGCACCGCTCCGGGATCGTGGCGACCAGCTGCTGTCCGATGTCCATGTCAGACCGCCCCGTCCCGTCCGTGGTAGCCCGTGTGCAGCAGCTCGTGGCTGCGCTCGCCCAGCGGCTCGCCCAGCACCTCGTCGTAGAGCTCCTGGACCTGGCGGTTGCGGTGCGACAGGCGCACCGGCTCGCTGCGGTCGATGCGGTAGAGGCCCTCCAGGCGGCTCTTCAGCGCGCCGGTGTCGGCCCGCAGCGGCTGGCCGCCGCCGCCCACGCAGCCGCCCGGGCAGGTCATGACCTCGATGAAGTGCAGGTCGTTGCGTCCGGCGCGGATCTCCTCGAGCAGGCGCCGGGCCCGGCCCAGCCCGCTGACCACGGCGACGCCCAGCTCGACGTCGTCCAGCTTGATGCGGGCCTCCTTGACGCCGTCCAGGCCGCGCACCGCGCCGATGGTGAGGTGGTACATCTCGCGCCCGGTGACCAGCCAGTGCGCCGTGCGCAGGGCGGCCTCCATCACGCCGCCGGTGCCGCCGAACAGCTTGCCGGCCGTGCTGCGCTCGCCGTAGGGCTGGTCCGGGGCGCCGGGGGTCATCCGCGCCAGGTCCAGCCCGTGCAGGCGGATCAGGCGGGCCAGCTCGCGCGTGGTCAGCACGGCGTCGACGTCGGGGATGTCATGGGCGTCGCCCATCTCGGGCCGCCGGGCCTCGAACTTCTTGGCGGTGCAGGGCATGATCGCGACGCTGAAGACCCGCCGCGGGTCCAGTCCCTCGCGCGCGGCCCAGACGCGCTTCACCACGGCGCCCATCATCTGCTGGGGGCTCTTGCAGGTGGACAGGTTGGGCATCAGGTCGGGGTAGAACTGCTCCACGAACTTGACCCAGCCGGGCGAGCAGCTGGTGAACATGGGCAGCCGACCGCCGCCCTTCAGGCGGCTCACCAGCTCCGAGGCTTCCTCCATGATCGTCAGGTCGGCGGCGAAGGAGGTGTCGAAGACGCGGGCGAAGCCGAGCCGGCGCAGGGCCGTGACCATCAGGGCCTCGACGTCCGCGCCCGGCTCGAGGCCGAACTCCTCGGCCAGGCTCACCGAGACCGCCGGCGCGTGCTGCACGCCGACCGTGACGGCGGGAGCGTCGAGCGCGCTCCGGACCTCCTTGAGGTGGCTCTCCTCGCGCAGGGCGCCCGTCGGGCAGACCATCACGCACTGGCCGCAGTTGATGCAGGTCGAGACGTTCAGGCCGCGGTTGAAGGCCGGCGCCACGAGGGTGCGGCTGCCGCGGCGGATGAAATCGATGGCGGCGACCCCCATGACCTCTTCGCAGACGCGCACGCACTTGCCGCAGAGGATGCACTTGGCCGGGTCGCGCACCAGCGAGGGGCTGGAGATGTCCACGTGGTGGTCGTTCTTGGCCGTCACGTACCGCCGCTCGCGCACGCCGTAGCGCTGCGCCAGGTCCTGCAGCTCGCACTCCCCGTGCCGCACGCAGTACAGGCAGTCGTCGGGGTGGTTGGCCAGCAGCAGCTCGACGATCGTCTTGCGGGCCCGCGTGGCCGACTGCGAGTTCGTCTCCACGCTCATGCCGGGCTCGACCGGGCACGAGCAGCTGGGCACCAGCCCGCGCCCGCGCACTTCCACGACGCAGATCCGGCAGGCCCCCGACGGGGCGAGGCCGGGCATGTGGCACAGCGTCGGCACGTCCACACCGGCGTGCCGGCAGACGTCGAGCAGGGTCTCGCCGCGCCTGGCCTCGGCCGGCCGGCCGTTCACCTGGACGAGGAACGTTTCGTTCGGGCTCATCAGCAAACCTCCACCGCGTCGAACTTGCAGGCCTCGAGGCAGGCGCCGCAGGCGATGCACTTGTCGTGGACGATCAGGTGCGGCTGCTTCTTGCCGCCGACGATGGCGCCGGCCGGGCAGGCCCGGGCGCACAGCGTGCAGCCCTTGCACAGCTCGGTGTCGATGTCGAAGGTCAGCAGGTCGCGGCAGACCTTGGCGGGGCAGCGGCGCTCGTAGATGTGCGCCTCGTACTCCTCGGGGAACCAGCGCATCGTGCTGAGCACGGGGTTCGGGGCGGTCATGCCCAGCCCGCAGAGGCTGGTCTCGCGGATGACCTCGGCCAGGCGCGGCAGGTAGGTCACGCCCTTGAAGCGGGCCAGGGCGTCGGCGCCCGTCTCGTGGCGGCGGCCGCGCACGATGGCGTCGAGGATGTCGCGCAGGTGCTTGGTGCCCTCGCGGCAGGGGATGCACTTGCCGCAGCTCTCGCGCTGGATGAAGTCCATGAAGAAGCGCGCCACGTCCACCATGCAGGTGTCCTCGTCCATGACGACCAGGCCGCCGGAGCCCATCATGGCCCCCACCGTCTTGAGCGACTCGTAGTCGACCAGGATGTCGAGGTGCTGCTCGGGGATGCAGCCGCCGCTCGGCCCGCCGATCTGCACGGCCTTGTAGGCCTTGCCGCCGGGGATGCCGCCGCCCGCCCCGAACACGATCTCGCGGACCGACGTGCCCATCGCCACCTCGACCAGCCCCGTGCGCGCGACCTTGCCCGACAGCGCGAACACCTTGGTGCCCTTGCTGCCCTCGGTGCCCAGCGAGGAGAACCAGTCGGCGCCCCGCTCGACGAGCTCCGGCACGTTGGCCAGGGTCTCGACGTTGTTGATGACCGACGGCTTGCCGAACAGGCCCGAGACGGCCGGGAACGGCGGCCGGGGCCGCGGCATGCCGCGGCGCCCCTCGATGCTGTGGATCAGCGCGGTCTCCTCGCCGCAGACGAAGGCGCCGGCCCCCATCTTGATGACCACCTTGAGGTCGAAGCCGCTGCCCAGGATGTCGTCGCCGAGCAGGCCGCGGGCCTCGGCCTGGGCGATGGCCGCGCGCAGGCGCCGGATGGCCAGCGGGTACTCGGCGCGGATGTAGATGTAGGCCTTGGTGGCGCCGATCGCGTAGGCGGCCAGGGCCAGCCCTCGAGCACGCGGTGCGGGTCGCCCTCGATGACCGCGCGGTCCATGAAGGCGCCGGGGTCGCCCTCGTCGGCGTTGCAGATCATGTAGCGCTGGTCGGCGGCGGTGTTCAGGGCGAAGGTCCACTTGCGCCCGGTGGGGAAGCCGCCGCCGCCGCGGCCGCGCAGCCCGCTGCGCTCGACCTCGGCGCAGACCTCGGCCGGGGTCAGCGTGCGCAGGGCCTTGGCCAGGCCGCGGTAGCCGCCGCAGGCCAGGGCCTCGTCGATGCGGCCGGGGTCGATCAGGCCGCAGTTGCGCAGCACCCAGCGGGTCTGCCGGGCGAAGAAGGGGTGGTCGGCGAGGGCGGCCAGGCCGTCCCAGCGCCGCAGGCCCTGCGGCCCGTGCTGGCCCAGGTAGTGGGCCGTCGGCACCGTGCCGGCCAGCATGGCGTCCAGGATGCCCGGCACGTCCTGCGGCTTCACGCGGCTGAAGACCGTCCGGGCCCGGCCCGGCAGCTGCACCTCCAGCAGGGGCTCCTCCGAGCAGAGGCCGATGCAGCCGGTCTCGACCACGTCGGCGTCGATCCCGCCGGCCGCGAGGTGTGCGCGCACGGCGGCGAGCACCTTGCCCGCGCCCGCGCCCAGGCCGCAGGTCCCGGCGCCCACGAAGATGACGGGCCGGTCGATCTGTTCACGCCGCAGCCGGTGCAGTTCGG
Source organism: bacterium (assembly GCA_016706845.1). Classification (GTDB taxonomy): domain Bacteria; phylum Krumholzibacteriota; class Krumholzibacteriia; order LZORAL124-64-63; family LZORAL124-64-63; genus PNOJ01. The sequence goes on from JADJIV010000001.1 coordinate 176,629, forward strand.
CACCCAGTTCCGCGTCGTGGTCGGCGCCGCCGCGCAGCAGGCCGCGCAGGCGCTCGCCGCTCCAGGCGGCCGTGTTCGTCGTGTCAGGCTGCATCGCTGCCGCCCTCCTTCGCGCGCTCGCGGTAGGCCGCGAAGATGCCGGGCACGTCGCGCGGGGCGACGCCGGCGTGGAAGTCGCCGCCGACGGCGATGACCGGCGCCAGGCCGCAGGCCCCGATGCAGGCCACGACCTCCAGGCTGAACAGCCCGTCGCGCGTGGTGCCGCCCGCCTTGACGCCCAGCTCGCGCTCGATCGCGTCGAGCACGTTGGCCGAACCCTTCACGTGGCAGGCGGTGCCGCGGCAGACCTGGACGTGGAAGCGTCCGATGGGCGTGAAGCGGAACTGGTTGTAGAAGGTCGCCACGCCGTAGACCTTGCTGGCGGGCAGGTCCAGATGGCGGCCGATCGCCAGGACGGACTCCTGCGACAGGAATCCCTCCTGCTCCTGCACGGCTTGCAGGATCGGGATCAGGCTGTCGCGGTGGGCGCCGGGGAAGCGCTCCAGGATGTCGACGACGAGCGGGCTCATGTGCGGACTCCTCCTCACTGGCAGCAAAGGGCGATGCGCTCCAGCTTCATGCCGATGTCGATCTCGTCCACCACCACGCCGTTGGGCAGGCGCAGCGGCACCGGGGCGAAGTTCAGGATGCCGACCACGCCGACGGCCGCGAGGCGCTCGGCGATCTCCTGGGCCTCGGTCGCCGGCACCGCCAGGATGCCGAGGTTGATGCCCAGCTCGACGACGCGGCTCTCCAGCTCCCGCACCGGGTAGCAGCGCACCCCGGCGATGACGCGGCCGGTGCGCTCCTCGTCGCTGTCGAAGGCGGCCAGGATGGTGACGCCCGGCAGCTGGAAGCCGACGTGCGCGAGGATGGCCCGCCCGAGGTTGCCGGCGCCCACCAGGGCGACGCGGCTGGGCTGGTGGTCGGCCAGCAGCCGGTCCACGTGCGCCGTGAGCAGGCGCACGCTGTAGCCGCGGGTCGGGCTGCCGTGGTGGCCGATGATCATCAGGTCGCGGCGCACCTGCGCCGCGGTGTTGTTCGCGAGCTTGGCCAGCTCGTGGGAGAAGACGAAGACGCGACCCTCGGACGTGAGGTACTGCAGCAGACGCCGGTAGGTCACCAGTCGTTCCATCGTCTTGAGAGGGATGTCCGCCTTCGCGCGCTTCATGGCCGTCTCCGTCGGGTTGATGTTTATTTCTTAACGTCTTCAAATTCATCAACTGGATCGGCACTGTCAAGGAAGCATTGAAACAAATTCACGGTGTGCGGATATCTCGATGATATGATGTTCGATACAATGATCGTGCCGGGCGCGGCCTCGGCGGCGCGTTCTGCTATGCTATTTATGAATGTCAAAATCATTAGACCATATCTGTGTGCGTCTTCACAATCTAAGAGGGATTTTTCTCACAGTTTATAAATCGCTCAAAATATGTTACAAAATTAACATACATTCGCAGGTCGCCGGGAAGTATTTTGATGTTTCATCCCTAGTGACCGGATCGCTCAAGCTGCGGTATTTGAAACGCCAACCGTGCCAGGAGAAGTTCGGCGAAATCCTCCAGTCCGCCGACGGGCGGCACGCTGATCCTGCCCAGGAACTCGCGGTGCCGGCGGCCCCGCCGGTAACGGGGCTCGCGCGGCGGGTGCGGCAGGACGCGCTCCATGAGGTCGAGGTCGGGGTCGAGCAGCAGCGTCGTGCTGTAGTAGATCAGACCCCGCGTGCGCTGGATGCAGGAGCCGCCCACTTTGCGGTCGTCCAGCGCCAGATCGCTGACCCCCTCCCCTACGACGCCCGTGACGCCGCACCCGGCCAAGCCGTCGACCACCCAGGCGGTGGCGGCGCGGAAGGCCGAGGTCACGCCGCCGATGCCGGCCATCGGCGCGACCAGCGAGACCACGAGGTTGCCCTGGTCGAGCAGCACCGCGCAGCCGCCGCCCGGGCGGCGCAGCACCGGCACGCCCGCCGCGCGCGCGGCCGCGAGGTCCACTTCGACGGCGGCCCGGCCGCCGCGGCCGACCACGATCTGCGCCGCGTCGCACCGCCGGACGCGCACGCGCGCGGAGCCGCCGGCGGCCACCGACGCGATCAGATCCGCGTCGAGGTCCCAGGCGGGCAGTTCGCCGTGGTCGAGATCGTCGATGTCGGAGCGGTGGGGCATGGCGTCCCGGCGTCGCGCCGGACGGTGCGGCTTGCGCCCCCGTCCGGCCGACCGTTCAGCTGCGCTTGAAGACGTGCACCGCCGTGCCGGCGGCCATCTCGGCGGCTTCCATCAGCGCCTCGCTGAGCGTCGGGTGCGGATGGATCGTGTCGGTCAGGTCGGCCAGGGTGGCGCCCATCTCGATGGCCAGGGCCCCCTCGGCGATCAGCTCGCTGGCGTGCGGGCCGACGATGCCGACGCCCAGGATCAGGTCGGTCTCCGGCTCGGAGAGGACCTTGACCAGGCCCTCGGTGTGGCCGATGGCCCGCGCGCGGCCCAGGGCCGACAGCGGGAAGCGGCCGACGTTGACCGTCACGCCCAGCTCCTCGGCGCGCCGCTCGGTCAGGCCGCACCAGGAGATCTCCGGGTCGGTGAACACGACGGCCGGGATGGCCCGGTTGTCGAACTCGACCTTGTGGCCGGCGATGGACTCGGCCGCGACCTTGCCCTCGCGGCTGGCCTTGTGCGCCAGCATGGGGCCGTGGGACACGTCGCCGATGGCGTAGATGTGGGGCTCGGCCGTGCGGCACTCGCCGTCGGTCTCGATCACGCCCTTGTCGTCCACGACGACCTTCGTGTGCTCGAGGCCGATGTCGTCGGTGTTGGGGCGGCGGCCGATGGCCACCAGCACCCGGTCGTAATGCTGCTTCTCGGTCTTGCCCTCGTGCTCGATCTCCACGTCGAAGCCGCCGTCGCGGGGCTCGATGCCCTTGACCTTGGAATCGGTCATCACCGCGTGCAGCCGCTTGCTGACCTGCTTGACCATCACGTCCACGAGGTCATGGTCCGCCCCCATCAGCAGGCGCGGGAAGAACTCCACCACCGAGACCTCGCTGCCCAGGCCGGCGTAGACCAGGCCCAGCTCCAGGCCGATGTAGCCGCCGCCGACGACCAGCAGCGACCCGGGCACCTCCTGCAGCTTCAGCGCGTCGGCCGACGACCAGACGCTCTGGTCGATGCCCGGCGGCAGCCGGTTCAGCGACGACCCGGTGGCGATGATGCACTGCTTGAAGGCGATCGTGCCGCCCCCCTCGATGGCCAGGGAGTGGCTGTCCTGGAAGCGGGCGCGCCCGTGCACGATGTCCACGCCGCGCTTCTGCAACAGGGTCTTGACGCCGCCGGACAGCTGGGCCACCACGCCGTCGGTCCACTCGCGCAGCTTCACGTGGTCGATCTTCATCCCGGTGAAGGTCAGGCCCAGGCGCGCGGCGCCCTTGGCCGCCTCGCTCAGCTCGATGGCGTTGATGAGCGCCTTCGAGGGGATGCAGCCCTCCAGCAGGCAGACGCCGCCGGGGCGCTCGCGCTCCTCGACGACCATGACTTCCTTGCCGAGGTCCGCCAGGCGCAGCGCCGCCACGTAGCCGCCGGGCCCCGAGCCGATGACCACGACCTCGACTTCGGTGTTCAGGCTTCCCATCACCATGAGCGGCCTCTCCTTCGGTCTAGGTGTCCAGCAGCAGCAGGTTCGGATCGCTCAGGTTGCGGACCAGCTCGCCCACGAAGCGCGCCGCGTCGGCGCCGTCGGCCACGCGGTGGTCGAAGGCCAGCGTCAGCGGCAGGATCTTGCGGATCACGATCTGGCCGTCGCGCACCACGGGCTTCTCCTGCACGCGGCCCATGCCCAGGATCGCCACCTCGGGGTAGTTGATCGTGGGGATCAGGGCGGTGCCGCCCAGCGGGCCGACGTTGGTGATCGTGAAGGTGCCGCCCTGCATGTCCTCCAGCGGCAGCTTGCCCTCGCGGGCGAGCGCGGCCTTCTCCTCGATCTCGCGCGAGATCTCGCGGATGCTCTTGACGTCGGTGCCGCGGATCACCGGCACCACGAGGCCCTTCCCCGTGTCCGCCGCGAAGCCGATGTTGTAGTACTTCTTGTAGACGATCTCCTCGCGGAACGGGTCGAGGCTGGCGTTGAACGCCGGCGCCGCCCGCAGGCCCGCGGTGATCGCGCGGATCACGAACGACAGCAGCGTCAGCTTGCCGCCGGGCTCGCCGTCGCGCCGCGCCTTCATCTTCAGGCGGAACTCCTCGAGCTCCGTGACGTCGGCGTCGTCCATGTGGGCGACGTGCGGCACCAGGATCATCGAGGTCACCATCTTGCGCGCCACCTTGCGGCGGATCGAGCGCAGCGGCTCGACCTCGACCGGGCCCTGCAGCGAGAAGTCGGGCAGGGGCTCGAGGTCCAGGAACGGGATGGCGCTCGCGGCCGCGGCCAGGCGCGTCGTGCCTTCGACGGCCCGCTCCGCCGGCGCGGCGGCCGGAGCGGCGGCGGTTGCGGCGGCCGGAGCGGCGGCGCCGCCGGCCAGGAAGGCCTGCACGTCGTTGGGCGTCACGCGGCCGCCGGGGCCGGTGCCGGGCACCAGCGTCAGGTCCACGCCCAGTTCGCGCGCCAGGCGGCGCGTGGCCGGGGCCGCGGGCACCGGGCGTCCGGAGACGGTGCTGTTGGGTTGCGTCACGGTGCGGGCGGGCGCCGTCGCGGTCGGCGCGGGTGCGGCCGGCGCGGTGACGTCGGGCGTGGGCGCGGCGGGTGCGCCCTTCAGGGTTTGGGCCGCGGCGTCGGCGGGGGCCGGCAGGCTCCTCGGCGGGCAACCCGGCCGGCATCTCTTCCGCGGCGCGGCCGCTGCCGGCGGGCTTGCGCGCGGGGGCGGCGGCAGCGGCGGGTGCGGTCGCGGCGCCCTTCCCGTCGTCGATGACCGCGATGATCTGGCCCGTCGCCACCACGTCGCCGATCTCGCCGGTGACCGAGACCACCTTGCCGCCGCGGGGCGACGGGATGGTCACGGCCGCCTTGTCCGTCTCGACCTCGACCAGCGGGGCGTCCTCGACGACGATGTCGCCGGGCTGGACGTGCCACTTGAGCACTTCGCCCTCGTGGATGCCCTCGCCCAGGTCGGGCAGCTTGAACTCGAACATCGGCTTCCTCCTCGACGGCTCCGTTTAGAAGTCCAGCACTTCCTCGATGCCGCGGCGGGCGCGCCCGACGGTCGGCATGAAGAGGTTCTCGCGGCTGAAGTAGGGCGTGACGACGTCGTAGCCGCTCACGCGCTTCACGGGCGCCTCGAGGTGCATCAGGGCGTGGTCGTTGACCGTGGCGATGATCTCGCTGGCCGGGCCGAAGCTCAGCGGCGCCTCCTGGACGACGGCCAGGCGGCCCGTCTTGCGCACCGAGGCGCAGATCGTCTCGGTGTCCATGGGCGAGATCGTCAGCAGGTCGATGAGCTCGATGCTGGCGCCGCGCGCCTGGCGGATCTCCTCGACGGCCTTCTTCGTGGTGTGCATCATCGCGCCCCAGGCGATCACCGTGACGTCGGTGCCCTCCTGGATCACCTGCGCCTTGCCGATCTCGACCGTCTCGGGCGTCTCCGGCACGTCCTCCTTGAAGGCGCGGTACGAGCGCTTGGGTTCCATGTAGACCACCGGGTCGGGGTCCAGGATCGCCGCGCGCATCAGGGACCGCGCGTTGCGCGGTCCCGACGGGATGACGACCTTCACGCCCGGGAAGTGGCCCAGGGAGGCCTCGCGGCTCTCGGAGTGGTGTTCGAGCGCGCGCACGCCGCCGCCGTAGGGCACGCGCATGACCAGGGGCACGTGGAACTGACCGTGCGTGCGCGAGCGGTAGCGCGAGCCGTGGCCCTCGAGCTGCGGGATCATGATGTAGGAGAAGCCGCAGAACTGCATCTCGCCCACGGGCTTCAGGCCGGCCAGGGCCATGCCGATGGCCGTGCCGATGATGGCGCTCTCGGCCAGCGGCGTGTCGATGACGCGCGCCTCGCCGTACTTCTCGATCAGGCCCTCGGTGACGCGGAACACGCCGCCGTCGACGCCGACGTCCTCGCCCAGCACGACCACCGACGGATCCTCCGCCATCATCTCGTCCAGGGCGAGGTTGATCGCCTGAACCATGTTGAGCTTAGCCACGGGCGGCCTCCTTCGCGGTCTCGGCCAGGAACTCCCGGCGCTGCGCCTCGATGCGCTCGTGTTTCGTGCCGAAGACGTGGTCGAAGGGGGCGTCCGGCTTCCAGCCCGACATCCCCTCGAAGGCCTTCACCTGCTTCTCGATCTCCACCTTGTACTCCTCCTCGAGGGCCTCCTGGTCCTTCTCCGACCAGATCTTCTTCGCCTCGAGGTAGGCGCGGAAGCGCACCAGGGGGTCGCGGCGCCACCACGTCTCTTCCTCTTCCTTGGTGCGGTACTTGTACTGGTCGTCGGCCGTGGTGTGCATCATCAGGCGGTAGGTCACGGTCTCGATCAGGGTCGGCCCCTCGCCGCGCCGGCCGCGGTCGAGCGCCTCCAGGGCGGCGGCGTAGACCGCCAGCGCGTCGTTGCCGTCGACCTGGACGCCGGGCATGCCGTAGGCGATGGCCTTCTGCGCGATGGTCGCCGACTTGGTCTGCTTCGAGCGGGGCACCGAGATCGCCCACTGGTTGTTCTGCACCACGAAGAGCACCGGCAGGTTCCAGACGGCCGCGAAGTTCATCGCCTCGTGGAAGTCGCCCTCGCTGGTGGCGCCGTCGCCCATCATGGTCACGGCGCAGGTCTCGTTCTCCCCCTGCAGCCGCATGGCGTAGGCCAGGCCCACCGCGTGCAGGGGCTGCGCGCCCACGATCACCGAGATGGGCAGGTTGCGCGGGTTGGCCGCCCCTTCGTTGATGTTGCCCTCTTCCGTGGCCGTTGTAGTAGAGCAGCTGCCGGGTGAGGGTCTCGCCGCGCAGCAGGCGCACGCCGTGCTCGCGGAAGGCGCCGGCGAACCAGTCCTGCTTCTTCATGGCAAAGGCGACGGCGCACTGGGACGCCTCCTGGCCGGTGCTCGGCCCGAAGGTGCCGATGCGGCCCTGGCGCTGCAGCTTGAGCATGCGCTCGTCGGTGCGGCGCGCCCAGACCATCTGGCGGTAGAGTTCGATCAGCTCGGGCTTCTTCAGTTTCGGCTCGAGTTCCTTGTCCACGTTCCCGTCCTCGTCCAGGATGGAGAGGTAGGAGACGCTGAAGGTATCGAGGGCCTTCTTCGGCATGGGGTCGTTCCTTTCCAGGCCCGCGGGGGCCGCTGCCCCGCACGGCGCGGGGGGCGCGAGAAGACGGCCGATCCGGCGGGGACCGGCCAGGTTCAGGCGGGAATCGTCGGCGGCGCGGCCGCTCCCGGAGAACCGGGGCGGCACGGCGGCGCGGCCCATGATCGGCACGAACCCGGGGCGCCGCCACCCATTCATCTGAACACGGATATCAAGATTTATCCACAAGAGCAACGTCCCATTGGCCGCCCGGGGCTTTTTCCGTGACGGTGCCCCGCCCCGGTCTTACCTTGTGGCCGTGCGGCCGGCTCGCCCACGCCAGGCGACGCCCCCGGCCCTCCCGAATATTCGCGACCACGAACCGCCGGACCGACCCCGACCAAGGAGACCCGCCGTGCTGAAGGAGAGGATCCAGAAAGCCCTGAACGAGCAGATCCAGGCCGAATTCTTTTCCGCCTACCTGTACCTGGCCATGTCCGCCTGGTCCCAGGCCCGCAACTACGAGGGCTTCGCGCACTGGATGCGCATGCAGGCGCAGGAAGAACTGCTGCACGCCATGAAGTTCTTCGATTACATCCACGCCACCGGCGGCCACGCCCTGGTGCGGGCCATCCCCCAGCCCGACACGGAGTGGGCCGACCCCGTCGCGATGTTCCAGGCCGCCCTGGCCCACGAGCGCCACATGACCGAGAACATCAACAACCTCGCGGGCCTGGCCATGAAGGAGAACGACTACGCCACCAACATCACGCTGCAGTGGTTCGTCAGCGAGCAGGTCGAGGAAGAGGCCGCCGTCGACGCGATCCTCGGCAAGCTGGCGATGATGGGCGGCAACGGGCCGGGCCTGTTCATGCTCGACCGCGAACTGGCCGCCCGCCCCACGCCCACGCCCCCCGCCGCGGCCTAGAGCGGCCTGCGTCGGAGACCCGCCGTCACCGGCTCGCCGGTGCGTGCGGCGTCTCACACCGAGCTGCCGCCCACCCGGCGGTAGAGCGCCGGCAGCACCAGCAGCGTCAGCGCGGTGGAGGTCACCAGGCCGCCCATGACCACCACCGCCAGCGGCTTCTGGATGTCGGCCCCCGAGCCGCGCGCGTAGAGCATGGGCAGGTGGCCGATGAAGCTGGTGAGCGCGGTCATGAGCAGCGGCCGGAAGCGCAGGTCGCAGCCCTTGATCACCGTGTCGGCCACCGACTCGCCCTGCTCCCGGAGCTGGCGGAAGAACGCCACGAGCACGACGCCGTTCTGCACGGCTATGCCGAGCAGGACGATGAAGGCCACCGCCGCGGACACCGACACGGGCATCCGGAAGACCACGACGGCGATCACGCCGCCGACGAGCGCGAACGGCAGGTTGAGCAGCACCAGCAGGGAGTTCCAGATCGAACCCAGCGCCATGTAGAGCAGGACCATGATCAGCAGCAGCGCCACCGGCACGACGATGGAGAGCTGGCGCATGGCCCGCTGCTGGTTCTCGAACTGACCGCCGTACTCGACGTAGTAGCCGATCGGGAGTTCCTCCACCAGCGGCGCGAGGCGCGTCTGGACCTCGCCCACGAAGCCGCCGAGGTCGCGGCCGCGGATGTTGGCCTCGGCCACCACGCGCCGCATGCCGTTCTCGCGGCTCACCTGCGCCGGCGCCTCGACGACGTCGAAGCGCGCGATCTGCGCCAGCGGCACCCGCTCGCCGCCCGGGGCCATGATCAGCAGCCGCTCGAGCACGGGGATGCTGTTGCGGGCCGCCTCCGGGAAGCGCACGACCACGGCGATGCGCCGCTGCCCCTCGATCAGGGTCGTGGCCGACTTGCCGGCGACCGCCGTCTCGATGGCGGCGTTGACGTCGGCGATCCTGATGCCGTGCCGCGCCACGGCCTGGCGGTCGATCACCACGTCGATCTGCGACATGCCGGACACCTGTTCCACCTTCACGTCCCTCGCCCCCTCGACCCCCTGCAGGACGGCGGCCGCGCGGTCCGCGAACGACTTCAGCACCTCGAGGTCGGGGCCGAAGACCTTGATCGCGAGGTCGCTCTTCACGCCGGAGATGAGCTCGTTCACCCGCAGCGCGATCGGCTGCGAGAACGAGAAGCGCAACCCCGGGATCTCGGAGAGGTCCTTCTGGATGGCGTCCACAAGTTCGGCCTTGTCGCGCCCGGCGTCCCACTCCTTGCGCGGCTTGAGCATGATGAAGACGTCGGTCTGCTCCGGCCCCATCGGGTCCTCCGAAATCTCGGCGCGGCCCGTCTTGCTGACCACGGTCTCGACCTCGGGGAACTTCCGCAGGCGCTGCTCGATGAAGCTGGAGACGCGCACCGAGCCGTCCAGCGAAGCGTTGGGCAGCCGCACCACGTTCACGGCGAGCGCCCCCTCGTCCAGCGGCGGCATGAACTCGGTGCCCACCAGCGGAAGGAGCGCCAGCGAGGCGACGAGCACGCCGCCCGAGATCCCGAGCGTCAGCGCGGGACGCCGCACGGCGCGGCTGAGCAGGCTCACGTAGCCGCGGTGGAAGCGGCGGATGAAGCCGAACTCCCGCTCGGGTCCCTGGTTCAGGAACCTCTCCCCCAGGACGGGGATGATCGTGAACGCCACCAGCAGCGAGACCAGCAGGGCGATGAGCATGGTCGAGGCCAGCGGGGCGAACATCTTCCCCTCGATGCCCTGCAGCGTGAACAGCGGCACCAGGATGACCGCGATGATCAGCACCGAGAAGGCGACGGGCTTCGCCACCTCGACGACGGCTTCGGCGACGACCCGCCGCCTCGAGGCGCGGTCGGTCAGGTGCGCGAGGTGGCGGCGGGAGTTCTCCACCACCACGATGGACGCGTCCACGACCATGCCGACCGAGAACGCCAGGCCGCCCAGGCTCATCAGGTTGGAGGTGATCCCCGCGGAGCCCATGAGGATGAAGGTCACCAGGAAGGTGAGCGGCAGCGAGAACACGACGATCAGCGCGGAGCGCAGCTCGGCCACGAACAGGAACAGCACCAGGATGACGAAGATCCCGCCCTCGAGCAGCGCGTTCATCACGGTGTGGATGCAGGCCTCGATCAGCGAGGTGCGGTCGTAGAAGACGTCGAGGCGGACCCCCTCGGGCAGCGCCGCCTGGAGCTTGACGACCGCGTCCTGGACCTTGCCCACCACGTCCTGGGCGTTCTCGCCCTTGAGCATGATGACCATGCCGGCCACGGTCTCGCCCCGGGCGTCGCGGGTCACCGCGCCCTGCCGGGGCTCGGCGCCGATGACCACGTCGGCCACGTCGCGCAGGTAGAGCGGGGCCCCGTCCTCGGCCTTCAGCACGATGTTCTCGATGTCCGGGATATCGCGCAGCAGCCCCACGCCGCGCAGGTACATCTGCTCCCAGCCGCGCACGACCACGCCGCCGCCGGCGTTGGCGTTGCCCTGCTCGACGGCCTCGACGACCTCGTTCACGGTCAGGCCGTACTTCAGCAGCTTCTCCGGCGAGACCAGGACCTGGTACTGCTTCACCTCGCCGCCGAAGCTGTTGACCTCGTTGACGCCGGGGATCGGCTTCAGCCAGGGCGCGACGAGCCAGTCCTGGATCGTCCGCAGCTCCATCGCGGTCTCGCCGTCGCCCTCGAGCGTGTACTGGTAGATCTCGCCCAGGCCGGTCGAGATGGGGCCCAGCTCAGGCTCGACGCCCGGCGGGAGCTGCTCGCGGGCCACGGCCAGGCGCTCGAAGACCACCTGGCGCGTCCAGTAGGTGTCGACGCCGTCCTCGAACACGATGACCACCTGCGACAGGCCGGCCCGCGACAGCGAGCGCACCTGCTGCACGCGCGGCAGTCCGCGCATGACCTGTTCGATGGGGTAGCTGACCCGCTCCTCCACGTCGACCGCGGCGAAGCCCGGCGCCTGCGAGATGATCACCACCTGGGTGTTGGTGACGTCCGGGAAGGCGTCGATGGGCAGGTGCAGCCAGGCCACGACGCCGGCGGCGATCAGCACCGCCGTCGCCAGCAGCACCAGGAGCCGGTTGTTCAGAAGCAAGGTCACGATTCGCATGTTCACTCCCGGTGTCAGTCCGCGCAGCCGGCGCCCATCTTGGCGCGCAGCACGTCGGACTTCAGAAGAAAGGCGCCCTCGGCCACCACGGTCTGTCCAGGGTCGATCCCGGTCACGACTTCGACCCAGCCCGCGGCGGTGCGGCCGGTCTTCACCGGCCGGCGCACGTAGTAGTCGTCGTGATGGTGGACGAACACGAATTCGCGGCCCTCGTCCTCCAGGACGGCCGCCGGCGGCAGGGCCAGCACCGCTGCGGACCCGGGCAGCTGCAGCGCTACATCGGCGAACATGCCCGCCAGCAGACGACCGTCCGGGTTCGGCACCTCCACGCGCACCTTCACCGTGCGCGAGGACTCGTCCATGGACGGGCTGACGAGGTCCACGGTCCCGGCGAACGACTCGCCCGGGTAGGCCTTGACCGTGACCGTCGCCGCCAGCTGCTGCGACGCCTGCTCGCCGGCGACGGCCGAGATGTCGCGCTCGTAGAGGTCCGCCCACACCCAGACGACGGCGTGGTCGCCGACCGTGAACAGGGACTCCCCGGTCCCGGCCACCTCGCCGGGCACGGCATGCATGGCCAGCACCGCGCCGTCCAGGGGGGAGCGCAGAGTGAGCCTTCCGAGGCCCTCTGCGTCGGCGAGGGCGCGCACCGCCGCCTCCGACATGCCGTAGCGCGCGAGCTGGCTGCGGGCCCCGTCGGCGCGGATCCGCGCGGCATCCGCCTCCTGCTGCGCCTGCAGGAACTCCTTCTCCGAAGCGATGGCTTCCCGGCGCAGGCCGGCGACCCGTTCCAGGTTGCGGCGGGCCAGGTCCAGCATCCCCTGCGCCGCGAGGTACTCGGCCTGCGCCTGCCCGACCGCCGTGCACTCGAGTTCGACGAGCGCTTGCCCGCGCCGGACCCGGTCGCCGAGCTTGACGTGGACCGCTGACACGACGCCTTCCACGAGCGGGCTGACGTGCCCCACGCGCCGCTCGTCGAAGCGGACCTCGCCGGTCAGCGGGACCGTGACGTCCACGGCGCGCCGCTCGACCTGTTCGGTCTCGACCAGCTTGCCCTCGACCAGGCTCGCCGGCACGCGAACGACGCCGACTTCGTAGCGGCACTCGTTGCAGGCGAACGTCTTGACCTGGTGCTCGCAGTCGGCGGCGAACAGTTCCCCGACCGGGCGGTCCAGGTCGGACACCTCCGCCTCGGCTTGGTGATCGTGGTCGAGGTCCGGCGTCTCCGCCGTCAGCTCCACGATCTCGGGCGCAGGAGAGGACCGGTCGCAGGACACGAGCGCGACGGCCAACAAAATCCCTAACGAAGTCATGATCAACAGGTTGCGAATGTTCACGGGAGTTCCTCCCCGATCAGCGCCCGAAGGCGGCAGTGGTCGATCTGGGCCTGGGCGAGCGCATCCAGGAGCTGGCGGCGCGACGCGAGCAGGGTGCGCCGCGCGTCGATCACTTCCAGCAGGCTGGCCTCGCCCAGCAGGTAAGTCTTTTCGATGACGGAAGCGGCCGACGCGGACCGCGGGACGACGTTGTCGGCGAGGCGCGAGGCGGTCTCGAGCGAGGTGCGAAAGGCGGCGACGGCCGCGACGATCTCCGCCGCGAAGGCGCGGCGCCGGGCCTCCTGCAGGCTGCGGCCGGCGGCGAGCCGCGCCTGCGCCCGCGCGATGCCGCCGGAGTTCCAATCCCACAGGGGCAGGTCGATGGCGATCCCGCCGCCCTGGGCCCGCTGATCCAGTTCGCGCGAAGTGAAGGCCAGCAGCGAAAACGCCGGCAGGCGCTCGCGCCGCTCGCCCGAGAGTTCGGCGGCGAGGGCGCGCACGCGGGCCGCCTCGACCAGCAGCGTGGGCTGCCCGCCGATATTCCCGGAGATGTCCCCGCCGAACCCGAGATCGGGATCCGGAGGGTCGGGCAACGCCTCCAGATCGGCGACGGCGACGATCGTCGACCCGGGCGGCGCGCCGAGCCAGAACGCGAGCTGCGCCTGCCGGGAGGCCAGCGCGGTCCGCGCCGCCGCCAGATCGCTGTCGACCAGCTCCCGTTCGATCTCGGCTTGCGTCCCCTCGACGGGCCGCGCTTCGCCGGCCTCCACGCGACGGCCCACGGCCGACGCCAGGTTCGCCGTCTCCCGCGCCAGCACCTCCACCACCGCGACCTGCCGCTGGTCGTGGACGAGATTCCAGAACTGCGTGCGCAGCTCCAGCAGGACGTCGCGCCGGATCGTCTCGTGCTCGGCCGCAGCGGCGTCGAGGTCCGCCCGCGCGGCGTCCACCCGCGGCGAGCGCCGCGACAGCCAGTCCAGCGGCAGCGTCAGGGACAGGTCCCACTGCCGTCCGAACGGTTCGCCGGGGCGCTCGCGCACCCGGCCCAGGGCCGCCTCCAGCGTCGGGTTGGGCCGCGCGCCGGCGTCGGTGACCGCGCCCCGCGCCGCCAGGATCCCCTGCTCCCCCGCGGCGAGCAGGGGGTGCCCGTCGACCAGGTCGGTGATCCGGGGCCAGGTGATCTCGATCACCGCCGGCTCGAGCATCGTATTCTCGGCGCCCGCCGTGATCGCGCACAGCAGGACGAAGCCCGCCGCGAGGACATGTTCGTGCTTGATCCGCATCTCGACACACCCGCCTGTCGGGAACGACGCGGCCGGGAGCGGTCCCCGCGCGACGTTCCGTCAAATGCCCGAACCCACCCGCTCGCGAGGGCGAGCGGACCATCGTCACCACGATCGGGGGTCGGTCAGGCGCGAGGAGGGTGGAAGATGCCGAGGTGGATGTCGCGGGGGGCGGGGGAATCGGACAGCAGACCGATCCGGAAGCCGGTCATCAGGATCTGGCCGCCGAGGCGTTCGACCGTGAACACGGGCACCGAGCCGTGACCGGGACAGCAGGTGCAGGGGCAGCCCGTCCCGCAGGCGTCGCCGTCGCGGTCGGGATCGGCGCAAGGGACGCCCTCAGGATGCAGGACGCCCTCGGTGTGCACGACGTCATCGTGGGCGGGCGGCGCCGGGCAGATCGCGGCGACCTGCGCCGGGACGAATCCCGCGGCCAGGCAGATCAGGGCGACCAGTGCGATCCGACGTGGGCTCAAAACACATGCCTCCGGTTCCCGGCAACGTAGGCGCGGACGCGCCGGGATGCAAGATCGTCTATTTCCCGCCCGACTTGACGACCGGCGCGTTGCGCACCGGCCGCAAGCCCACGATCCCCACGGCGGCGCCGGGATCGAGGTAGGCGCGGGCCGCGCAGCGCAACCGCTGGTTGGCGTCGGCGAAGGAACCGCCGCGCAGCACCCGGTCGCTGCCGGTGACCGGCCCGGTCGGGTCGGTCGCGGGATCGGCCGTGTAGTAGGAGACGCCGTAGCGGTCCCAGCACCATTCCAGCAGGTTGCCGTGGACGTCGTAGAGGCCCATCGGGTTGGGCAGCAGGGTCCGCACGGGCTTGACCTGGTTATCCGAGTTGGCCGCCGACCAGCCGAAGAACGACAGCACCGGGTCGACCTCCATGTCGAGGCGCGACAGCTCGCCGTCGCTCAGCGACCCCTGCGTGCCGGCCCGGCAGAAGGCCTCCCACTCGGCCTCGGTCGGCAGGCGCCAGCCGTCGGCGTCCGGGTTCCAGGCCACCTGCGGTCCGTTGATGGCGTAGGCTGCGGTGAGGCCGTCGGCGGCGGACATCGCGTTGCAGAATTCCACCGCCTGGTACCAGGTGACATCCACGACGGGCTGGTTGGCGATCGTGGGATCGTCCACCCGGCCGCGCACGACCGCGTCCCACTGGCCGTTGGTCAGCTCGGTGGTGGCGACCAGCAGCGGGCGCGTGAGGGTCACCTCGTGCCGGGGCCCCTCGTCCGCCTCGCGGCCGGGTTCCGGCGCGGCGGAGCCCATGGTGTAGGAGCCGGCCTCCAGGCGCACGGTCGCGAAGGGCCAGGTCGGCAGCACCGTGAAGGTGACCGCCGCGGCCGACGTCTCGCCCGCCGTGATCAGGCCGTCGACCCAGCCGGGCGCCGGCATGGTCCAGCCGGGCTCCCGCTGCCAGGCCACGGTGAAGGGGCCGGGCGGCAGGTCGTCCAGGACGGCGTCGCCGACGCCGGAACGGTCGTCGTCGCCGGTCAGGCGTTTCAGCACCCAGCGGGCCTGCAGGTCGTCGGGCTCGATGTCGATCGACAGCGAGCCGGTGGTCGGCGGCGGGTCGTATACGAACTGGCCGATGAAGGTGATGGAGTCCCCCTCGACCAGCGTGCGGGTCTGCGAGAGCGGCCGGATCCAATCATCGACGTCGTCCCAGACGATGGTCCACGACCCGGCGGCGCGGCCGGCGAATGGCGCGCGTCGTCCGTGCCCGTGATGACCGCGCCGGCGGGGCCGGTCAGCGTCCAGCTCGCGTCGAGCGTGTTGGGCAGGGTGAACACCTTCACGACGCCGACGGGCGCCGGGTCGGGATCGCCGCCGCCGCCGCAGCCCGCGGCCAGCACGATCACCATCGACAGCAGCGTGAACAGCGGGACGTGTCTCATGGCAACCGGTCCTCGGGGTGGAAGGCGTGCCAGGCGAAGCGATCAGCGTAGTATATGGTGATCCCGTCGCCGAATTCCAGTTCCGTCCACACGGCCGGCTGCTCGCCGGGCGCCTGCGGCGCGGTGCGGAACTTCAGGGCGATCCCGTCCACCTCGCCGGTCCAGACGCCGTCGGGACCGGCCTCGCGCACCAGACGCGCCGCGTCCAGGACGTGACGGCCGTGCGTCGTCCCGACGATCAGCAGCGGATCGAGCTGCCCTTCGGCGGGCAGCGGCGCCGAGGGGAAGCGGGTGCGGCCGCCGGAACGATACGACTGGTAGGGCCGGGTCTGGTAGCGCCGCTTGAAGGTCGGCGCGGGGGCCGGCACGGTCGTGCCGGGGTGGTCGCGGCGCCAGTGCTCCCAGGTCGTGACGACCGCGGGCAGCCGGGGCAGCCGCTCGCCGCGGCGCGGGCCCGCGACGGCCTCGCCGGTCAGCTGGCTCCACAGGCTCGGCGACGCCGCGCGGTCGAACAGCAACGTGTTGGAATTCAGCAGCAGCCCGCTGACCCCGAAGCGCAGCGTGTCGGCGCCGGCGGCGCGCCCGTAGACCGCGGCGCTGCCCGACAGCGGGCTCCACGTGGCGACCAGCGGCGCGCCGCCCAGCGTGTCGACGCAGACCTCGTGCCAGTCCAGCATGCGCAGGGGCCAGCAGCGGGCGTCGCCCCGCACGACCACGCCGAGCACGCGGTCGGCGCCGACGAGGTACTTGCCGCGCTCCGCGTCGTTGAGCGAATCGACGCCCGCCGGCGTCAGCAGCGGCGGGCGATCGAGGGCGGGCAGGCCGTCGCGCGGCACGCCGCCGGCCGCGAGCAGGGATTCGGGGTAGGCGAGGTTGGCCAGGTCGAAGCCGTAGGTGCGCGGATGGCGGCCGTCGCCCACCGCGTGCCGGCCGCCGCCGGACCGCAGGTCCGCGCCCAGCCGCGCGACGACGACCACGAGCGCGACCAGCATCACCGCGACCAGGATCCAGCCGCCGCGCCGCCATTCGCCGCGAACGGCCATCAGGCGCTCCCGTCAGGCGGCGCGACTTCGACCACGGCGGTGGCGGGTTCCGCCCGGGGCGGCGCGCGGTCGGCCACCATCAGGCCGAGCACCAGCGGCAGGTAGACCACGCTGCCCAGGAACACGCGCCGCGCGTTGAGGCTGCTGCGGTCGCGGTAGCAGCGCATGCCCAGCCACAACCAGGCGCCGCCGAGCAGCAGCGAGCCCACCGCGAACACGGCCCCGGTCAGGCCCATGAACGTGGCCAGCAGGCCCAGCGGCAGCAGCACCCAGGCGTAGAGCATCAGGAAGCGGAAGGTGCGGTCGCCGCGCGGGTCCTGCAGCGGCAGCATCTTGAAGCCGGCGCGCCGGTAGTCGTCCCGGTAGAGCCAGGCCAGCGACAGGAAGTGCGGCACCTGCCAGACGAACAGCAAGAGGGCCAGCCACCAGCCGCCGCCCTGCACGCCGCCGGTCACCGCGCTCCAGCCGATCAAGGGCGGGATCGCGCCGCAGATGGCGCCGGCCAGCGTGTTGAGCGTGCTGATGGGCTTCAACGGCGTGTAGACGAGCACGTAGAGCAGGACCGTGCCCAGCGCCAGGGCCGCGGCCGCCGCATTGACCAGCGCCAGCAGCAGACCCGCGCCCAGCAGCACGACCGCGCCCGACCAGAGCGCCGCCGCGCGCACGCCGACCCGGCCCGAGGGCAGGGGCCGCTCCCGGGTGCGCAGCATCAGGGCGTCGCGGTCGCGCTCGAGCACCTGGTTGAAGCCGTTGGCCCCGAACGCGCACAGCGCCGTGCCCAGCAGCGTGGCGGCCAGGTGGCCCCAGCCCGGCACCGGGCGCGCCGCCATCAGGTAGCCGGCCAGCGTGGTGACCACCACCAGGGCGCTGAGGCGGGCCTTGCCCAGCTCCAGGCTCAATCCGATCCAGCGCTGCAGCGGCGAGGCGGTCATGACGCTCCGTGGTGGTGACGGCCGGCGAATCGTGGTAGCTATGGAGCCGGGATCGCGCGCATCCCGGACACGCAGGATAACAGGAGGTCGTGCAGTGAGCAACGTGAGCGAACGGCGCGAACCGACCCGCGGCGGCGACATCCTGACCCTCGGCTTCGCCACCACGGTCGCGATGTGGGCCGTCGGCTATTTCGGCCGGCTGCCCGGCGTGCAGGCCCCCGTCTGGGTGCTGATGCCCCTGATGTTCGGCCTGCTGATCCTGGGCGGGCGGCTGGCCGGCCGCTGGACGGGCCGCGGCTGGCGCGGCGGCCTCTGGGTCGGGCTGCTGGCCTCGACGCTCAATTTGCTGATCCTCGGCAGCCTGCTGGCCGCCGGCGACGGGCCGAACCGGGTCGTGCCGTCGGCGCTGCTCTGGGTGCCGGGCTCGCTGCTGATGGGTGCGTTCTTCGGCGCGATGGGCGCGATCGAGGGCGCGCGCCGCCCCGCGAAGCCGCCCTTCGCCTGGCCGGCCGCCTTCGCCTTCGTCGCCGCCGGCGCCACGCTGCTGCTGCTGGCCGCCGGCGGCGTGGTCACCGGTCAGCAGGCCGGCCTGGCGGTCGTCGACTGGCCCAACAGCTTCGGCTCGAACATGTTCCTCTACCCGCTGTCGCGCATGACCGGCGGCGTGTTCTACGAGCACGCCCACCGCCTGCTGGGCTCGCTGGTCGGCCTCACGACGCTGGTGCTGGCGGTCTTCCTGTGGCGGACCGACGAGCGCCGCAGCGTGAAGCTGCTGGCGGGCGCCGCGCTGCTGCTGGTGATCGTCCAGGGTGTGCTGGGCGGTCTGCGGGTGACCGGCCGCTTCACCTCGAGCATGGACCCGGCCCACACCGACCCCAACCTGACGCTGGCCATCGTCCACGGCGTGACGGGCCAGGTCTTCCTGAGCGTGCTGATCGCCCTGGCCGCCATGTCGACCCGCGGCTGGCGCGCCGCCCGCCCCAAGATCTTCGCCGATGCGCACACCGACGCCCTGCTGTCGCGGGCCGTGGTGATTATCGTTATCGTGCAACTGGTGCTCGGGGCCGTCCTGCGCCACCTGTCCCACGGGCTGCTGCTGCACATCACGATGGCGGTGGTGGTGGCCGTGGTGGGCCTGCTGGCCGGCCTGCGGGCCTGGGGCGAGCACGCCGACGTGCCGCGGCTGCAGGGCCTGGGCCGGGCGCTGATGATCCTGCTCGGCCTGCAGATCTGCCTGGGCTTGGCCGCGCTGTGGGCGACGGGCCTGACCGCGGCCGCCGGCGCGCCGACGCTGGCCGACGTGATCCTGACGACGCTGCACCAGAGCACCGGCGCCGTCATCCTGGCCTGCAGCGTGCTGCTGGCCCTGTGGAACACCCGACTGCTCCGCGCCGCGGCCTGACGCGCCGCGCCCGGAAGAAGGAGGCGCCATGGCCAAGGTCTCGGACATCCTCGCCGCCAAGGGCCGCGAGGTCCTGCAGGTCGACCCCGACGACACCGTCCTGTCCGCCATCGCCAGCATGGTCGAGCGCGGCGTCGGCTCCGCGCTGGTGACCCGCGGCAAGGAGATCCACGGCATCTTCACCGAGCGCGATTACCTCGCCAAGATCGCGCTGCAGGGCCGCTCCTCGCGCGACACCAGGGTGCGCGACGTCATGTCGCTGGAGCTGATCTGCGTGGGCGAACACCACGACGTGGCCGACGTCATGGCGATCATGACCGCGGCCCACATCCGCCACCTGCCGGTGGTCGACCGCGGCGGCCTGGCCGGCCTGGTCTCCATCGGCGACTGCGTCCGGCAGATCAGCCAGGACCACGAAGCCCGCATCGAGTACCTGACCGACTACATCCACGACAAGTACCCACGCTGATCCCGGGAGGACCCGAGACCATGACCGTGAGCGGGAAGATGGCGGCCTGGGCCGCCGGTCTGCGTTACGAGGACATCGCGCCCGAGGCGATCACCGCCGCCAAGCGGTTCCTGTTCGACAGCGTCGGCTGCGCCTACGGCGGCCTGCTGCAGCACGACTGCCGGATCGCCCTGGAGGTGCTGCAGGAGACCGCCGGGCCGGGCCCGGCCTCGGTCATCGGCACCGGCAAGCGGATGGACCCGGTGTCCGCCGCGCTGGCCAACGCGCTGCTGATCCGCGTGCTCGACTACAACGACATCTACTGGAAGCAGGACCCGTCGCACCCCAGCGACATCATCCCGGCCGCGATGAGCGCCGCGGCGCGCGCCGGCGGCACCGGCCGCGACCTGCTGCTGGGCATCGTGCTGGCCTACGAGTTCGAGCAGCGCCTGTGCGAAGCCTCGTTCCCGGGCATCCGCGAGATCGGCTGGCACCACGCCACCCTGACCGCGGCCGTCTCCCCGATCGTGGCCGGCCGCCTGCTGGGCCTGTCGGCCGAGCAGATCCAGCACGCCATCGGCATCAGCGCCTCGCGGCACCTGACCGGCGGCTCGGTCACGGCCGGCAAGCTGACGATGATGAAGAACACCGTCGACCCGCTGGCCACGCAGTCGGGCGTCTTCGCCGCGCTGCTGGCCGAGAAGGGCTACACCGGCCCCGAGCACGTGCTGGACGGCAAGGAGGGCTTCAGCCACATCCTGAAGACCGACTGGCGCTGGGACATCGTGACCGAGGGGCTCGGGCAGAGCTGGCGCATCCTGCAGTGCGGCATGAAGGCCTTCCCCACCGAGGCGCTCACCCACGCGCCGATGTCCGCGGTGCTGGACCTCGTCAAGACCCACGACCTGGCGCCCGACGACGTGGTGAAGGTGCGCATCCGCAGCCTGGCGCGCGCGGCCGACATCCTGGCCGACCCGAGCAAGTACGACCCACAGAACAAGGAGACCGCCGACCACTCCCTGCCCTACGTGGTGGCGGCCTGCATCGCCGACCGCCGGGTCACGCCCGAGCAGTTCACGCCGGAGAAGATCCAGGACCCGGTGATCCGCGCCCAGCTGCGCAAGATCGAGGTCGTGGCCGATCCCGAGATCGAGGCCGCGTTCCCCGCCCTGCAGAAGGTCCACGTCACCATCGAGACGACCGACGGCCGCGCGCTGGTGCGCACCCTGGACTACCCCAAGGGCGACCCGCGCAACCCGATGACCGACGCCGAGCTGACCGAGAAGTTCGACGCGCTGGCGACGCCGGTGATGTCGCCGGAGAGGTTGAAGGGGGCGAAGGAGGCGATCTGGGCGGTCGAGCGGCTGGGCAGGGCGGAGGCGTTGATGGAGGCGTTGGTCTGCGATCGGTTGTAAATCCGCACATCCTGCCGTGACAGGGGACGCGCTCCGGGCACCTCGTGTGCCCGGAGCGCTGATCTTTCCGGCCCCTCCGCCATCCTGGCTGCGGGGCCCCCAGGACACCCCTGTCACGGCAGGATGTGCGGAACCAGCCGGTCGCAGGGTGACGCCCGGCGGGGGGGGGGGGGGGGGGCCGTGCGGCGGGGCGGATGATCCGCGAGTCCAGGCTGCCCTGTCGGGTGCATGACGCCAGGACGTCCCACAGAGCGATGCCGATGGCCCTGAGGCCGGCGGTCCTCTGCTCATAGCTGGCCGTGCCTGCCGCAGATCCCCGGGGTCGAGCTGCCCGAGCGTCCAGGCGGTGGTCGGAGCGGTTCAGCAACGTCACCCACCACCTGCCCGGGCCAAGATGTTAACCGATTATACAGCCCGCCCGGAGGCCAGGCAGGCGACGCTCATCGGGATCTCCCCAAATCGCGCGATCCTGGTGCACGGCCTGCGAAGTGGATCTTGTGGACGCCGACGAAAGATGACATTTTGGGAGAAGAATGCCTGCACCCCAGCCAGTAAGACCCCGGAACACCCCATCTGCGGCACCCAGCCCGCGGGAGGACGTCATGGCCCAGACCGTCATCGAGAAGATCACGCAGGCCCACGCCCTGGACCTGGCGCGCGGCGCCGAGCTGCACGCCGGCGACTTCGTCACGCTGTCGCCCGACCACGTGATGACCCACGACAACACCTCGGCCGTGCTGCAGAAGTTCGAGAAGCTGGGCGTCGGCAAGGTGCACGACCCGCGCCAGCCGGTGTTCGCGCTGGACCACGACATCCAGAACCGCAGCGACGGCAACCTGGCCAAGTACGCCAAGATCGAGGCCTTCGCCCGCGCGCAGGACATCGACTTCTACCCCGCCGGCACCGGCATCGGCCACCAGGTGATGATCGAGAACGGCTACATCCAGCCGGGCGGCTTCTGCGTGGCCAGCGACAGCCACTCGAACATGTACGGGGCGGTGGGCGCGGTCGGCACGCCGGTGGTGCGCACCGACGCCGCCTGCCTGTGGGCCACCGGCCGCTTCTGGTGGCAGATCCCGCGCACGGTCAGGGTCGTGCTCGAGGGCGAGCTGCGCCCCGGGGTGACGGGCAAGGACGTGATCCTCACGCTCTGCGGCCAGTACAACCGCGACGAGGTGCTCAACGCCGCCATCGAGTTCGCGGGGCCGGGCGTGGCCGGGCTGAGCATGGACGCGCGCATGACCATCGCCAACATGACCACCGAGTGGGGCGCGCTGGTGGGCTGGTTCCCCTGCGACGACATCACGATCGATTTCCTGGAGAAGCGTCAGGCGATCCTGGCGGTGCAGGGCATCGACGACCGCATCGACGACGCCCGCCTCAACCTGTGGAAGCGCCACCCCCTGACCTCCGATCCCGACGCCGTCTACGCCGGCGTGATCACGCTCGACCTCTCGCTGGTCTCGCCGCACGTCGCCGGCCCGGACAGCGTGCAGAAGAGCGCGCCCTTGGCCGAGCTTGTGACCAGGGACATCAAGATCCACAAGGCCTACCTGCTGTCCTGCGTCAACTCGCGGCTGGAGGATCTCAAGGCCGCCGCCGACGTCATGCTGGGCCACAAGGTGGCCCCGGGCGTCGACTTCTACATCGCCGCGGCCAGCCAGTTCGTGGAGGACCAGGCCAAGCAGCTCGGCGTGTGGCAGGCCCTGCTGGACGCGGGCGCCAAGGCGCTGCCGCCCAGCTGCGGCCCCTGCATCGGGCTGGGCACGGGCCTGCTCGAGGCCGGCGAGGTCGGCATCTCGGCCACCAACCGCAACTTCAAGGGCCGGATGGGCTCGCGCGACGCGCAGTGCTACCTGGCCAGCCCCGCGGTCGTGGCCGCCTCGGCGATCGCCGGCAAGATCGCCGGGCCCGAGGGCTTCGACGCCTCGATGCCGCCCTACGCCTTCGTCCCGGGCGGCAAGGGCCACAAGGCCGGCGCGGTGGAGATCCTCGACGGGTTCCCGGCCATCGTCGAGGGGCGCGCGCTGTTCCTGCCGCAGGACAACCTGAACACCGACGGCATCTACGGGAAGGACTACACCTACCGCGAGGACATGACCCCGCAGGACATGGCGCGCGTGGTGATGGAGAACTACGACCCGACGTTCGCCACGACGGTGCGCGCGGGGGACCTGGTGGTCGGGGCGTACAACTTCGGTACGGGGTCGAGCCGCGAGCAGGCGGTCACGGCGCTGCAGGCGGCGGGGATCAGGATGCTGGTTGCCGGCACCTACTCTCAGACTTATCAGCGCAATGCGATCAACAACGGGTTCCTCTGTCTGGAGAGTCCGGAGCTGGTGGAGGCGCTGAAGCAGGCGTTCGCGGGGAAGGACGCCAAGACGGTGGTGGTGGACTCGGGGCTGAAGGTGGATTTCGCCAATTCGAAGATCATTTGGAATGGCAAGGCATATGGGGTTTCGCCTACGGGCAGGCCGGTGCAGGAGGTCATCCTGGCAGGGGGAGTCGAGAACCTCGTGCGTGCAGCGCTGAAATGATCAGCCACGTTCACCAGCGAAAGCGTCGATCCTGAGGGCGGCGGCCACCAACCGTCTGGTTCATTTCCATGATGAAATGACCTATTGGAATGAATATTATCGTATCGGCAAAATTAGACATTTTACGTCATTGATTTGTCCTGAGCGTATTGACTTTGGTAATCATCCCTAGTCTAATCAAGACGCGATAGCTCGTTTTTTACGACAGTCCCGTTGCTGATCATTTCAAAATGGAGGGATGAAGACATGACGTTCACGCGCACCCAATCACGGCAAGGGCTACGATCGTTGATCGTAGCGGCGGCCATGGGGATCCTGCTGATGGGCATCGCCCCGTTGGCGCAGGCCATCCCCGGCGAGCCGGGCTTACCTCCCGACTCCTTCGTCAGGCCCCCGCTGACGAGCATCTCCTCGCTCGGGCCCTACTACTCGGCCACCGGTCAGGTGACCCTGTCGATGGACGGGCTCGGCACCAACTTCCCGAGCGGCATCGTGCAGGCCGACAAGCCCTCGTCGGGCACCGTGCTGCGGGCCTTCCTGGTGGCGGCCAGCACCGGGTACTCCTACGCAACCATCCCGGACGGCACAATGACCGTGGAAGGCGTGCCGATCAACTGGGACGCCACCGTGCCCTCCTCGATCTTCTCGAACAACTACATCGCGGACGTCACGGATATCGTCAAACCCGTCATCGACGCCGCTCCCTCCGGACTGGTGGACATCACCATCGGCGAAGGCGGCTATTCGGCGTCGATCGACGGCGCGATCCTGGCCGTGATCTTCAACGCTCCCGAAGAGCCGCGCGAGTACACGGCGGTGATCTTCTTCGGCGCCCAGGACATCGCCGGCGACGACTTCGCCATCGGCCTGAGCGAAGGCGCCAGCCCGAGCGATCCCAACTACATCCTCAATTTCAGCCTCGGCATCTCGTTCGGCTACCAGGGCAGTGCGCAGTCCAGCCACATCGACGTCAACGGCGCCCGCCTGACCTCCTCGGCCGGCGGCCAGGACGACGGCGAAACCGAGAACGGCGCCCTGATCACGGTGGGCGGCATCGGTGACAGCACCGCCAATCCCCTCGACCCGAACTCGGGCCCGAACAACGACCCGCGCCAGGACGACGAGCTGTACAACCTGAAGCCCTTCGTCAGCGACGGCGCCGTGCTCATCAGCGTCCACACCATCAATCCGTCGAACGACGACAACATCTTCTTCGGCGGTCTGCTGGTCAGCGGCGGGGCCATCGTCGGCGAGGGCGCGCTGCTGACGCCCAACAACGCCACCGTCGAGATCGGCAACATGCACACCGCCACCGCGACGCTGCAGGACAACGACGGCAACCGCATCGTGGGCCGCAACGTCCACTTCGAGGTCATCGCCGGCCCCAACATGGGGAACACCTTCGACCAGCTGACCGACGCCAACGGCCAGGCTTTCTTCAGCTACGCCGGCGCCGTGATCGGCATCGACACGATCCAGGCCTCGTTCGTCAACTCCTCCAGCGTAGTCCAGTACTCGAACTCCGTGAGCTGCGAGTGGATCGAGGACACGGTCGACCCCGACTGCCTGTGGGTCGACGCGACGGTCGGTCCCCTCGGCGACACCCACGACGGCCGCGGCGTGTCGTGGTGCGACTTCGACAACGACGGCGACGACGACCTGTTCCTGGCGAACAACGGTCCGAACAAGCTGCTGCGCAACGACGGCGCCGGCGTCTTCGTCCGCGTGATCACGGACCTCGGCGACGCGGCGGATTCCCGCCTCGGCTGCTGGGGCGACTACGACAACGACGGCGACTTCGACCTCTACATCGTCAACTACAACGCCGCCAACCTGCTGCTGCGCAACGACGGCGGCGCGCTCACCGACGTCACCGACGGCCCGCTCGGCGACACGGACATGAACACGTCCGCCGCCTGGGCCGACTGGGACCTCGACGGGGACCTCGACCTCTACCTGACCACCGACGACGGCCGCAGCAAGCTGCTGCGCAACGACGGCGGCACGTTCACGGACCTGGTTGCGGATCCCGCATCGTTCGTCGGCTGGTCGCGCGGTTGCGCCTTCGGCGACTACGACAACGACGGCGATCCCGACCTCTACGTCACGATCCGGGACGGCGCCAACAAGCTGTTCCGCAACGATCTGGGCGGCGGCTTCACCGACGTGTCGATGTTCCCCGTGGACTTCGCCGCCAGCTGCAAGGGTGCGGCCTGGGGCGACTACGACAACGACGGCTGGCTGGACCTGTACGTCGTGAACAAGAGCGGCGCCAACCGGCTGTTCCACAACGAGCAGGGCATGTTTGTCGACGTCACCGACGCGGTCGTCGGCGACAGGGGGCGACGGCCGCACCTGTGCGTGGGGGCGACTACGACAACGACGGCTGGCTGGACCTCTTCCTGACCAACGTCGACGGCGGCAACAAGATGTTCCACAACATCCGCGGCACCATGTTCGAGGACGCCACCTGCGGAGCGCTGATCTCCCCCGAGCTGACCGCCTGGGGCACGGCTTTCTCCGACTACGACGGCGACGGCGACCTTGACCTGTACGTGTCCAACCACAGCTGGCTGGACGTGCCCAACCGCATGTACCGCAACGTGCTGAACGATCCCACCTGGCTCAAGGTGAACCTGGTCGGCACCACTTCGAACCGCTTCGGCCTCGGCGCCCGCATCGAAGTGACCGCCGACGGGATGACCCAGCTGCGCGAGATCGCGCCCTCGGGCTACCTGTCCCAGTCCTCGACCACGGCCCACTTCGGCCTCGCCGACGCGCTCACCGCGGTCGTCAAGGTCACCTGGCCGTCGGGGATGGAGCAGACCGTCCCGGTCGACGTGGTCAACGGCGTCATCACCGTGACCGAGAACTCGGCGACCGGCGCCGGCGACGTGCCCCTGAACGCGTTCCGGATCGGCAACTATCCGAACCCGTTCAACCCGTCGACGACCATCTCGTTCGCGCTGCCCACCGCGTCCCAGGTCCAGCTGCGGATCTTCGACGTCAGCGGGCGCCTCGTGAAGGTTCTCATCGACGACGGCCAGTACGTCGCCGGCGAGCACCAGATGGTGTGGAACGGACGGAACGACGCCGGCGCCGACGCCCCGTCGGGTCTGTACTTCTACAAGTTCGAGGCGGGGAGCCTGCGGGCGACCCATCGGATGACACTGATCAAGTAAGTCAGAGCTCCGAATCAAGCACCTTGGACCCCGGGCTTCGGCCTGGGGTCCTTGGTTTGTAGAGGGGTTGACGGGGCGCATTGCATCTAGAAAATGGCGGCGAGTTGCTGGGCGTTCATGGCTGGTTAGTGTCTGGTATTAAGATTGGGTGCTATTGGGAGTTGATCTCCGTTTACATCACTGCTGCCACGGGGAATCATCACTAACTGAAGCTCCGGGCATCGACAACTGATTCTATTGTTGATGAGTTCATCGCCCTCTTGAAATGTGTTTACGGGATAATTTGCGCGGCTGTCCTGATAAGTTCAAGATACTTGATATTGGACTTGATTAAGATGGGGAATAGAAGATGCCGGAAGAGTAATACCCAATCACCAAGAGAGATAATGTCGATACTGGTCTTGACATCGCAGCAGCGGTTGCTGGAATTGCGCAGTGGGCGGGTGGTCCCATTAGCAGCGTATTATCGGGGATATCGCTCGGCCGAATAATGAAGAGAGCAGAAGAAGTCCTGCTTGGTTTCGCGGAATGTACCTGTGGCCACCTCAATATCCCCCACCCCGGCCACCGGCTCCGTCAGCAACAGGTTCGGCGACGGCAACCTCGGCCTGCGAGCCGCATCGGTCCTGGATCGAAGCCCAGGTCCAGTTCGGGCGCAACGCCCAGAGCATCTACCAGAACCTGCGGCGGCTGCCGGCCAATGCCGGCGACGAACTGGCCGATGTGTTGATGATCCGCTACGAGCGTGGCTCGACGATCATCACCTCTAACCGGGTGATCGAGGACTGGCCGAAGCTGCTGGGTGACGTCGTGGTCGTGGCACCGCTACTGGATCGCCTGATGCACCACGGGCACCTGCTCAAGTTCGAAGGCAAGAGCTGGCGGCTGAAGGAAGCCGCGACCCGGGTTGCAAAAAGGGCCACGCCGTCATAACATGCACACGTCCTGTCGGCGGCCCGGGTGGAGGAAGTTGCCCCGGCCACAGGTGGGGGACGTTGGGGCGGCCGCCGGGGGACAGGGCCGCGCCAAACACCTTTGCAGCTGAAGCCATCGCTGAGGGTGTGATCAACACAGAAGCTGCTATGAAGATACTAGAACGAATATTCATAGTTGTATTGGCGCTGATTGCGGACAGCCGGGTTGGGCCTGCTGCGTGCGCAGCGAATCCATGCGGCTACGACCTGACTTCGCCCGATGCAATCTACACATTACCCGCAGCCCTGCGGGAAATCTCGGCGCTAACATATGTAGATCCGGTGACGTTGGTATGCGTCGAGGATGAACACGGAGTCCTCTACACATACAATCCTGCGACGAATTTGATCACGGCACAGAAGACCTTCGGGGCAGATGGCGATTACGAGGGGATCGCGAGGGTTGCTCAGACGATATATGTCTTGCGAAGCGATGGGCGGCTGATCGAGATCGCCGATTATTCATCAGCAGTGCCTCAGGTGAAGTTCTATAACACGGGCTACCCGCAAAGGATAACGAAGGGCTCTGCTATGACGGGACGCGTCACAGGCTATTAATTGCAAGTAAAACAGAAAGCGGAACAGGGGCTGAGTTTAAGAACAAGCGCATGATTTACGAATTCGACCTAAAGACAATGTGTATGCGAGAAGAGCCTGTCTTCACAGTTGACCTGAAGGAGATCACCGAATTCGCACAGCACGCAGACATCGCGCTTTCCCTTCAGAAGAAAATCAAGAAGGGAGGCACTGGCTCGCCACCCGTCGTCAACTTCAGACCCTCCGCCATCGGTGTCCACCCAATTACAGGGCAACTCTATCTTCTCTCTGGCGAGTAACCTTCTGCTTGTGTTAAATATGGATGGCGCGGTGATAATGATTGAGCTGCTCGATCCGGGACTATTTAATAAGATGGAAGGAATCACGTTCAACGAAGAGGGCGATCTATTCATCTCTAATGAGGGGGAAGACAATTTAGCGACGATTCTGCGATTCGAGCTGCAGGAACAATGAAATCGTCACCATTATTGGGATGGTGCCTATAGGCGACCCGGGTCGAACCGCCGAACGCACACCCCTGACGTTGGCAGGCGAAACGATGAACGACACAGGTTGACGCTAGCGCGGCACCTGCCACCCTCGCTGCCGAGGCGTCAAATTATGCTCAATGACGGGGAGATAATGTGCGTACCGGCTCGTCGCTGATGAAGGCCAGTACGATCGTGGTGCTCGTTGTATTGTGCTGTCCGGTGCTGGCGGCCCCGATCGTCGAGAGCGCAGTCGCCGCGGGTGTCAATTAGCCGACTCGTCCTTGTGACGGGTCATGGGCGGTGGTGCAATGATTCAGGATCGGCTTAGCAAAGAAGACCAGGAACAGCGCCGCTCTGCTGCGAGTGAAGTGCTATAACTAAAACAGGATAAAAGATGTCTTGACTACGGAGCCCACAGTACTGCAAGCTGAAGCGGCTGGATGTCATGCGATCCGAGGGCCTGCAGCTCGCCGGATGATGGAAGGCTCACCACTTTCATACCTGCATTGTTTAACACGGACATATAAGGTTGGTATGTTTCTTGCGCAACGATCACAAGAGCATGGGCTTGGCGTTGGCCGGTTCTGGCGCTGGATCGTTCTTGTCTCTGCTTGTGGGGGGGGCGGCGGCAGTAGCACGCCGATACCCGCCGCCACGGTCAGCGGCACCGTCGCCGCCGGCTCGCCGCTGAGCGGCGCGATCACCGCCGTGGGCGCCAATGGCGCGCTGGCCAACACCATCAGCGACGCGAGTGGCGCTTACACGCTCGCCGTGAACGGGTTGACCTTTCCGATCCTGGTCAGGATCGAAGATGACGCCGGTACCGTACTCTACTCCTGGGCCGACGCCGAGGACGACATCGCCAACATCACGCCGCTCACCACGCTGGCGTTGGTCATCTCCGACCTCGCTGACAACCTCGACGACGTGTTCGCCAACTGGGCGTCCACCTCGGCGCAACTCAACGAAGCCTCGATGCAAGCGGCGCAGGCGGTAGTGAACGCCAACCTGCAAAGCCAGTTCACCGACGAAGGCGTCGATTACACCGATTACGATTTTCTCACCACTCCGTTCAGCGCCGACGGCACCGGTATCGACGGCGTATTGGATGGATTGAGTTTCAACTTCGATTATATGGGTGGCGATCTGAACTCTGTCGTCACCATCATGCGCGCGGTTGACGACACGCCTGTCACTCTCGATATCAATATCGACACCAGCGATATCACCTTCGCGCGGGCGCTCACCTCCATCACCGTCACGCCCGCCAGCACCAGTGTCGCCGTCGCGAGCGCGAGTCAATTCACGGCCACCGGCGACTATTCCGACGGCAGCACGGCGGATCTCACATCCTCTGTCATGTGGACTTGCGGCACACCCACGGTGGCGATCGTCAACGCCGCCACCGGCCTCGCCACCGGGGTAGCGGCTGGTGTAACGACGATCACCGCCGCGTCGGGGACGATTTTCGACAGCGCGGAGCTGACGGTGACCACGGGGGGCGGATGGAGGTCCGTCTCTGCTGGATACAGACATACTGTCGCCATCAAGACCAACGGCACGCTCTGGGCGTGGGGATATAGCGGCTTTCTCGGCGATGGGACGACCGTCGACAGGAACACCCCGGTCCAGATCGGCACCGACACCAACTGGGCCTCGGTGGCAGCCGGAAGTACCCACACCGTGGCACTCCAGACCGACGGCACGCTCTGGGCGTGGGGATACAACGGCGCTGGCCAACTCGGCGACGGGACGACCGTCGCCAAGCTCACCACCACCCAGATCGGCACCAACACAACCTGGGCCTCGATAACGGCTGGAAGCTATTACCCGTTGCCCGCCAGACCGACGGCACGCTCTGGGCGTGGGGATTTAACGAATACGGCCAGCTCGGCGACGGGACAACCGTCAACAAGTACACCCCCACCCGGATCGGCACCGTCGACACCTGGGCTTCGGTGGCGGCCGGAAACAATCACACTGTTGCCATCCAGACCGACGGCACGCTCTGGTCGTGGGGATTTAACGGCTATGGCCAGCTTGGCGACGGGACAACCGTCGCCAAGCTCACCCCCATCCGGGTCGGTAACGACAACATATGGGCCTCAGTGACGGCTGGATGCTTGCACACCGTTGCCCGCCAGACCGATGGTACGCTCTGGGCGTGGGGACATAACGAGTATGATCAGCTCGGCGACGGGACGGGCGGCGGCGCGTACTACGCCCCGACCCAGATCGGTACCGCCGACACCTGGGCCTCGGTAACGGCGGGAAACTGGTACGCCATTGCCTGCCAGACCGATGGCACGCTCTGGGCGTGGGGATACAACTAGCTGGCCAGCTCGGTGACGGGACAAACGTCGATAAGAGCACACCGACCCGGATCGGCACGGACAACATCTGGGCTTCTGTGGCGACTGGAGGCGAGCTCTCTGGAAACCTTCTGTATGGCGCACCGTTGCCCTCCAGACCGACGGCACACTCTGGGCGTGGGGACATAACATCTTAGGCCAGCTCGGCGACGGGACAAACGTTGATAAGAATGTGCCCACACCTATCCACTAAGCCGGTCCGGGGAATTTCTTGGTGTTGTGGTTCGTCTTGGTATCCCGGCGCGCCGCCACAGTCTCCAGCCATCCGAATCAACGATCGTCCGATGTGCCGAAGAAGAGCATATTCTCCGGCTTTGCGGAGAACTGGTAGCCGCCCGGCCCAACGCGGTGATATCTCCAGGAAATGCATTGTCAGGCCGACAAACGAGATGAATAGATGAAGAGACTGCCTACTGTCATCCTACTCGCAATGAGTGTCGGCACCTCGGCCTTGGGGTGCTCGTCGCAGCCGCCTCTGCGAGAGGAGATTGAGGCAACTTATGCCAGTGCCAGGTGGAACGCCCTTTCCGGGCAGAAGGATGTTGACGGGCTGCTCGCAATGCTCCATCCGGTCTTCGAGTTCACCGATGAAGCGGGACACATTGAAGCCAAGCCGGCGTTTGGTGCTCGGATTCTCCAGGCGTTGTCCGCATCGCGCTATATTCGCTACGTCTGAAGCGGCGTTGTCTCCTATGGCTCGGCCGAACGAGGCGGCCTGACCCAATGCGACAGGCGCCCGCCCCGGTCACACAGGTGAGCGGATGTCCATGATGCCGTTCAGAGTGCTGTTCACTTGCACCAGAAAGTGCGCACATACTGCGCCCGCCCGACCACTGGAGAAAAGTCCAGCGGCGCCTGCAGATCCACGACCTCGGCGAACTCGTCCTCGAGCTGGCGGCGGTAGAGGTCGTGGTCGCCGCCCTGGTGGTTGTTGGCGAAGACAGCGCAACCATCGTCGGCCAGCAGGTCGGCGGCTCCACGCGCCAGCACCGGCCACTCCTTCTCCAGCACAAAGCCCCCCCCGTCCTTCGCCGATGCGAACACCGGCGGATCGCAAATAACCAGATCCAGGGGTCGGTACGAACCGGGACCGCTCTCCTTCTTCCGCCGCTGCCGCTCAAGCCATTGCCGCACGTCCTCCTGGATGAACTTGCCCCGGCCCGCCTCCGCCAGCCCGTTCAGCTCGAAGTTTCTCCGACCCGTCGTCAAGCAGGGCTTGGCCGTGTCCACCGAGAAGACGACCTCGGCGCCCGCCGCGGCCACCACCACCGAGAACGAGCAGGTGTAGGCGAAGAGGTTGGCGCAACGCTGCCCGGCAGCGATCGCCGCCACGCGCCGCCGGGTGTCGCGCTGATCGAGGAACAGGCCCGTGTGCTGGGTTTTCGTCAGGCTCACTTCGTACCGCAGACCATGCTCGGTCACCGTGAATCTGTCAGGCGGCGGCTCCCCCGCCACGACCAGATCGGCGACCAGGGCCGACCCATGCGGGTTGCGTCGGTGCACGCGCACGGTACCGCCGCGGCAACCGTACGCTTCGGCGACCCGCGTGAGCAGCGGTTCCAGGATCACGGCCGTTTCCCTGGCGGCCCCCCCCTCGTCGTACCAAACGGCGTCAAACCAGCTGCCGTAGACGTCGACGGAGGCGGGCAACCCGGCGATCTCGCCGCGATGGACGACGCGCCAGGCGTCGCTCACCGCGGCGATCCAGTCCCCTCGCCGGTCGCGGCAAATCGCGAAGTCCCGCTCGATGTCCGGCGCCGCCGCCGCCCCGAACGAAGCCGGCCTCCCCGCCCGCACCGGCTCCGCGATCTCCGGCCACCGCACCTCCGCACAGTGCAGGCACAGCCGCGGCCACGCCGTCCCTCCGTGCTCCCCGTCTCCAAGGATGGGCACCCCGCTCGCCGCCGCGTGCCGACGGATCTGGTGGGCCCGCCCCCGCGCGATCTCCACCCGGTAGCTCCAGTAACGCCCGACCGCCCCCAGCCGCCGGAACTCCGTCCGCGCCGACTTCCCGTCGATCTCGTCGTCGCGCACCCACTCCGCCGGCAGCCCGACCGCCCCGGCGTCGCGGTCCGACAGGAACTCGTAGACCTTCCGCGCCCCGCCCTGCTCGTGGATCCGCTGCGCCCGCGCCGATGCCGCGGCGTCGCGCGCCAGCAGCAGCACGCCGCTGGTCTCGCGGTCCAGCCGCGACACCACGTGGGTCTTCAGCCCCAGGTGCAGTTCCAGCCATTCGACCGCGCCCAGCTCCCCTGCGCGCGGCGCGTGGGTGGCCATGCCCGCCGGCTTGTCCACGACCAGCCAGTGTTCGTCCTGATAGAGGATCATCATCGCCCGTCGTTGTTGATTAGGGACCCGGACATGGAGCATAGCCGCCCCGCGCCTCCCGCGCAGCAGGGATGTTGGCGCTCTCACCCCTGCCAGACCTTGCCAGACCTGCCGCCCCGGCGGATGATGCCGTCATGAACGCCCTCGCGCAGATCACCCTCGTCGCCGCCGCCTGGTGCGTCCTGCACTCCCTGCTGATCGCGCCCGGCCTCGAGTCCCGCCTGCGCCGCCGCCTCGGCCCCCGCGCCGCCTGGTCGCGCCTGGCCTACAACCTGGTCGCCACCGTCACCCTGCTGGCCGCACTCCTCTTCTTCCACCGCCTTCCCGCCGACCCCCTCTGGCGCTGGCACGGCCTCTGGCAGATCTCCCGCGCGGCGCTCATGGTGGCCGCCCTGTGGCTCGGCTGGCTCGGCGCCCGCGCCCACGACAACGCCGTCTTCCTGGGCCTGCGCCAGATCCGCGACGCCCGCGCCGGCCGCACCCCGCTGCCACCTCGGTTCTCCCGCGGCGGCGTCCTGGGCCTGATCCGTCACCCC
Organism: bacterium; assembly: GCA_016706845.1. Taxonomy (GTDB): domain Bacteria; phylum Krumholzibacteriota; class Krumholzibacteriia; order LZORAL124-64-63; family LZORAL124-64-63; genus PNOJ01. Next base: position 210,589 of record JADJIV010000001.1, read on the forward strand.
TGGTACTCTGCCGGCATCCTGCTGCTGATCGTAATGCGCGACTTCACCACGACGAACGTGGTCTGGCGGGCCGTGTTCGTGCTATACCTGCTGCTGGGGACCTGGCTGGAGGAGCGCAAGCTGCTGCAGATCTTCGGCGACGACTACGCCGCCTACCGGCGCGAAGTACCGGCCTTCCTGCCCCGCCCAGGACGCCGACATCGCCGCCGCCGCCCCCGCTGAAGGAGTGCGATGTTCCGCGACCGCTACGACATCTGGCTCGCCGGCCGCCCCGTCCCGGGCGACGGCGAGATCCCGGTCCGCCATAAGGTCAGCGGCGAGGTCGTCACGCGCGTGGGCGCCGCCGGCCCCGCCACGCTCGAGGCCGCCATCGCGGCCGCCGCCGCCGCGGCCCCGGAACTCCGCAAGCTCCCCGCCTGGCGCCGCCAGAAGACCCTGCTCTGCTTCGTCGACGCCCTGACCGCCCGCCACGAAGAATTGGCCCGCGTGCTCTGCGTCGAGGCCGGCAAGCCCATCCGCGACGCCCGCGTCGAGGTCGCCCGCGCCGTCGACACCTTCCGCATCGCGGCCGAGGAGTCGGTGCGCCTCGACGGCGAGATCATGCCCCTGGACATCAGCCCGCGCGCCACCGGCTACGAGGCCCACCTGCGCCGCGTGCCGGTCGGACCCTGCGCCTTCATCACTCCCTTCAACTTCCCGCTGAACCTCGCCGCGCACAAGATGGCGCCCGCTTTGGCCGTGGGCTGCCCCTTCATTTTGAAACCCGCCAGCGCAACGCCCGTATCGAGCCTGTTGATGGGCGAGATCCTCGCCGCGCAGGACCTGCCGCCGGGCACGTTCTCCGTGCTGCCCTGCGCCGGCCGCGACGCCGCGCCCCTGGTCGAAGACGAGCGCATCGCGCTGCTGTCCTTCACCGGCAGCCCCGAGGTGGGCTGGGACCTCAAGCGCCGCTGCGGCCGCAAGAAGATCGCCCTGGAGCTGGGCGGCAACGCCGCCTGCATCGTGGACGAGGGCAGCGACCTCGACTACGTGGTGCCGCGCCTGGTCATGGGCGCCTTCTACCAGTCGGGCCAGAGCTGCATCTCGGTGCAGCGGATCATCGCCCACGCTTCGCTGTACGCCGAGCTGCGCGACCGCCTGGCCGCGTCGGCCCGCGAGCTGGTCATGGGCGACCCGCTGGACGAAGCCACCTTCCTGGGTCCCTTGATCAGCGAGGACGACGCGGTGCGCGTCGCGGCCTGGGTCGAGGAAGCCGTCGCCGCGGGCGCGCGCCTGGTCTGCGGCGGCGGGCGCCGCGGCCCCTTCGTGCCGGCGACGCTGCTCGAGAACGTGCCCCGCGGGCTGCCCGTCTCCTGCCGCGAGGTGTTCGGGCCGGTGGCCGTGCTGGAGCGCTTCGACGACTTCGCCGACGCCGTCGCGCGCGTCAACGATTCGGCGTACGGCCTGCAGGCCGGCGTCTTCACGCGCGACCTGGGCCGCGCCCGCTTCGCCGCCGAGGCCTGCGAGGTGGGCGGCGTGGTGATCGGCGACGTGCCGAGCTTCCGCGTCGACAGCATGCCCTACGGGGGCGTGAAGCAGTCGGGCTTCGGGCGCGAGGGCGTGCGCTTCGCCATGGAGGAGATGAACGAGCTGCGGCTGACGGTGTTCAACGACAATTACCTGCGACCCGGGGGTGCGACATGAGGTTCCGGACTATCCTGTTCCTGGCGGCCCTGGCCGCGTTGACGGTGCCGGCCGGCTGCGGCGACAAGGGCAAGCAGCAGCAGGCGCCCGTCGCCCAGCAGCCCCCCGCGGCAACGGCGGCCGCCTCCGACCACGCCGCCGAACTGACCGCCTGCCGCACGGCCGTCGACCGGCTGGGCCAGACCCTGCGCGGCGCCCTGCAGGAGGCCATCGCGGCGAACGGCGCCATCGGCGCCCTGGAGGTCTGCAACGTCGAGGCCCTGCCCCTGACCAAGACGATCAGCACCGAGGAGGGCGTGATCATCGGGCGGACCAGCCTGCGCGTGCGCAACCCCGCCAACGCGCCGGACGAGTGGGAGCAGGCCCGCCTCGCGGAGTTCGCAACGCGCAAGGCGGCCGGCGAGGACCTCGGCGCGATGGAAGTCTGGGAGGTCGTCGACGACGCCGCGGGCCACAAGACCTTCCGCTACCTGAAAGCCATCGGCACCGCGCCGCTGTGCCTGCAGTGCCACGGCGGCGAGCTGGCGGCGGACGTGGCCGCGGCCGTGAAGAAGCTGTACCCGGACGACGCCGCCACCGGCTTCGCCATCGGCGACCTGCGCGGCGCCTTCACCGTCAGCAAGCCGCTGAGCTGAATGGAGAACCATGGAACGCGACCGCTTCCAGAAGATCTTCCTGCTGCTGCTGGTGATCGCCGTCACCGCGCTGTTCGGGCGCATGCTGAAGTCCTTCCTGATGTCCATCCTGCTGGCGGCGATCTTCGCCGGTCTGGCCCGCCCCCTCTACAACCGGCTGTTGACCTGGATGCGCGGGCGCAAGGTCCTGGCCTCGTTGACGACCCTGCTGATCGTGTTCCTGGTCGTGGCGGTGCCCCTGGGCGCGGTGCTGGGCGTTGTCGCCTCCCAGGCACTGCGCATCAGCGAGACCGCCATCCCCTGGGCCCAGCAGCGGCTCGCCGAGCCCGACGCGATGGCCCGCCTGCTCGCCTCGATGCCGTTCCAGGCGCAGATCGAACCCTACCGTGAACAGCTGCTGACCAAGGCCGGCGAGGTCGTGGGCTCCGCCGGCGCAATGCTGTTCCAGAGCGTCAGCGCCATGACCCGCGGCACCATCAACGCCCTGCTGCAGCTGTTCGTCATGCTGTACTGCATGTACTTCTTCCTGATGGACGGGCCCTCCATGCTGCGCAACGTGATCTGGTACCTGCCGCTGCAGGAGAAGGACGAGCGCCGGCTGCTGGAGCGCTTCACCTCGGTCACCCGCGCCACGCTCAAGGGCACGCTGCTGATCGGGGTCGCGCAGGGCGTCCTGGCCGGCCTGGCCTTCGCCGTCGCGGGCATCGAGGGCGCCGTCTTCTGGGGCACGGTCATGATCGTGACGTCGGTGATCCCGGGCGTGGGCGCGGGCCTGGTCTGGGTGCCGGCCGTGCTGGTCCTGCTGGTCACCGGCGAGACGGCCCGCGGGCTGCTGTTGGCGGCGTTCTGCGGCCTGGTGGTCAGCAGCATCGACAACCTGCTGCGGCCCCGTCTGGTCGGCCATGACACCCAGCTGCACGAACTGCTGATCTTCTTCGGGACCGTCGGCGGACTGCTGCTGTTCGGCATGGCGGGGTTCATCGTCGGGCCGGTCGTGGCCGGCCTTTTCGTGTCGGTCTTGGACATCTACGGCTCCGCCTTCAACGACAACCTGCAGGACGCCGGCCCCCCTGCGGACGCCTGATCCGACGGGAACCCGCGGCGGCCGCGAGTTGTTGCAGCCGCCTGGAATAGGCGATTCCGGGCCCGGCCGCGCCGGGTCCCACCCCTGACAAGGAGCCCCGTCATGATCCGCCCCCTGACGACGAAACCCTGGCTCGCGAGCCTGGCCCTGGTGGCCCTGGCGCTCACCCTCTCGGTCTCGGTCGCCCTGGCCGACGACGGCAAGTCCGTCAAGGTCCGCACCATCGTCCTGACGGACGACGACGCGGCCGGCGATGACCAGAACGTGAGGGTCGAGGTGAAGAAGGAAGACGGCAAGACCCACCTGAAGGTCTGGAAGGTCGAGGACGGCAAGGAGGTCCTGGTCGAGGACCGCGATCTCGGCGACGAGGAGGCCCTGAAGCTCGACGGCCGCAGCATCATCGTCCTGGACGACGAGGACGTCGCCCGGCGAGGAAGAGTACAACTTCTTCAAGCGCGGCGACGGCGAAGAAGACTTCTGGGCAGAGCTCGGCGAAGGCGACGCGACCTGGACGATGGCCGCCGGCGGCGCCTGGCTGGGCGTGCAGGTGCGCGAGCTCGGCGAGCAGCTGGGCGCCTACTTCGGCGCCAAGGACGGCGGCGCCCTGGTCGAATCGGTCGTCGAGGATTCGCCGGCGGCCAAGGCCGGCTTCCAGGCCGGCGACGTGATCCTCGCGCTGGACGGCGAGCCGGTCGCCGACCCCGACGACGTCATCACGACCGTGCGCGGCATGGAGAAGGGCGACCAGCTCGAGGCCAGGGTCCTGCGCAAGGGCAAGGAGATGACGCTGAAGGCCGAGCTGGCCGAGCGCGAGGGCGGCGAAGCGGTGGTCCGCGCCCTGGGCAAGGCGCCGCGGGCCGGGATGCCCGGCGAGGAGATCGACAACCTGCACGCCGACATCGCCGAGCTGCGCGCCATGATCGAGGAGATGCGCGAGCAGATGGAGAAGAACCAGAAGTGACGAGCCGCCTCCCGAATGCGGGAGGCGCCCGAACATCAGCCGACGAGCCGCGCGGCGGCGTCCCTCCCCGGGGTCGCCGCCGCGCCGTGACGGGAGGCGCGGGAGCCATGCCCGGGCTGCACGAGCGCCTGCGCGAGAACCGCCGCCGGTGGCCCCTGAGCTGCCTCGGCGCCGCGATCCTGCTCTGGCTCGGCGGCCAGCTGGCTGCCGACCTCTACCCCCGCGGCCGCCTGCGCGCGCCGCCCCCGCCCCGGCGGCCACTCGCCTTCCTGAACGTGCTGCCCCCGCTGCAGATCGTGCCGGACGAAGCCGACGCCCTGCCGCCCGTGCGACCGCCCGACCAGCCGCGGTCGCAACCCGCGGCGGACCCGGACTTCTGGGGCAACCTGGTGATCGTCGCCGACGACGCGCTGCTCGCTCCGACGGCCGTCACCCGCCGCCGCCGCTGCTCACCGACCGGCGCCTGGCCTGGTGGACCCTGCCGGCCGACACGTCGCGCGCCTCCCTGCTGCGCGCCTCGGCCCTGCTGCAGAGCAGCGGCTTCGCGGACTGGAAGCGGTGGGGCGCGGCGTTGAACCACGGCTGGCGCGCGGGCAACCACGAGGCCCGCAAGCGCACGATCTTCGGGGAGGATTGGCTCGAGGCGCAGCCGCTGAAGGAGCCGCCGGCTCAGCGGCGGTGAGCCAGCCAGACGCTGCCGCCGCCCGCCCCGTAAGACACGCGGTTGAAATCGGCGAAGTGACCCGTCACGTCGAAGCCCGCTCGTACGAAGAGATCCCGCCAGGCCGCCGCGGTCCGTGGGTAGAGCGTGACCTCGCCGGCGAACAGCGTGCGACCCCCCATGACAAGCCGCGTCAGGAAGCGGGTACGCTCGGGCCCGAGGTCCCGGTACTCCCGCGCGAAAACCGTGCCGCCGCCCAGGTCGAGCTCGGCGAAGTCGTGGGCGGTCTTCTCCTGCAGCGCGTCCCAGTCCACCGTCTGCACGATCAGGGGAGCGCCGGGCGGCATGCGCGCGGCCAGATCCGCCAGCCAGCCGGCCGTCCCGGCGGCGTCGACGTGGGAGGCGACGTTGCCGATGCAGTAGGCGGCGTCCCAGTCGCCGGGCAACTCCCGCAGCGCGGCCAGGTCGCCGACGTGGAAGGGGACGCCGGGGTAGCGGGCCCGCGCAGCGCGGATCATCCCGTCGTCCAGGTCCAGGCCCTCGGGCTGGCGGTCGGCGGCGGCCAGGCGGCCGCAGTGGTGACCCGGCCCGCAGCCCAGGTCCAGCACGCGCGCCCCGGGCGGCACGGCGTCCAGCAGGAAGGCCACGGCCGGCTCGCGCACCGGGAAGACCTTCTCGTAGTGGTCGGCGAAGGCGGTGTAGAAGGACGTCATCGGGCAGGAACTCCTTTGTCGCTGGCCCCGTACATGATGGGTTGATATGCTCCGCCCGGCAACGTCGCCCCGTCCCCGGGCCATCCGCAACGAGGAGATTCCCGTGCGCATCCGTACCGTCCCGGCCGTCCTGTGCCTGTTGTGCGCTCTGTCGCTGCTGGCGGTCGCGCCCGCCGCCGCCGACCCGCCGCCCGTGGAACCCTACGGCAACTTCCCCTACCTCGCCCTGCCGCCCTCGGCCTCCGGCGGCGCCGCCGGCGCCTTCGCCAACCCGGCCGCGTGGGCGGCGGCGGACCGCGCCTCGGCCGCCTTCTGGTGGACCGACCCCGTCGGCCGCGGCGACCGCTTCGACGACTGGGGCTTCAGCTGGGGCCGCCGCCTGGGCTTCGCCGCGCAGCGCCGCAGCCTGGATGGTACCCCGGCGGCGCACTCAGCGCCACGGACTGGCAGCTCGGCTTCGCCGGCGGCGACGGGCGCCACCACACCGCGCTGGCCTACCGCTGGAGCACCGGCGACGACGTGCTGCGCCGCGAGAAGTCGCTGGTGCTCGGACACATCCTGCGCCCCGGGCGCGGCCTCGCCCTGGGCCTGACCGGCATCGAGTCCCTCGAATCCGACGGCCGCGCCGCCCTGGCCGACGTCTCGCTGCGCCCGCTGGGTTCGCCCCTGCTGACCCTCTTCGCCGACTACGCCCTGACCGGGGATCAGCGCTGGGACGACGGCGCCGTCGGTCTGGGCCTGGCCGTGCAGCCGCTGCAGGGCCTGCGCCTGGGCCTGCGCGCCCGCGAGCGCGACGGCGACTGGCTCACGACCTGGAGCCTGGGCGTGACGCTGGACGGCCTGGGCCTGGGCGTGCTGCCCGCCTTCGACGCCGACGGCGAACGCACGGGCACGACCTGGCTCGTGGAGTCCGACCCCCCGCGCGCGCCGCTGCCGGCGGGCCTGCTGCCGAACCCGCTGGCGGGCGCCGCCGCGCCGCATGTCGCGGTGCTCAACCTCGAGAACAAGGTGCTGACCTACCAGAAGCCGCGCCTGTTCGACGACTCCCGCGTCGCCTGGCTCGACCTGCAGCGCGCGCTGGACGCCGTGCGCGACGACCCGCAGCTCGACGGCGTCGCCGTGAACCTGGCCGGCCTGCGCGGCCGCCCGTCGCTGCTCTGGGAGCTGCGCGAGCGCCTCGCCGACCTGCGCGCCCGCGGCAAGACCGTCGACGTGCACATCGACCGCGCCGGCATGCTGCTCTACCCCGTCGCCGCGGTGGCCGACCGCCTGACCATCGACCCCGAGGGCGGGCTCGAGCTGCCCGGCATCGATCTGAGCCGCACCTACCTGCGCGGCCTGCTGGACAAGCTGGGCCTGGGCTTCGAGGCCCTGCAGTACTTCGACCACAAGACCGCCGTGGAGGTCCTCTCGCGCACCGACATGTCGCCGGCCGACCGCGAGCAGCGCGGCCGCATCACCGACGTCATCTACGAGTACGCGCGCGCGGCCACGGCCGAGGGCCGCCGTCTCGCGCCCGCCGCCTTCGATTCGATCGTCGACGGCGAAGTCATGCTGTCGGCCCAGCGCGCCGTGGCGCTGGGCCTCGCCGACGGCACCGCGCGCTGGCACGACCTCTCCGAACGGTTGCTGCAGGAGCGCGGCGCGGTCCTGGCCGGCATCGACCCGCAGCGGTCGCGCGGTTTTCCCGACGACCGCTGGGGCCGTCGGCCGGCCGTGGCCGTGGTGTTCGCCGTCGGCGAGTGCGCCATGGACACCGGCATCAAGGGCCGCAGCACCGCCGCGGCCCTGCGCGCCCTGGTCGGCGATCCCGACGTCAGGGCGGTGGTGCTGCGCGCCGACTCCCCGGGCGGCGATCCCCTGCCGAGCGACCTGGTGGCCGGCGCCATCCGCGCCCTGCGCGAGGCCGGCAAGCCGGTCGTGATCAGCCAGGGCGACGTCGCCGCCTCGGGCGGCTACTGGATCAGCATGAACGGCACCGAGATCCTGACCACCCCGGTGACGATCACCGGCTCGATCGGCGTGATCGCCGGCTGGCTGTGGGACCAGCAGATGCACGAGAAGGCCGGCGTCGCCGCCGACGGCGTCGCGCGCGGCCGCCACGCCGACATGAACCGCGCCGTGCGCTACCCGCTGGGCTTCGACGTGCCGGCGCGGCCGCTCACGCCGCAGGAGTCGGCGATGGCCCGCGAGCGCATCCTCGAGATGTACGACCGCTTCGTGGCCGCCGTCGCCGACGGCCGCGGCCTGGACGAGGCGCGGGTGCGCGAGATCGGCGGCGGCCGCGTCTGGATGGGCGCCGACGCCGTCGAGCGCGGCCTCTGCGACGGGATCGGCGGCCTCGGCGACGCGATCGCCCGCGCCCGCGAACTGGCCGGGATCGACCCCCGGGAGCGGGTCCGGCTGGTGGAGGTGCCGCACCGCCCCTGGGTGGAGATGCCGAAGCTGGGGATGCCGCTGCCCGGCCTGGCGTTGAACCTGGCCTGGCCGTGGCGGCAAGGCGCGGCGGCGGCGGAGGCGCCCGTCGACCCCGGCTTGGAGTTCCTGCGCCTGATCGGGGAATCCCGCGGGCGGCCGCAGGCGCTGCTGCCGCCCGACGCGCTGCCCGACGGCTGGCGCGGCGAGCCCTGACCCATTCCCGCGGGCCGCTTGATCTCGCGGGGCCGATGGCGCATACTTCGCCGCCGGCGCCGCATCCGCCCGCCGCACCGTCACGACCCGGCCGCGGCCGGAGCAGAGGAAGGAACCCGAGATGAAGAAGCTCGTGCTTCCCCGGAATCGTGATCCTCGTCGCCGCCCTCGCCGGCTGCGTCCAGATCAAGATGGCGACCGACATCGCCAAGGACGGCAGCGGCACCTACACGATGACCTACTCGGTGTCGCAGGAGGTCGAGCAGACCATCAACGAGATGCGCGCGCTCGGCGGCGACATGGCCGCGGAGATGGACGAGGCCCCCGACTTCTCCGACTTCGACCGCGACGACTTCACCAACAAGATCGGCAAGCACGGCGTCAAGCTGGTCGCCTACACCAACGACATCAAGGACGGCCGCCGCACCGTCGAGATGAAGCTCAGCTACCCGGACCTGATCTCGTTCTCCGAGGCCATGGGCGGCTCCTTCGGCGGCGGCGGCGGCATGAAGATCACCAAGAACGGCGCCGGCGACTACGTGCTAGCCTCCTACCAGGCCCAGACTCCCGAGCCGGAGCCGACCACGGAGGAAGCCGCGCCGGAGGACATGAACGCCGCCATGCAGAACGCGGCCAAGTCCATGGAGCTGATGGGCCGCCTCATGGCGCACATCTCCGAGATGTCCATGGCGGTCGCCATCACGCTGCCCGGCGACGTCATCGAGAGCAACGCCCACCGCGTCGAGGGCCGCACCTGCTTCTGGGAGATCGACGCCAACAACATGATGCAGGCCGAGGGCATGGAGCCCCACGTGGTGTTCTCGGGCAAGGGCCTGAGCATCAAGACCGCCGAATAGGCCCGGTCCGATCGGCGGCGGGGAAACCGGCTCCGGCCGGTTTCCCTTTTTTTATCCCGCCGGGTCGGACACAATCGGCGGCGAGGGGCGTAATCCTTCCCGACACCCCCGCCGTCCAAGGAGCACCATGCCCCGACCGGAGGACCCGATGCAGCCCCTGCCCTCACCCGTCGACCGGACCGACCCCGAGGCGACCTCGCTGGTCGCGCGGGCCCGGCTGGGCGACCGGCAGGCCTTCGAGCAGATCTACCGCCGGCACGTCGGCCGCATGCACGCGGTCTGCCTGCGCCTGACCGGCGACGCGAACGAGGCCGAGGCCGCGGTCCAGGACGCCTTCGTGCGGGCCTGGCACGGGCTGGGCGGCTTCCGCGGCGACAGCGCCCTGGGCACCTGGCTGCACCGGCTCGCGGTCAACGCCGCGCTGGACCGCCGCCGCGAATTCAAGCGCCGGGAGGGCCGGCACGACGACATCGACGCCCAACCGGACACCGCGCCGGCCCCGCAGCTGCGCGTCCTGCAGCCGACGCCCGGCGCGGCCTGGGACCTCGAGCGCGCCGTGGCCGCGCTGCCGCCGGGCGCCCGCACGGCATTCGTGCTGTTCGAGATCGAGGGCTACAAGCTGGCGGAGGTCGCCGCCCTGACGGGCACCGCGACCGGCACGGTCAAGGCCCAGCTGCACCGCGCCCGGACCCGGCTCAAGGAGATGCTGTCATGACGATGGACTGCGCGCAGACCGACCGGCTGCAGGACCTGCTGGACGGCGACCTGGACGCCGCCGCCGCCGCCGCGCTGAAGCGCCACCTCGGCGGCTGCCCCGCCTGCGCCGCGGCCCTGACGGAAATGCAGCGGCTGCGGCGCGCTGCGGCGGCGCTGCCCCGCGGCATCGCGCCCGGACACGACCTCTGGCCCGGCATCTCCGCGCGCCTGGACGACGGTGCAGACGCGCGTCCGGGCGCCGCCCGCCCCCGCTTCGATCCGGCCTCGCTGCGCCGGCCGCGGCGGGCGCTGGCGCTGGCGGCCGTGCTCGCGCTGGCCATCGTGACGCCCCGGCTGATGGACCGCGCCGGCGGCGCGGCGGACCCCGGCGAGGAGCTCGGCGACGGCTACGCCCTGCTGCGCGACGCCTCGAAATCCGCCATGAAGCAGACGAGCGAGGATCTCTCGCCCGCGGATCGCGACGATCTGAAGGACGGCTTCTCCGCGATCGACGACGCCATCGGCGAAACCCGCCGCGCGCTGCGCCAGGCCCGGCGCGACCCTTCCCAGACCCCCGGCCTCGCGGCCGGTTACCACCGCAAACTCGACCTGCTGCAACGGCTCGTGAGCCGTGCGGCGCAATCGTAGCGAAGGAGGACGTCATGAAGACCCGCAACGTCACCGCCGCCCTGCTCGGTCTGGCCCTCGCGCTGGCCGCCACCGCCGCCGGCGCCCAGACCCGGAAGGTCGACGAGACCCGGCCCGTCGACGCCACCGCCTCGGTCGCGATCAGCAACCTGGCCGGGACCCTCGAGATCGCCGGCTGGGACCGCGACGAGGTCCGCCTCGAAGGCGTCCTGGACGCGAAGGTCGACAAGCTCGAGATCGAGGGCGACCGCCAGGCCCTGTCCATCGAGGTGAAGTACAAGCGCAACCTCAAGGGCTCGGCCGACGCCACCCGCCTCACCCTGCGCGTCCCGCAGCGCTGCGCGCTGGACGCCGAGGGCGTCAGCTGCGACGTGGCGGCCGACGGGCTGCAGGGCTCGGTCACCATCTCGACCGTGAGCGGCGAGCTGACCCTGCGCGGCGAGCCGGCGTCGGCCTCCCTCGCCTCGGTCAGCGGCGACGTGGACACTGAAGTCGACACCGCCCGCCTGGAGATCGAGACCGTCAGCGGCAACGTGCGCGCCCGCGGCAAGCTGGGCGACCTCGAGGTCGCCACCGTCAGCGGCGACGTCCGCGTCGAGACCGGCGCCCTGCGCGACTTCGAGTTCAACGCGGTCTCCGGGCAGCTGCTCCTGACCGCCGACCCCGCGGACGACTCCAGCTGGAAGATCGACACCCACAGCGGCGCCGTCGTCCTGCGCCTGCCCGCGAAGATCGACGCCACGTTCGACATCTCCACCTTCAGCGGCGACATCGAGGACGGCTACGGCCACAAGGCCGAGCGCACCAGCAAGCACGCCCCCGGCCGCGAGCTGCGCTTCACCGAGGGCAAGGGCGGCGCCCGCATCGAGATCTCGGCCTTCAGCGGCGACGTGAAGATCGTCAAGCGCTGACGCCGGCGCCGCGGGACGAAACGAGGGCCGCCTCCCGGAGGGAGGCGGCCCCTTTTCGGTCATGACCGGCGTTCAGCCGGTCAGTAGGATCACTTGAACAGCGACTTGACCTGTCCCCAGTCCATGTCCTCGTTCGAGACACTCTCGAACTCGTGGTTGGTCACGCTCATGGAGTACGGGAACTCCACCACCGGGCCGGTGAACTCCGTCGGGCCGACCCACAGCCAGACCATCGCCGGCGGTGACCGGGAAGGACAGGACGCCGGGGGTGCCGCACACGGGGCTGGCCTGCAGCGCGACGTCGGCCAGGGCGCAGTCCGTCGGCGCCAGCTTGAACAGGTAGGTGGGGTACAGGGACTCGACCGAGACTTCCATCGTGCCGGTGTTCAGGGCGGTGCGGGTACCAGTCGGTGTCGCGGACTGTCGCCCGCGGGCGCCGAGGTGCCAGCCGCTGACGCCGCACAGCCAGGCGTAGGGGGCAGGCCGTCCTCGTCGTTGGTCCAGTCGATCGCCAGGAAGTTGCCCAGCGCGCCGTTGCAGCCGCTGTTGTACTCGTCGCGTAGCCGTCGTACAGCGTGGGCTCGCCCTCGGGCACGGCGTCGGCGGGGCACACGACTTCGAGGCAGGGCTCTTCGCCGGTGACGTACATCGCGTAGTTGCCGAAATCGCCGCCGTAGCCGTCGATGACGACGTAGTACGTCGTCCCGCCGGTCAGCAGGCCCTCGGCCAGCGAGACGTACACGCCGCAGACTTCGTCGAAGTAGAAGTCGTCGTTGCGGCGACGACTTCGGGGCCGTCGATGATGTAGGCCTTGGTGTCGTGTCGGAGCCGCAGAGGTCGACCGTGAGCACCAGGTCGGTCATCGGCGTGAAGCTGTACACGACGTCGGGCGACGTGGAGTCGCTGTAGGGGCAGGCCACGTCGTAGTCGTCGGCGTACCCGATAGTGGTGCCGCTGTCCGAGTAGGGCAGGCCGACGATGGCCAGCGCCGAGAGGATGTCCTCGCCGCCCTGGCGGGCCCGCGGGCGGACGTACTGGACTTCGGCGTGCTCTTGGCGGGGAGGTCCGGGGTTGCCCAGATCCTGGCCTGGCCGTGCCGGTGATGGCCAGGATCAGCAGCATCACGATGACGTTTCGCATAGTTCCCCCTCGTTCGTTGGGAGACTGCCCGCCGCTGCGGCGGGCCCCTCTCCCGCGTTGGTCGAATGGCGAAGTCGCGCCGGGGTGGAGCCGGGGACGAACCGGGTCCGACCGGCCCCCGATCCGCCGGAACGTGCGTTCCTTCGCCGCCAGGGTGCGATGATACCCAGTTTGAAGTCGTACAATCAACTGTGATTTCTGATCAGATCGCCCTTCGGACCGTCGATTGGAATATCCGATTGCGGTGCATCGGGTTATCGTATCAGATGATTTTATCTGCGCTGGCCGCGCCAGCGGGATGCACTCCTCCCGAAGCTTCCTCGCACCCGGAGTCCCTCCGACCCTGACCGCGCGGCTTGCCTAATTGCCGTGTGTCGTGTTTGTCATTCTGATAGAATGGCCCCATCGCCTTCGGGCGTCATCTTGATGTTCAAGGTGACCGAAGTCCTACACGTTGGGGGAGGGAGTCACATGATCCGAGGCAAACCGCCATTCTCATCGCGGGTGCTCGCCCTCGTGCTCTTCGGCGCGATGTGCGCTGCGGCCGGGACCGCGACGTCCCAGAACGCCGACCTGCCAGCATCGGACGACCCCGCCTTGTCGGTCGGTCAGACCTGCGCCGAGCCCATCGTCATCTCCAACCTTCCCTACGCAGTGTACGGGCGGACGACCTGCGGCTTCGGGAACGACTACTTCGACACCTGCCTGGGCCTCTTCGACGGCGGCGAGGATATCGTCTACCGCCTCGACCTGGACACGGCCAAGACGGTCGACATCGTGATGAACCCGTACACCACGAGCTACGCCGGCATCTTGCTTGACGCCGGCTGCCCGCCCAGCGCGTCGAGCTGCATCGCCACGAGCACCGTCACCAACGGCCACCACAGTCTCCTGAACCAGTCTCTGGCGGCGGGCAGCTACTACATCATGATCGACACCCGGCCGACGCCGAACAACTGCATCCCGCAGTTCTCCCTGCTGATCACGGAGGTCGTCCCGCCGCCGCCCCCGCCGGCGAACGACATCTGCGACGGCGCCATCGACCTGCAGAGCCTCGCCTCGGACACCTTCACGGTCGACACCTGCGACGGCTACACCGACAACTACAACGCGGGTGGCGCCCTGGGATGCACCGGCTACTGGTCGGCAGGTCTCGACGCCACCTACAAGATCTACCTGCAGCCGGGAGAAACCTTCGTCGTCTGGTCGCAGTGCGCTTGCCTGGGGCAGATCTGGCTGGTGACGGACTGCAGCAACGCGGTCGCGACCTGCGTCGCGGGCGCCGCACATTCGGTCGAGACCCCCGCCGCCATCTCCTATACCGCTTCGGCCGCGGGCTGGTACTACCTGATCCTGGACAGCTACGACGACTACAACACCAACTGCGGCCTGACGACCGTGACCATCGACGCACCCGTGGCCACGGACTTGCTCCAATGGGGCGGCGTGAAGGCGATGTTCCGCTAGGACCGCCGTCGCCGCAAACGACCAGGGCCGCCCTCCCCGACCGGGGAGGGCGGCCCTTCGCGTCCGCGCATCGGGGCTCACTTCACGAGCGCCATCTTGTTGACCGACACGTCGTCGCCGGAGCGCACTTCGTAGAAGTACACGCCGGAGGCCGCGTCGCGGCCGCTGTCGCTGGTGCCGTTCCACTCCGCGACGCCCGTCCGCTCGGCGGAGAAGCCGTCGTGCAGCGTGCGGACCAGCTCGCCCTTCACGTTGAAGATCTTGATGGACAGATCGCCGGCGCGCGGGATCGACCACTCGATCTTCGTGACGGGGTTGAACGGGTTCGGGTAGTTCTTCGCGAAGAACGCGCCGTTGGTCGGGGTCGGCGTGCTGCCGAAGCTCGGCGTGTAGCCGAACCACACCAGGATCTCGCCGAGGACCTGCGTACGGGCGGCGTAGGGAGCCGGATCGTCCTTGGCCGTCTCGTACGGGCTGTACCAGGCGCCGAAGTCGACCACGGAGGTCACGATCTTCGAGCCGACGTCCGTGCGGTGGTTCGAAACCATCGCCGCGTAGGTCGGGTACGCGCCAGCCGCCGTGAACTCGCCCACCTTCGTCGAGTAGCCGAACGGCGAGGCGTAGACGCCGATGCCGTTGAACACGCGGAAGGCCGGGCAGGAGCCGTAGGCGATGAACGGGGTGTTGAAGCCCACCACGTTGCTCGGGGTCGGGACGACCAGCGGGGCCGCCTGGCCGCCGATGAGCGCCCGCACGTCCGTGGCCAGCCGGGTGCAGCCCAGCCAGTTCTGGACGAACGCCGCGCCGCCGGCGACGGTGCTCGAACCGGTCGCGACCACGACGCGGTCGCCGGCCACGAACAGGTTCTTGCCGGTGCCCAGCCACGCCGACAGACGAGCGACGTCGTCGCCCTTGTCGCCGGCGTTGCCCGGAGCGATGGCGGGACCGGTCAGCGGCGAGCCGGCCAGGGTGCCGGAGCCGTACAGGATCGTCTCGTAGCCGGCCAGGGCGACCGCGGACGCGTTGGCGCCCAGGCCGTTGCCGACGTTCGAGGACGGGGCCTGCGTGTAGTAGATGTCGTAGTCGACGTTCTCGACGAGGCCCAGCTGAGCGAGGGAGATCTTCCACTCGTTGTAGCCGCCGCCGTAGACGCCGAAGTCGTTCCAGAACAGGATGTCGGGCTGCGTGCCGGCGAGGTCGGTCACCGACGGCAGTCCGCGCCAGATCCACTGGAACGGCCACTGGAACTCGACGTAGCCGGACTCGCCCGGGAACACGCCGAAGCCGGCGATGTTGGCCGGGTAGGTCGTGGTGCCGTCGGTGCCCGGATCGCCGTTCACGCGGTCGGTCGCCGTGAGGTACCAGTGCATCTGGTCACCGGGGAACAGCAGGCCGTCGTCGTCCAGGTCGAACGCCCAACGCCACTGGACCAGGATGCCGGCGGACGTGTAGACGCTGTCGGCCACGACGTCGCCCTCGATGTAGCCACCCGTCGGCGCCACGTTGCGCACGCCGTCGAACAGCGGGTTGCACTTGATCTTGTAGTGCATCTTCGGCAGCTCGGTCAGCTCGGCGCCGGGGCGCACGGGCTGCACGTTCAGCACGATCGAGTCGCCGTGGACGATGTTCGGGCTCGTGGTGTCCAGCAGGTCCTGGCACATGTCGAAGCGCAGGGCGTTGCTGGCCAGGTTCGCGGGCGTCAGGTCCAGGTTCTTCGCGAACTGGTCCTGGGGCAGGTCCCACTCGCCGCTGATCGAGATCGCGGGGCCGCCGTAGGCGTAGACCATGAAGGCCACGTTGTCGTAGTAGGGCGCCGGCGTGCCGTCGGTCCCGATGTTGTAGCGCGCGTCCTCCGACACGCCGAGGGCGATCTGGACGTGCGTCGTGCCGGGCTCGAGCAGGTCCGTGACGACGTAGGCGGGCCGGGTGTAGGCGGGGCCGCCGTAGTAGATCGTGTTGCGGTCGGCCCAGCCGTACCAGGTGTTGCCGCCGTCGGTCGAGCAGCGGATGTGCCAGACGTCGAACACGCCGTCGAAGGACGCCGTGCCGTACGGCGAGTGGAGGTACTCGCCGAACGTCAGCCGGGCGCCGACGTAGTCGCCGGCGGGCCAGGCCAGGGGCGGCGACCAGATCTCGTTGGCCAGCAGGTTGTCGTCGACGTTCGCGCCCAGTGCGCCGCCGGTGCAGTTGCGGCTGTAACCGCTGGGACCGTAGGTGTACAGGGTGTTCGAGGACGGGCCCACGCCGGGGACGACGAGGCCGTCGTCGATGAACGCGAACTGCGGGGTGTCGTTGGTCACGCAGGGGTCGAGATCCGCGAGCCGCGGCCAGACCCGGCTGAAGTCGCCGTAGCCCACGGGCAGCACGGTGAACCAGTTCGGGCCCAGGCCGGCGTTGAAGTTGTCGAACGTCCGCTGAACGCCGTTGAAGTACACGGCGATGTTGTCGATCTGGCTGTGACCCTGGGTCGGGTACAGGCAGTCGCTGTCGGACCAGGCGCCGTCGGCGTCGGCCTGCCAGCGCAGGTGGATCTGGTTGCCGTTGACGTAGTCGGCGGCCGTGATCGTGAACGTCTCGTCGAGGGCGTAGGCCGGCAGGAAGCCGGAGTTCACCCACTGCTCCACCATACCCGCGGGGGTGTCGTAGCGCAGCGACAGGAAGTCGTACCCGGGCTCGGAGTCCAGGTTCAGGATCGCGGTGACGCGGACGGTCGTGTCCACGAGCGGGTTGGCGACGGTGCCGACCCAGTCCAGGTACTCCAGGAAGCCGTTCCCGTAGCCCATGAAGTCGCCGGTACCGCAGTCGTTCGGGAAGTTCTCGCCGGCCCACATGGCGGGAGTGCCGGTCGGGCTGTTGTAGGTGGAGACGTTCCAGCGCGAGACCGCAGGCGCGGTCAGGTCCACGCCGATCCAGCCTTCCGCATCCGGAAGGTGGGGGTTGACGTTGTTCTGGAACTTGCCGTCGTTGCGGCCGGGACCGCCGATCAGGTACACGGTGTCCTGCTTGGCCGTCGCGCCGGTGGACGACAGTTCCATGGTGTTGGTGACGTCGACAATGTTGTAGTCGGCGAATCGCTGGGGACTGCCGGCGGCGAAGGTGGATCCTGCCGCCAGCAGCAAGATCAGGAAAACGGGCGTGGATCGGTTCATGATGTTTCCTCCATCGAACTCAGGGGAGAGATCGAAACTGGGTGATGTAACGGATTAAAAATGTTGAAATCAATGCCCCGCGAACACAAATACCCCGCAACGAACAGGAAGCCCCGATCGGATGTGATCGGGGCTCCTGTGTTCCGTTGTGAGCGCTGGGCGCTCGCGCGCGCGTCCGCTGGCTACTTCATCAGTGTCAGCTTCACGACCCGTCTCTCCCCGCCGCAGTCGTCAGGCGCAGGACATAGGTGCCGCTCGTCACGGCGCGACCCCCGGTCGTCATGGCCGTTCCAACTCGCCTGGTGCCATCCGGCCTCGCGCCTGCCGCCGTCGATCACCGCGACCAGCCGCCCCGCGAGATCGTGAACGGCGAGCTTTACCTCCGTCGCCGCATCGAGCCGGTAGGTCACGAGCGTCGACGGGTTGAAGGGGTTCGGGTACGCCGCCAGCGGCGACGGCGCGGCCGGCAGGTCGCCGGCGTCCGTCAGATCGGGGTGGGAGTACGCCAGCACGACCTGGTCCATGCCGGTCACGTCGCCGTAGACGTAGCCGGTCACGTACAGGGCGCCGCCGGGCGCGAGCACCAGCGAGCGCGCCTCGTCGGTCAGGTGGGACGGGCCGTCGTAGCGCCGCACCCAGCGCTGGGCGCCGGTGCCCGGGTCGTAGCCGAGCGTCGCGATGTCCCAGCCGGTGCCGGTGCCGTCGCTGAAGCCGGTGACCAGGATCTCGCCGCCGGCGCCGAACGCCAGGCCGTTGGCCAGGTCGTACCAGCCCGGCGGGCCGTTGTAGGTGGACAGCCAGGTCCGCGAACCGTTGGCTCCGCTCAGCTTGACCGTCAGGTAGTCGCCGGCGGTGACGCCGACCACGATCACGTCGCCGGCCTCGTCCACGAGCATGCCGCCGGGATCGTCCGCACGGGTGCCGTTGGTCCAGTCGACGCGCCAGAGCTGCTGCCCGTCGGCGGCGGCGAGCTTGGCGCAGAGCACGTCGTACGAGGTCGAGGAGTGCCAGGCCTTGCCGGCGACCAGCACGTCGCCGTCGCCGTCGACGCCGATCCAGCCGTCGCCGCTGGCGTCGTTGACCAGGCCGGTCGTGAGCACCACCCACACCGGGCTGCCGTCGGCGGCGGCGTACTTCGCCGTCAGCAGCGAGGCCGTGCCGTTGGCGTTCTGGACCAGGCCCGTCACCACGGGGTTGCCGTCGGGGCCGACGGCCACGTCCAGGGCGCGGTCGTCGAGGCGCGCCGCGCCGCCGTCGAAGGCCGTCCAGAGCAGTTCGCCGTCGACGTTGGCGAACTTCAGCAGCGCGATCTCGTCCAGCCGGCCCTCGATGTTGACGCGGCCGGCGATGAAGATGTCCCCGGACCCGTCCAGGGCCAGGGCGTAGGCGGAATCGTTTTCGGCACTTGGCGAGGCGTACAGCTGGGACCAGAGAACCTCCCCGGTCGCATCGTCGAGCTTCAGCACGACGATGTCGTCACCGTGGCCTCACCCCACGCAGCCCATGACGTGCCCGGCGACGATCAGCTCACCCGCCTCGTCCCAGGCCAGGCCCGCGACCGACATGTCCGAATCGTCGAACGCCGGGATGCGGCGCGACCAGACCAGTGAGCCGTCCTTGGCCGCAAGGCGGCGCACGAGGATGTCCGAGCCTTCGATCCCGTCGTGGCTGATGCCGGCCACCACGGCGTCGCCCGAGACGTGGCCGACCACGATCGAGCCGTTGTCGTCCAGCGCGGCGCCGCTGTCCAGCAGCGACGTCCACGCGGACTGCGGTTCGGCCTGCACCGCGAAAGGAAGCAACAGCAAGCAGATGCCAACGAGCAGGGCGTGTTTGATCATCGGGGTTCTCCCGGATGCAGGATGAATCGACTCCGGTTGTTCTCGGCGCCGGACGCGCCAAACGGGAACTCCAATCAGTCTAGCAGAATATCAAAGATCATCCCAGCCTGGGGTTCGCGTCTTGATTCTCTTTCTCGATTAGCGAATCCCGGCCCGGGGAGCCGCATTTTTAATTGGGGCGGCCCGGATCGATCGTTTACATTCGGGCCATCGGGAGCGTCGACGCATCCCGAACGTTTTCCGGTCGCGATGCCGACGAGGATCCGGCCGATCACCCGGCAAGGAGGAAGCATGAAGAAGTCCCTGTTGGTCCTGGTCGCGCTCACGGTGGTCTGCGCCGCGCTCGCCCAGGCTGCCGAGCCCACCATCATCGGCGCCCCGAAGTGCGTCATGTGCCACAAGGTCAAGACCGGCGACCAGGCGAAGATCTGGACCGAGTCGGCGCACGCCGGCGCCTTCGCCACCCTCAAGGGCCCCGCGGCCATCGCCATCGCCAAGGAGAAGGGCCTGGGCAATCCCTGGGAAGAGGCCGCCTGCCTGAAGTGCCACACCACGAAGGGCTTCCTGGGCGCCGCGCTCGAGGCCGCCACGAAGTGGGTGCCCGAGGAGGGCGTGGGCTGCGAGGCCTGCCACGGCGCCGGCTCCGGATACAAGTCCAAGGCCGTCATGGAAGACCACGCCGCCGCGGTCGCCGCCGGCATGAAGATGGGCGGCAAGGAGACCTGCGTGAAGTGCCACAACGCCCAGAGCCCGACCTTCAAGGCTTTCGACTACGACAAGATGTGGGCCCTGATCAAGCACCCGGTGCCCGCGGCCGCCGCGAAGTAACCGCGACGACGACACCGCTGTTCGCACGGAAGCGGCCCCTGCTGATGCAGGGGCCGCTTCTTCATGTTCGACTCGGGTCCGCACATCCTGCCGTGACAGGGGTGTCCTGGAGGCCCCGCAGCCAGGATGGCGGAGGGGCCGGAAGGTCAAGCGCTCCGGGCACACGAGGTGCCCGGAGCGCGTCCCCTGTCACGGCAGGATGTACGGACCCGAGTCGCATCACTGTGGGAGCATGGCCAGGAGCGAACTACCGGCCGGAATCTCAGCTCTGGGGCGGCTCTGTCGGCCCGTCCCTGCGCGGCGTCCCCGGATCCACCTTCTCCCGCCCTTCGATGCCCGGCTCGTCCGCCGCCACCCGCGTGCGCACCGTGTGCCGGTGCTCGACCAGCTTCACGGCGGGGTGCTCGTGCTCGAACATGCGCTGCGGCATCAGGCCGGTGATCCAGGACGGGTTCATCGGGTAGACGCCCGGCATGAACACCGTCGAGTACATGTGCCAGATCAGGATGGCCAGGAAGGCCAGCCAGGCCTCGTAGTAGTGGATCACCAGGATCACGTCCATCGTGCCCTTGGGGAACCAGTGCGTGACGGTGTTGTCGAACCAGAGCGCGAACCCGGTCATCGCCATCACGACCGTGCCCCAGATCAGGGCCCAGTACTCGGCCTTCTCCACGTAGGTGAAGCGGCCGAAATTCGGCGATTCCTTGCTGAGTCCCAGGTTGAATTTCGTGCGCTGCAGCAGCTGCTTCGCGTCCTCCCAGTTGGGCATCATGCCGCGCAGGAACTCGCGGCCGCGGGGGGTCAGCAGGTAGAAGGCGTGGTAGACGGCGCCGAGGATCATCACCACGGCGGCGCCGCGGTGGATGTAGCCGCGCACGGCGAAGCCGCCCTCGCGGCCGAAGAGCAGCACGCTCCACCACGAATCGTAGAACCGCAGGGAGAATCCGGTGACCACCAGCACGGTGAACGAGACGGCCAACACCGTGTGCTGGAAGACCTCGTTGGTGGTCATGCGGCGGACCTGGGGCTTCTCGTGGATCACCCGGTGGATCTGGCGGACCAGGTCGATGAGCCAGTGCAGCGTCATGCCGCCGATCACCAGGGCGATCAGCGTGATGTAGATGATCTGGATGACGTGCGCGGCGCCGGACTTGTGGCCGGTGGCGGACTCGTGGATCGTCTGGTTGGCGACGTCGGCGGTGATCCCCGCGTGGCAGTGGCCGCAGGTCTTCTGCAGGTTGGCGGGGTTGACCGACGAGCGCGGGTCGGTCGAGGGCAGGATCAGGTGCGCGCCGTGGCAGGAGGCGCAGTTGGCGACCAGCTTGTCGCCGGCCTTGCTCTTCAGGCCGTGGTAGGAGTCCACGAACGACTGCAGGCGGCCGGTCGGCAGGTCGTACTTCTCGTTCAGGGTCGCCGACTCGTGGCAGGGCGTGCAGGTCGCCTCGGCCATGCGGTTGGGGCTCACCGGCGAGCGGGGGTCGTCGGTGGGCAGGATGCCGTGCTCGCCGTGGCAGGTGGTGCAGACCGGCGTGTCCACCTCGCCGCGGGCGGTGATCTGGCCGTGGATGCCTTCCCAGTAGTCCTGCGAGATGGCGGTGTGGCACTTGCCGCAGGTGGTCGGGATGTTGAAGTGGGCGATGGTCGATCGCATGTCGCTCGGCGGCAGGATCATGTGGGCGGAGCCGCCGGTGCTGTGGCAGTCGTTGCAGCTCGCCGCCTGCTGGACGCCGCCGGCCGTCGCCCGGCCGTGGACGCTCTGGCTGTAGACGCGGATCGGGTGCTTGAACTTGATCTTGAGATCGGCCACGAGGGTCGAATCCTCGTGGCAGTTGCCGCAGGTCGTCGGCAGGTTCATCGGGTTGGTCAGGGCGTGCCGGTCGGACGAGGGCAGGATGTCGTGGGTGCCGTGGCAGTCCTTGCAGGACGGGATGTAGGGCGACTTGCCGACCACGCCGCGGCCGTGGACCTGGTAGGTGGCCGCCTCGTCCGTGTGGCAACTGCCGCAATCGACCGGCGACAGCGTGTCGTGGGGCAGTTCCGTGATGCCGGCGTGGCAATCCGTGCACTCGAAGCCGTCGTGGACGCTGCCGATCAGGGATTCGGCGTTGATCTCGGCGGGGTCGCCGCCGGAGCCGGTGTGGCAGTCTGCGCAGTCGGTCGCCGTGAAGGCGAGGACCCGGCCGGCCGGAACGAGCAGGCACGCCAGCGTCAGGAGTGCCGCAAAGGGGAGGATCGGGCATCGCTTCATGTGGGAACCGTCCTGTTGTGACTATATCAACCGGGGACAGTCAAATAGAGGAACCCGGGGGGCGGAAAATCAAGACATAACCATCGCATCTTCATGATTTATTGACCAATTACATATAATGCGGATCGGATTTCAGCCTCCCAGGACGGGCCGGGAGTACCAACCCTCCCCCCGCTCCCCGTCGGGCCGGTAGCCCATGCGGCGCAGGTAGTTGCGGTGCAGGCCGGCATCGGTGTGCGCCACGAAGCGGCGGAAGCCGTTGTCGGCCAGGACCGGACCCCATTCCCGGTAGAAGTAGCGGGCGCAGCGCAGGTCGCGCCAGGGCGGCAGGACGTAGTCCAGGTGGATCCGCAGCGTGCCGGGCGTGTCGGGCGAGCAGACCAGCACGCCGACCGGCACCATGTTGCGCAGGACGAAGACGATCGTCGGGTTCTGCAGCCGGTCGAGGTCGAAGCCGGGGAAGTAGCGGCGCACGTCCGGGGCGTGGAAGTCGAGGAAGCGGCGCAGGAAGGGGTTGTCGCGGTCGCGCATCGGCATGAGCTGGAAGTAGTCGGGGCGGCGGTTGAGCAGCTGCACCAGGAAGACCACGTTCACCACGGCGATGAAGCCGTTCACCAGCAGCACCGGCCAGACCCCCAGCAGGGCCCCGTAGACGGCGAACAGGACGGCGCCGGCCAGGTTGATGACGCGCAGCTTGACGAGCGAGCCCATGGTCAGCGAGACCGCCACGAGCGCCGAGGCGGCGTAGCCGAGGATTTCTGTCCAGTGCACGGGTGACCTCCGCCGGCGATCAGCCCGCCGGGGGCGCGGGATCGGCCGGGGCGAAGCGGTTCAGCAGCCGCAGCAGCTCCCGCAGCGAGCCCGCCGTGCGGGTCCCGTACCAGCTCAGCAGCTTGCCGGGGATGCGGGGGCAGCGCTCGGGGCCGGCCAGGCGCGCGGCCTCGGCGACGGCGGCGGCGTCGCGCTTGGTGAAGTGGTAGGGCTCGTCGGGCAGCAGGACCAGCGCGGGCGCCAGGGCCGCCAGCTCCTCCAGGGTCGTGGCCGGGTAGTCCTCGTGGCCCGCGTAGACGTTGCGCAGGCCGACTTCGGCCATGACCGCGTCGATGTGGGTGTGGCCGCCCGCGGCCATCCAGGGGTCCTTCCAGATCAGGGTCGCCGCGGCGACCGGTGCGCGGCGCCGGCGCACGGCGGCCGCGTCGGCGCGCGCGGCGGCCAGGGTCCCGCGCGCGGCCAGCGCGGCGATCTCGGCGTCGAGCAGGATGCCGAGGTCCTTCAGCAGCGCGTCGACGTCGTCCAGGCTGCGCGGCATCACCGCGAACACGGGCACGCCCGCCGCGGCGAGCGCGTCCAGGTGCGCGGTCTTGTTCTCCTCGAGACAGGCCAGGACCAGGTCCGGCCGCAGCGCGAGGATGGCGTCCAGGCGCGGGTTTTTGGTGCCGCCGCAGGCGGGGACGCGCGCGACCAGGCCGCGCGGCTCCTCGCAGTAGGCGGTCCGGGCCACCAGATTGTCGCCGCGGCCGAGACCGAACACGGTGTCGGTCAGGCTCGGCACCAGCGAGGCCACGCGCAGGTAGGGTCCGGGGACCACGGCGACGCCGCGGGCGTCGAGCAGGCCGGGTGTGTTTCTCGTTGGCGTCATGGGGAGGAAACCTAGCGTCGAACGACGGTCGCCGCCAGCGGAGGTTTGCGGGGATGCGCAGAGGCGCGCCCCGGGGGACGCGCCTCGTTGCGTGCGGCGGACGGACCGGGCTCAGTAACCCTCGCCGCGCCCGTGCCGGCGGTCCCACCACCAGCCGATGAACAGGGCCCGCAGCCGGCGCTTCGTCGGCTCCAGCAGCGAGTACATCACCGGCACCACCACGAGCGTCAGGAAGGTGGCCACGCCGAGGCCCCAGATCACGGCCACGCCCATCGGGCCCCACCAGGCGCTGGACTCGCCGCCGAAGGTCACCACACCGCCCCATTCGCCCTTGAACAGGCTGAAGAAATCGATCGACACGCCGGTCGTCAACGGGATCAGCCCCAGGATGGTGGTCACCGCAGTCAGGATCACGGGCCGGAAGCGGGTGAGCCCGGCCTGGACCAGGGCCTCCCCCGTCGCGATGCCGCGCTCGCGCAGCTTGCCCACGTAGTCCAGCAGCACGATGGCGTTGTTGACCACGACGCCGGCCAGCGAGACCACGCCCACGCCGGTCATGATGATGCCGAAGGGCGTGCCGGTGAACATCAGGCCCATCATGACGCCGATGAGCGACAGGATGACGCTGAACAGGATCACCAGCGGTGTGGTCACCGAGCTGAACTCGCTGATCAGCACCAGGAAGATGAGCATGACGGCCAGGCCGAAGGCGTCGCTGAGGAAGGCCTGCGCCTCCTGCTGGTCCTCGCTCTCGCCGGTGTAGGTCAGGCCGTAGCCGGGCGGCAGCGCGAAGCCCGCCAGCCGCTGCTGCACCTGGGCCAGCAGGGCGTTGCCGTTGTAGCCGGCGGCGGCGTCGGCCGAGACCGTCACCACGCGCTCGCCGTCGATGCGGGTGATGGCGGCCAGGCCCGTCTTGAACTCGGCCGTGGCGAAGGACGACAGCGGGATCTGCTGGCCCTCGTAGAACACGGTCATGCTTTCGAGGTCCTCGACCTTCTGGCGGAACGGCTGTTGCACCCGCACGCGGATGTCGTACTCGTCTTCGCCGGTGCGGAACTTCGCCGTCTCGGCGCCGAGCAGGGCGGTGCGCACGGTGCCGGCGACGTCCACGGTCCGCAGGCCGAAGCGCCCGGCCTTGTCCACGTCCTGGCGCACCTCGATCTGCGGGAGGTTGCGGTCGTAGTCGTCCATCACGTCGACCAGGCCCTCGACGCCGCGGATGCGCTCCCTGACCGTGGCGGCCAG
Organism: bacterium; assembly: GCA_016706845.1. Taxonomy (GTDB): domain Bacteria; phylum Krumholzibacteriota; class Krumholzibacteriia; order LZORAL124-64-63; family LZORAL124-64-63; genus PNOJ01. The sequence continues at coordinate 235,626 of JADJIV010000001.1, forward strand.
GTCGCCCAGGACAGCGAAGTCGTCGCCGGAGATCTCGATGTTCACGGGCTTGCCGGTGGGCGGGCCCTCTTCCTGCTTGTCGATGACCAGGCGCGCGCCGGTGAAGTCGCGCAGCGCGTCGCGCAGCTGCTCGATCGTCGTGCGCGAGGACTGGGAGCGGTCCTCCTGGTCGATGAACTCCATCGTCACCAGGGACTTGTTGGCCGGGGCCTGGCTGCTCGAGGCGAAGCCGCTCTCGGCGCCGACCTGGCCGGTGAAGGCCTTCAGGTCGGGCAGCGCCGCGACCGCCGCCTCCACCTCGGCGGTGTAGGCGTCGCTGACCTCGACCCGCGTGCCCGAGGGCGCGGTGATCGAGACGTAGGCCAGGCGGGGGTCGACGTCCGGGAACAGCTCGACGCCGTGGTTGAAGGCGCCGAACAGCATGAAGGTGCCGATCAGCAGGGCGGTCATGCCGCCCATCACCACGCCCGGCCGCCGCAGGGCCCAGCGCAGCGTGGGCTCGTACGACTTCAGGCCGTACCGCATGAGGCGGTCGCCGATGCCCTCGCGCCCGCCGCCGGTCCGCGGCGGCTGCATGAACCGCGCGCACATGACGGGGTTGAAGACCAGCGCCACCAGCAGCGACGCCAGCAGCGAGATGATGACCGTGATCGGCAGGTACTTCATGAACTCGCCCATGATCCCGGGCCAGAAGATCATCGGCGCGAAGGCGACCACCGTGGTCAGGGTCGAGGAGGTGACCGCGGCGGCCACCTGCGACGCGCCGTAGACGGCGGCCTCCACGGGCTCCTTCCCCTTGCCGCGCTGGCGGTAGATGTTCTCCACGATCACGATGCCGTTGTCCACGAGCATGCCCAGCGCGAGGATCAGCGAGAACAGCACCACCATGTTCAGGGTGATGCCCAGCGCCCGCAGCGTGATGAAGGTCAGCAGCATCGACAGGGGGATCGCCGTGCCCACGAACAGGGCGTTGGTGAAGCCCATGAACAGCAGCAGCACCAGCACCACCAGGATCAGGCCGCTGATGATGTTGTTCTCCAGCTCGCGGACCATGTCGCGGATGTCCTTGGACTGGTCGCCGACCAGGCTCACCTCGGTGCCCGCCGGCAGCCGCGGCCGCTCGCGCTCGAGCACGACCTTGATCTCGTCCACGATGTCGATGATGTTCTCGCCGCTGCGCTTGGTGACCGTGAGGATCACGGCCTCCTTGCCGTTGACGCGCGAGAAGCTCTCGCGGTCCTTGATGCCGAAGCTGACCTCGGCCACGTCGCGGACGTAGACGGGGTCCGGCAGCCCGAGGTTGAGCACGAAGCCGAGGATCTCCTCGGCGCGCTCGACCTCGCCGGGCACGCTCACCTGGTAGTCGTAGGTGCCCAGGGACAGCTTGCCGCCGGGGATGGTCACGTTCTGCAGGGAGATGGCGTCCTGGACGTCCTGCAGGCTCAGGTTGTAGAAGCGCAGGCGCTCGGGGTCGACGTCCACGCGCACCTCGTGCTCCACGCCGCCGGTCAGCTTCACCTCGAGCACGCCGCGAACCTGCTCGAAGGCCTCCTGCAGGTCCTCCCCCGCCTGCTTCAGCAGCGCGGGGTCGTAGTCGGCCGCCAGGTTGATCTGCACGATGGGCCAGTCCGAGGAACTGAGCTCCAGGATCATCATGTCGTCGCGCGGGTCCTCGGGCAGCTCGGGCTTGGCCAGGTCGACGCGGTCGCGCACCTTCTGCAGGGCGTCGCTCATCTCCACGTCGGTGGTGAACTCGAGCACGATGGTCGAGGCGCCCTCGACCGAGGTGCTGGTCATCTCCTTGAGGTCGGCCAGCCCCTTGAGCTCCTGCTCGAGCTTGCGCGTGATGAGGTTCTCGACGTCCTCGGGTCCGGCGCCCGAGTACGGCGTCATCACCATCACGTAGGGGATCTTGACGTCGGGGCTCGACTCGCGCGGCAGCTCGAGGTAGCTCTTGACGCCCACGATCGTGATGATCGCCATGAAGGCGAAGATCATCGGGTACCGGCGGATCGCGCCGCTGATCAGCCTCATCGCGCGGCCTCCGTCGGGGAAGCCGCGTCGCGCGTCGCGGCGCCGGCCTCGGTGGTCGCGGTCGGGTCGCCGGCGAGGCTGCCGTCGCGGGCGCTCGCCGTCTCGACCGTCTTGACCAGCGCGCCGTCGATGAGGTCGCGCTGGCCGCGCACGACCAGCAGCTCGCCGGCGCGCAGGCCCTCGACGACCTGGACGAGCATCCCCTGGTCGACTCCCAGGACGACGCGGCGCAGCTGCGCGCGGTCCCCCTCGACGACGTAGACCGCCGCGCCGCCGCCGGCGTCCAGCACCGCGTCGCGCGGGATGGCGATCACGCCCGCGAGGGTCTGCTTGTGGATGCGGGCGCGGCCGACCACGCCCGGCCGCAGCGACAGGTCCCGGTTGTCCAGCCGGATCTCCAGCGGGAACTTGCCGGTGACCGGGTCCGCCTCGAAGCCGAGCCAGGCCACGCGCCCCGCGACGGGGGCCGCGACGCCGTCGAGCGTGACCTCGGCCGCCGCGCCCTCGCGCAGCCAGACGATGTCGCGCTCGGTCAGCCAGCCGGCGAGCTTCAGGACGGACGGGTCGACCACGCGGGCCACGACGGTGCCCGGCGCCACCAGCTGACCCGGCTCCACGAAGCGCTCGGCCACGATCCCGGCGTAGGGGGCCGCGACGGCGGCCCGCTCGTGCCGCAGCTCGGCGACGCGCGCCGCGGCCGCGGACCGGCCGTGCAGCGCCTCGGCGGTCAGCAGTTCGACGCGGCTGACCTTGCCGGCGTCGAACAGGCGCTGCGTCTGCTCGACGTTGTAGGCCTGCAGCGCCAGGTCGGCGCGGGCGGCGTCGGCTTCCGCCGCCAGCAGGCGGCGGTCCAGTTCGATGAGGGTCTGCCCCTTGGCCACGCGCGCACCCTTGTCGTGCGGGATCGCGGCCACGGTGCCGCCCTCTTCGGCGGCGACGTCGGTGCCGCGCAGGGGCTGCACCGCGCCGGAGACCTCGAACATCTCGGTCAGGTCGGTGGCGTCCAGCTCCAGCACGCGGACGTTGCGGGCGGTCTCGGCCGGCGGCGCGGCGCCGCCCTTGGGTCCGCAGCCCGCGATCGACAGCAGCGCCGGGGCCAGCATCAGGGCCGCGGCGGCGAACAGCTTGCGCGTCGTCATGATGGTCTTCTCCGTTCCGATGGTCACTGCGAACCTCCCGCGACGAGCCCGTCGACCGCCGCCAGGGGCAGCAGGGGCGAGACGCCGATGGCGCGCTTCAGGGACGCGGTCGTGGTCAGCACGTCGTACCGCGCCTGGATCAGGTTGGTGCGGGCGCGGGAGCGCTCCGCCTCGGACTGCAGCACGGTCAGGTAGTCGGCCTTGCCGTGCCGCAGCAGCAGGGTGCTGGTCTCCAGCAGGTCCTCGGCCCGGGCCAGGTTCAGCTCGGCCGCGCGCAGGTTGTCGCGGGCGGCGTCGCGGCCGTCGAGCAGGTCGAGCACCTCGACGCGCGCCTGCCGCAGCAGACCGTTGCGCTCGGACTCGTTGCGCAGGATCGAGGCCTCGGTCTGCTGGACCAGGCCCCGGGTCAGCAGCCCGTCGAACAGCGGCACGTTCAGCGCCACGCTGGCGCTCCAGAAGTCGTGGCCGGTGTTGTCGAGATCCTTCAGGCGCCGACCGATGTAGCCGTAGCTGCCGAGCATCGACAGGTAGGGGCGCATCTCGGACTTCTGCACGCGCCGGCTCTGGCGCAGCAGGTCGCTCATCACCTCGGCCTGCTGCACGTCGGGCCGGCGCGCGGCCAGGGCCAGCGCCGTCGCGCGCACCACGTCGTCGGACTCCACGCGCTGCTCGTTGCGGATGCTCAGGGGCGCCTCGGGGTCGCTGCCCATCAGGGCGTTGAGACGGGCGCCGGCGGTGCGCAGCCCCTGCTGCGACTGGCGCAGCCGCGGCGACAGGTTCGCCACCGCGACCGCGGCCTGCAGCGTGTCCAGCTCGGTCACCATCCCGAGCTCGAAGCGCAGGCGCGAGATGTCCAGGAACTCCTCCTGGTTGCGGAACTCCGCCTCGACGGCGGACAGCTCCTCGGCGGCCAGAACGGTGCCGTGGTAGGCCGCCACCACATCCTGTTCCGTCTGGTGCACGACGCCCAGCAGGGCCAGGTCCTGGCGGCGGATGCCCTGCCCCGCGGCGCCGATCGCGCCGAGGATCTTGATCGGGTTCAGGGTCCAGCTCAGGTTCAGGCTCGAGCGCCAGTAGGTCTGGGCCGGGATGTCCTCGGGCGGCGGGATGAAGCTGAAGCCGCCGAACAGGCTGTCGATCAGGGCGCTGCCCGTGGAGCCGCCGCCGCCGCCGAAGCTGGAGTCCAGGGCGAAGCTCGGGTCGCGGCCGCGCGACCAGGTGCCCGTGGCGTCGAGGGTCGGCAGGCCCGTGGCGAGGGCCTGCTTCATCTGGCCGTCGAGCTCGCGGCGGCGGAAGCGCTCGGCCTGGAGCAGGTCGTTGCCGGCCAGCGCGCGCTGCGCGCAGGACTTCGAGGTCCAGGGTCTCGGTCGCCCCGGGGCGCGCCGCGATGACGGGGCCGGGACCCGTGTCGAGGGTCGCGGGGACCGGCTCGTCGGCGGCGATCGCCGCGCAGGCTGCTCCCAGGCAGACGGCGGCCAGCAGCGCCGCGCGCGCCAGGTGTCCGATGGTCATCGTGTCCTCCGTACGGGGTCGTGGTCGGGGTTGCGGATGCCGTTGATGATGAAGGCGCGCAGTTCGCTCGCCAGGACCGGATCCTCGAGCGCGCTCGGCCGCCCGGTCATCTGCGGGAACATGTAGTACATCGAGTCCAGCAGGCTGTCGATGATCCACACGAGCGTCGCCGGGTCCAGCGGCCGCAGCTCGCCGCTGGCGACCCCTTCGGCCAGCACGCCGGCCAGGGCGTCGCGCATGGCCTCGACGCTGGGGTGATTTTCGAACTCGCGGCTGCATTGACCGTCGTCGAACTCGTGCATGCACTTCTGGAACGCGGGGTGCCGCCGGCCGAAGGCTTCGTAGCCGTCGAGGTAGGACAGGATCTTCTCGATGGCCGATTGGCCGGGATCCAGCGTGTCCCGCCAGCCCAACACCGCCTCGCTGGCCATGTGGACGAGCATCTTGGTGAGCAGGTCCGCCTTGTCGCGGAACAGCTCGTAGAAGGTCCGCTTGGAAACCCCGGCGGCCCGGCAGATCTCCTCCACAGTCGTCTTGCGGAAGCCGTAGCGCTCGAACAGCGGTTCTGCAACTGTATATAGTTGCAGCGACTTGTCTTGCTGGCGCGCTTCGGACATCGTCGGTCCCATCGTTGCGAAACTTTGAAACGTTATCTGTTTAATCGTTTCACGTCGCTCAATATGGTGCGGTTTTTCATCCTGTCAAGGGAATCAGATCGCGCAGGGCGCTTGCGGCGGCCGGAATGTTATGATCGGCGGCGGTCGCCAACCCCCGGAGGACCATGAAGCCGCACGTCCTGGCCCTGATCCTGGCCCTGAGCGCCAACGCCGCCGCCAATCTGCTGATCCGCGCCGGCATGCGCGACCGGCCGGTCGATCCCGCCGACCCCCTCGGCGCCCTGCGCCAGATCCTGCTGAATCCGCTGGTGGCGGGAGGCATCGCCCTGTTCGCCGTGAACGTCGTGAGCTACGCCTACGTGCTGAGCCGCGTCCCGGTTTCACTGGCCTACCCGATCATGACCGGCACGGGCTTCCTGATCGTGGTGTCGGCGTCGGCGCTCTGGCTCGGGGAGAGCCTCGACCTGGTGCAGGGGGTGGGTCTGCTGCTGATCGTCGCGGGGTGGTGATGGTCGCGAGTCGGTTGCATTAGGTTCTTGCCGTGAAGTTGTCTCTGCTCATGCAGTGTTGCGACTTGGATCCACACATCCTGTGGTGACAGGGGGCGCTCGTCGGGCACGTCCTGTGCCCGACTCGCTTGACCTTCCGGCCCTTCCGCCATCCTGGCTCCAGGGCCTGCAGGACACCCCTGTCACGACAGGATGTGCGGATCCAAGTCGAACAGCAGCGTGGGCATGACAGAGAATATCCGCAGCCACAACCCATCGATCAGTGAACGGTTGTGAACTGGCGCGGGGGCGATCGACTGCCTATGTTCGAACGCGCGATCCACGACAACCCCGGACGAGGACGATGATATGAACAACGGATCGACCACGCAGACACGCTGCCTCGTCACCGGCGGCGCCGGTTTTCTCGGCATCAACATGGTGCGCTACCTGCTCGCGCGGGGCTACGAGGTGGTCTCGCTGGACGTCGCGCCCTTCGACTACCCCGAGCGCGATGACCCGCGCGTGCGCGTGTTCGACGGCGACATCCGCAACCGCGCCGACGTGGACCGCGCCGTCGCCGGCTGCGCGCAGGTCGTGCACGCCGCGGCCGCGCTGCCGCTGTACACGCGCGAGGAGATCCGCTCGACCGACCTCGACGGCACCCGCACCGTGCTGCAGGCCGCCCTGGACGCGGGCTGCGAGCGGGTCGTGCACGTCTCCTCGACCGCCGTCTACGGCATCCCCGACCACCACCCGCTGCTCGAGGACGACCGCCTGCACGGCGTGGGTCCCTACGGCGAGAGCAAGGTCGAGGCCGAGCAGGTCTGCGCGGAGTTCCGCGCGCGCGGCCTGTGCGTGCCGATCGTGCGCCCGAAGTCCTTCATCGGGCCGGAGCGGCTGGGCGTCTTCGCCCTCTTCTACGACTGGGCCAAGGACGGCAAGGGCTTCCCGATGATCGGCGACGGCCGCAACCGCTACCAGCTGGCCGACGTCGAGGACATCTGCCAGGGCATCCACCTCTGTCTGACCGGCCCCCGCGAGAAGGTCGACGACGTCTTCAACCTGGGCGCGCGCGAGTTCACGACCATGCGCGAGGACTACCAGGCCGTGCTGGACGAGGCGGGCTTCGGCAAGAAGATCCGCGGGTTCCCGGCCGGACCGGTCATCGCGACCCTGCGGCTGCTGGAGGCCATGAAGCTCTCCCCGCTCTACAAGTGGGTCTACGAGACCGCGAGCGAGGACTCCTTCGTCTCGATCGAGAAGGCGGAGCGGGTGCTGGGGTTCGACCCCCAGTATTCGAACAAGCAGGCGCTGGTGAGGAACTACCGATGGTACCTGGAGCACCTCGCGGAGTTCGAGGGGCGGTCGGGGGTTTCGCATCGGGTGCCATGGAAGCAGGGGATCTTGAAGGTGGCGAAGGCGTTCTTCTAGAAATCGGACGCGAATCGGCGTAGAATAGTACTGACGGATGCATCCATTGAAGTCGTCGATAGGGATATCTGGATTCGATCACCACTGACGCCCGGCTCCACGACCGAATTCGGCCCGGTGTGGGTGCATCATTCGCACTCCCCCAATGCACCACTGGCCGAAAGGCTAGACATGCAATGCGGATTAACATTACCGCCGGTTGCGCAACGCAGCGCTCCTCCACTTTCCTCTCGGTTCAGCTTCGACCGACGACCATCGATTCCCGCCCTCATCACCGCAATCCTGATCAGCGCGTGCTGTACGGGGCCGAGCGGGGCTGTCTGCATTGATTACACGGACTACCTGCATCAGATCGGCGCCCTGAACACATGGCGTTCCTCACGCGATGTGACCGTCTCGGGCAATTACGCCTACCTCGCAATATCGAATTACGGCATCCAGGTGATCGATATTTCCGATCCGACCTCTCCGGTGATCGTGGGAAGCGTCGACACGCCTGACGCTGCATGGGGAGTGGCGGTATCCGGTCATTATTTATACGTGGCGGACGATCACGCCGGCCTGCAGGTCATCGACATCACCAAACCGAACGGCCCGTGCATCGCAGGTAGCGTGGACACGCCGGGGCGCGCGTGGCGCGTGGTCGTCGAAGGAGCATATGCTTACCTGGCCGACCTCGACACGGGATTGCTGGTGATCGACATCACACGACCAGAAACACCTCAAATCGTAGGCCGACTGCACTTTTCCGATGACGCACACGATGTGGCTGTGATCGGCAATCGTGCCTTCGTCGCCGCCGACAATGCAGGCCTGCAGATCGTAGATATCTCGAATCCCGAAAGTCCACAGATCATCAGCAGTGTTCAGATGTGGGGCAGCGCGCGCGGCGTCGCGGCCACAGCCACCAACGTCTACGTCGCCAGCTTTTACACCGGCCTGCGGGTCATCAACGTCATGAATCCGGCGGCGCCGTTCCTCGCTGGGCATGTCAGCATGCCGAATCTGTCCCAAGACGTCTGCATCGTCGGCAATCTGGCCTACATCTGTGCCGTCGACGGCGGCCTGCACGTCGTGGACGTCTCTTCCCAGTTCAATCCGCAACTCATCGGCAGCGTGGAGACTACAGCCTCAGCCTACGGAGTGGCCGTCTCCGGATCCAACGTCTACTTGGCTGTTTTCGGAGTCGGACTTCTCGTCTATGACGCATCGAACCCCGGCAATCCTGAGGTTCTGGGCGAGGCCGACACCTTGAGCGACATCTATGACGTCGCTGTATCCGGCCACTACGCCTTCGCGGCCTGCCGGTATACCGGGATGGAGATCGTCGATCTTTCGAACCCCCGACATCCGGTGTCCCTGAGCAACGTCAACACGCCGGGCTACGCCTATGGCACCGCCGTTTCGGGCTCCTTCGCGTTCGTCGCCGACGGCGACGCCGGCCTGCAGGTGGTCGACATCACGAACCCGCGAGTTCCTCGGATCATCGGGTGCGTCGATACACCCGGATCGGCTCTGGCCGTGGCCCTCGATGGCATCCATGCCTACGTTGCGGACGATGATTACGGACTCCAGGTCATCAACGTCAGGGATCCGCAGAACCCCAGGATTGTCGGCGCTGCGGACACGCCCGGCTATGCCGTGGACATCGTCATCGCGGGGGGCGTCGCCTACCTGGCCGACAGCAACTCGCTCCAGGTGATCGACATCGCGGATCCCAAGAGTCCGCACATCATCGGCACCACGTCCCCCTCGCAGGGAATCTACAAAGTGGCCGCCCAGGGCCGTCACGCCGCCGTCGCCAACACGAGCTACGTCCAGTTCCTGGATATTGCCCAGCCCGAGAGTCCTCGTCCGCTCGGGCGCGTCGACCTGTCGAGCAGCGTGAAAAGTGTGGCGATTTCCGGAACTCACGTCTACGTGGCCAACTACTCCGCCGGGCTCACGGTCCTGGACATCGGATCACCGTCATCGCCGAGTTTCGTGGGCAATTCCGTGATCCAGGGCGATGCCATCGAATTGGCCGTCTATCAGGATAACGTCGTAATCGGCACCAGATACAACGGCTTACAGATCATGCCGGGACAGTGCGGCAACGCCGTGCCGACCCTGCTCACCGCATTCACGGCCATGGTGGACGACCCATCGCCCGGCCAACCGCTTGATACGGGGCAATCCGGTACGCCGGCCCCGCAGGCGCGAGCCGTCACGCTGACATGGGCGCTGTCGGCGCCGACCGCCCGGGTATCGTTGCGTTTGAACGCCGACACCGACGATGCGAGCTGGAATGTCCCGTTCACGCCGGATCCGGGCGACATGAGTTACATGGCCCATGACGCCGCACTGCATCTCGCCACAGCATCACAGGCGCATTACACGCTGTCATACGCAGCGACGCCGGACGCCTGGACCACTCTTGGCGAGCTGACGGTGAGTTTCGGATCATCCGAACCGCCTGGGTCCTGTGTACCCCGGTTGCATGTCTACCCGAACCCCTTCAATCCGAGCACAATGGTTTCATACACGCTGGCCCGGCCGGGCACAGCCCTTGTCGCCGTGCACTCGCTGACCGGAAGCCTGATCAAGGTCCTGGCCGACGGCTCATACCCGACCGGCACCCATGCCACAACGTGGAACGGCCGCGACGAGCGCGACCGTGACGTCCCGGCCGGGGCCTACGTGATCAGGATTGTGACCGAGACAGGAACGAGCGCGGTGAAGGCCATGCTGGTGCGCTGATATCGCCCCGAGGAAGGCGGCGAAGGGGAGGTTCGCGTGTTTGCACCGTCTGCGATGCCTCGCATCCAGGCTCGCTTCGTGGTCGCCGCCGCCGCTGTTGCGTGCGCCGTCCTCGCCGGGCGGACCGCCGCCGCGTGCCTCGATTACGGCGACTACCTGCACTGGCAGCGGGGGATCCACGTCGCCGGGACGCCGTACTGGGTGGCCGTGGACGGCGATTTGCTGTGCGTCACGGACCTGGATGGCCTGCGCTCGATCGACATCTCGGACCCGTCACAGCCCTTCACCGAAGGCAGGCTGGCGACGCCGGGCGACGCCCACGGCGTGGCCGTCCGCGGCACCTACGCCTACATCGCCGACTTTCTGGATGGGCTGCAGATCGTCGACGTCGCCGACCCGCTGGCGCCGCGTCTCGTCGCCTCGCTCGACACGCCGGGGGAAGCCTGGGGCGTGACCCTTTCGGGTTCTCTGGCCTACGTCGCGACCCGCCGGACCGGGCTGCAGATCATCGATGTCGCCGACCCGCTGGCGCCGACGCAGGTGGGCGGCATCGACACGCCCGGCTGGGCCTACGCCGTGGCCGTCGACGGTCCGTACGCCTACGTCGCGGACGAATGGCGGGGATTGCAGATCATCGACGTCGCTGATCCGTCCCATCCCCGCATCGTCGGCGAGTTCGACACGCCGGGCTCGGCCCTGGGCGTGGCGGTGGTCGACGGACTCGCCTTCGTCGCCGACCGCTTCGAAGGCCTTGCGGTGATCGACGTTACCGATCCGACCCAGCCCTTCCACGTCGGGACTGCCGATACACCGGGAGAAGCCTGGGACGTGATCGTCGATGGTCCCTGGGCCTACGTCGCCGACGGGCAGACCGGCATGGTAGTCGTCCACATCGCGGATCCCGCATCGCCCTCGGTCGTGGGGGGCGTGATCACCGGTGGCTGGGTCCGGCAGATGGCAATCCAGCAGGACCTGGCTTTCGTCGCCGATCACGACACCGGCCTGCAGGTGATCCGGATTTCTTCGCCGCAGCCATCGCCCGTCCTGGACCAGGTGGATACGAACCTGGACGCCTTGGGTGTCGCAACGGCCGGCGGTCACGTCCTGCTGGCCAACGCGATGGCCGGGCTCTACGCCATCGATGTGCGGGATCCCGAGGACGCGCGCATCTCCTTCCTGCTCGCGGTGCCGGGCAGTGCGGAGAGCGTGGTGGTCGTCGATACCTGGCTCGTCGCGTGCCAGCGAGGCCGGACTCCAGGTGGTCGCTGCGGCGGATCCCCTCGCCTTGCGCAGACTCGGCGGCGTCGACACGCCCGGCTCCGCCCACGGCGTCGACGGCGCGAACGGCTACGCCTACGTCGCCGACGGCGTCGGCGGACTCAGGTGGTCGACGTCACGGATCCGTCGGCGCCCCTGATCGTGGCCGGGCTTTTGCTGCCTGGCACCGCACGGGGGGTCTCCTTATCGGGGAACCACGCCTACGTCGCCGCGGGATCGTCCGGCCTGCAGGTCGTGAGCGTCCGCAATCCACTGGCTCCGCGCCTCGTCAGCGCCGAGAGCATGCCCTTCCTCGCCACCGGCGTGGCCACCACGAGCACGCACGCCTTCGTGACGATCGGCAGCTACCTCCAGATCGTCGACATCTCGGATCCGAAGTGCCTGAAGACCGTGAGCCGCATCGAGCTGTCCGCGGACGCCTTCGGCGTGGCGGTCGCGGGCCCGCACGCCTACGTCGCGGTATCCGGCCGCGGCGTCCAGGTGATCAACGTCTCACAGCCGGACCTACCGGTCCTCGTGGGCGGCAAGGACACCCCGGGCTTCTCGCACCGGGTGGCCGTCGGCGACGGCTGCATCTACGTCGCGGACGGCGACTGCGGCCTGCACATCCTACCCGCCCAGTGCGTTGACGCCGTGCCGATCGAACCACCCGGCGATCCCGGCGATCCGCAGACGCCCGACGCCCCCGCCGCC
>JADJIV010000002.1:0-244290 GCA_016706845.1 bacterium
CGCTCGACGGAGGCGTCGACGGCGGTCGCCTCGAGCAGCCCCAGGGCCTCGTCGTAACGCGGGACCGGCGAGGCGAAGCGTTCCAGGTTGGCGAGCAGGGCGGCGGCGGCCAGGCGGGCCAGGTCGCGCCGATCGGCGGGCGTCCCCTCCAGCCGCGAGCAGGCGGCGTAGGTCCGGCGGCGCGCGGCGCGCATCGTCGAGCGGGCCATCGGCCAGCTGGGCGGAGAGCCAGAGCCGCTCGGCCTCCTGGGCGGGGCCGACCATGTGTTCCGGTGCGAGCAGGGCGTCGGCATCGCGGGCGAGACCGCGGACGGCCTCGTCCGCCGCCCCGCGGCGCGCGAATTCCAGAGTGCGGGCCGCCAGCCCGCAGCGGACGTCCGCGGCCAGGGGCAGCGAGACGGCGAGCAGCCCGTCCGGCGGCGGGCAACCGCCGTCGCAGGCTGCGGCCAGGGCCGCTTCGAGAAAAGGCGAGGGATCGATCCGGCGCAGGTCGGCCAGTTCGCTGGTCGCGGTGAGGTAGGCGGCGCCGGCCGCCAGGTGCAGCCGCTCGCGCGGCGGGAAGGTGCCCGGCGTCGCGACCGAGGTGCGCGCGCGGTCCAGCAGGCCGCGCGCCTGCTCGCGGTAGCTCGCCACGAACGCGTCCCGCTCGCGGTCCCAGCGCCCGGCCTCGCCCTTCTCGGCGGCGCCGGCGCCGCGCAGGCGGGTCAGGGCGCGTTTGGCGGCGCTGCCCATCTTCTCGCTCAGGAAGACGCGCACGGGCGAATGCTCGCGGCTGCCGGCCGCCTCGGTGAAGCTGGACTCCGCCCCGCGCAGGTCGCCCTCGTCGAGCCGGGCGCGGGCCTCGGCCAACAGGTCCCAGTAATTCATGGCCGTCCCCCGTCCGACCCCGTTCAGACGACGATGTTCACGAGCTTGCCGGGCACGACGACGACCTTGCGCACCGGCCCCGCCCCGATCAGCTCGGGGACGCGGCCGTGCGCGAGCGCGTCGCGCTCGATCTGCCGGACGTCGGCGTCGCGGGGCGCCTCCATGCGCTCGCGGATCTTGCCGTTGATCTGGATGACGTAGGTGACCGAGTCGGCGACGAGGTACTCGTCGCGCCAGACGGCCACGGGTGGTCGAAGACCGAGCCGTCCCGGCCCAGCCGCCACAGTTCGGCGCCCAGGTGGGGCGTGAAGGGAGCGAGCATCTGCACCAGCGCCGTCAGCGACCCGCGGAAGTCCGCGTCCCCGGGCGCGGGCCGCTCGCGGCCGCAGTAGTGGTAGAGGGCGTTGGTCAGCTCCATCAGGCGGCTGAGCGCCGTGTTGAACTGGAAGCGCTCGAGGTCCTGCGTGCAGCCGCGCACCGAGTTGTGCAGCACCAGGCGCAGCTGCGGCCAGCGCGCGGCGGCCTGCTCGTCCGTCATGGCGGCGGCGTCGGCGGGCGCGTCGCCGGCGGGCGAGCGGTCCTCGAGCACCGCGTCCACCAGGCGCCAGACGCGGTTGAGGTAGCGCCAGATGCCGTCGATGCCCTCGTCGGTCCAGTCCCCGCCCTCGGCGAAGGCGAAGCCGAACATGAGGTAGGCGCGCAGCGTGTCGGTGCCGTAGCGCTCGAGGTAGTCGGCCGGCACGACGGTGTTGCCCTTGCTCTTGGACATCTTCTCGCCGTCGCGGGTGATCATGCCCTGGTGGCGCAGGCGCGCGAAGGGCTCCTCGACCGGCACCAGGCCGAGGTCGTGCAGCACCATCGTGATGAAGCGCGAGAAGATCAGGTGCCCGCAGGCGTGGTCGGCGCCGCCGACGTACATGTCCACCGGCAGCCACTTGCGCAGCGTCTCGTAGCGGAACGGGGCGTCGCGCAGGCCCGGCTCGGGGTAGCGCAGGAAGTACCAGCTGCTGCAGACGAAGGTGTCCATCGTATCGGGATCGCGCCGGGCGGGGCCGCCGCAGCTCGGACAGTCCACGGCCATGAAGGCTTCGCTGCTGGCCAGGGGCGCCTTGCCGCGCGGCCGGAAGTCCACGTCGTCGGGCAGCAGCACCGGCAACTGGTCGTGCGGGACCGGCACCTCGCCGCAGGCCGGGCAGTGGATGATGGGGATCGGGGCGCCCCAGTAGCGCTGGCGGCTGATCAGCCAGTCGCGCAGGCGGTACTGGACGGTGGCGCGGCCGAGGCCGCGCGACTCGAGGTCCGTGACGATGCGGCGGGCGCCCTGCTCGCTGTCGCAGCCGTCGTACGCGCCGGAAGCGGTCATCAGCCCGGGACCCGTCCAGGCCTCGGCGAGCGGCGCGCCGGGCGCGGCGCCCGCGGGCAGGATCACCTGACGCACGGGCAGGCCCAGCGCCGCGGCGAAGGCGAAGTCGCGCTCGTCGTGGGCCGGCACCGCCATCACCGCGCCGGTGCCGTAGCCGGCCAGCACGTAGTCGGCGACCAGGATCGGCACGGCTTCCCCGTTGACGGGGTTGACGGCCGTCGCGCCGGTGGGCACGCCGGTCTTGGGCCGGTCGCTGCTCTGACGGTCCACCTCGCTCAGCCGCGCCGACTGGCGGCGGTAGGCGGCCACGCCCTCGCGGTGCTCCGCCCCGGTCAGCGCGTCGACGAGCGGATGCTCGGGCGCCAGAGCCAGGTAGGTGACGCCGAAGAGCGTGTCGGGGCGGGTCGTGAAAACGCGCAGCGCCAGCGAGCCGTCCGGCAACCGTTCGCCGCCGCCGGCCGCCGCGGCGCCGTCGGCCGGACGCGCGGCGAAGACGACCTCGGCGCCGTGGCTGCGGCCGATCCAGGCGGTCTGCTTCTTCTTGGTCTCTTCGGGCCAGTCCAGCGCGGGCAGGTTGTCGATCAGGCGGTCGGCGTAGCGGGTGATGCGGAAGCACCACTGCGTCAGGTTCTTGCGCACGACCTCGGCGCCGCAGCGCTCGCACTTGCCGTCGACGACCTGCTCGTTGGCCAGCACCGTCTGGCACGAGTCGCACCAGTTGACCGGCTGCGCGGCGCGGTAGGCGAGCCCGTGCTCGAACAGGGTCAGGAAGAGCCACTGGGTCCAGGCGTAGTATTCGGGGGTGTGCGTGGCCAGCTCGCTGCGCCAGTCGTACATCGGCCCCAGCGTGCGCAGCTGCTCGCGGATGAAGGCGATGTTCTCGGCCGTGTGCGCGCCGGGATGCACGCCGCACTTGATGGCGAAGTTCTCCGCCGGCAGGCCGAAGCTGTCGAAGCCGACGGGCTGGAACACGTTGTCGCCGCGCTGGCGCCGGTAGCGGGCCCAGGTGTCGGCCGGCACGTAGTTGTACCAGTGGCCGAGGTGGAGCTTGTCGCCCGACGGGTAGGAGAACATGCTCAGGCAGTAGCACTTGGGCTTGTCGGAGTCCCAGTCGACCTGGTCGTGGCCGGTGCGGGCCCAGTGCTCGCGCCAGCGCTGCTCGATCTCCCGGAATGCGTAGTCGGCCATGATCCGTCGATCCTCCGGCCGGCGACGCGGGTCGCGGGTCGCCGGGGATGGCTGGTCTGTGGGCGTTGGGACGGCGCGAATCCGCGCGCCTCGGTTGCGCAACTTTAACCGCACCGCACCCGGCGCGCCACCCCCAATCGGCGGCGTTCGCGCGTCGACGCACAGCGACGCCCGCGGCCTCAGAAGACACCGGCGGTCACCTCCAGGCGCAGCCCGTCCCCGCCCGGCGCGAAGATCACGGCGGCGACGTCGAAGCGGAACTCCGCCGCGTCGCGGGCCGGGTTCGCCGCGAGCCAGGCGCGGGCGGCCAGGCGCAGCCGCGACAGCTTGACGGCGCCGACCGCCGCGGCGGGCGCGCCCCAGCCGTCCCCCCGACGGGCCTTGACCTCCACGAAGACCAGCAGGGGGCCGCGGCGGGCGATCAGGTCCACCTCGCCGCGACCGGTGCGGAAGCGCCGGGCCAGGACCGTGAATCCCTCGGCGACGTACCACAGCGCCGCGATCTCCTCGCCGCTGCGGCCGAGCGCCGCGGCGCCGACGTGATGTTGCATGGCCACCTCCCGCCGCCAGGGCAGCAGGAAGCCTACCAGAGGGAGCCCTGACGCAGGCCGGCGACCGGGGCGAAGGTGAGTCGGTGCAGGGGGCAGGGGCCGAGGCGGCGCAGGGCGGCGAGGTGGTCGGCCGATCCGTAGCCCTTGTGGCCGGCGAAACCGTAGCCGGGATGGCGGGCGTCGAGGTCGACCATCAGGGCGTCGCGCACGACCTTCGCGACGATCGAGGCGGCGGCCACCGCGGCGCTGAGGCCGTCGCCGCCCACCAGGCAGGCGGCGGGGCTGTCCAGGGGCGGCGCCTGGTTGCCGTCGACCAGGACCAGATCGGGCCGGACGCGCAGACGCGCCACGGCGGTCGCCATGGCGCGCAGGCTCGAGCGCAGGATGTCGGTGTGTTCGATTTCGCGGGGCCAGGCGGCTTCCGCCTGCCAGTCCAGGGCGCCGCGGACGATCTCCGCGTACAGGGCCGCGCGACGGCGGGCGGTCAGGCGCTTGGAATCGTCCAGCGCCGCGGGCGCCCAGCCGGGCGGCAGCACCACGGCCGCCGCCACCACGGGGCCGGCCAGACAGCCACGACCGGCTTCGTCCGTCCCGGCGATCACCAGCAACCCGTTGGCGCTCTCGTCCGCCGGCGCACCGCCGGCGGCGCGTTCGCGGTCGAAGGCGGCCAGGCGGGCGCCGCAGCCGCTCACTTCCGGCCGAACTGCTTCTCGCGGATGCGGGCCTTCTTGCCGGTCAGCTCGCGCAGGTAGTAGAGCTTGCTGCGGCGGATCCGGCCGCGGCGCACCAGCTCGATCCCGGCGAGGTTCGGGCTCTCGATCGGCAGCACGCGCTCGACGGCCACGCCGTTGGAGATCTTGCGCACGGTGATCGAGGCCTCGTTCGCCGAACCCTGGCGGGCGATGACGACCCTCGTAGTTCTGGATGCGGGTCTTGCCGCCCTCGGTGATGTTCATCCGGCAGCGGATGGTGTCGCCGATGCTGAACACCGGCAGGTCCGTGCGCAGCTTCTCGGTGCGGATCGTGTCGACGATGTTGCTCATCGCAGCCTCCTGGTCGTACCCCGCCGGCGTCGGGCCGGGGGCGGGGGTCCGCGGACCCCGTGTCTCGCTGAAGCATCCCGGGTCTCGCCGTCGTCCGTGTCTCGCCCTCGTCCGTGCGGGGCGGCGGCGTCGTTCCCGTCCATGTGTCGTCCGTCATTCCCGGCGCCGCCGTCGCGGTCCCGCGACGTGCGCCGCCGTCCCGCGGCCAGGTCCGGGCGACGCTCCCGCGTCCGCTCCCGGGACCTCTCCGCGCGCCAGCGCTCGATGTTCGCGTGGTGCCCCGAGATCAGGATCTCGGGCACCGCCAGCCCGCGGTACTCCGGCGGCCGGGTGTACCAGGGCCCTTCGAGACCGCCGTCGAGCGCGGCGGTGAAACTGTCGTTCTCGGCCGAGTCGCTGTTGCCCAGTACCCCGGGCAGCCGCCGCACCAGGGCGTCGATCACCACGAGCGCGGGCAGTTCCCCGCCGGTCAGCACGTAGTCCCCGACGGAGACCTCGCGCGGCCGCAGCAGGTCCAGGACCCGCTGGTCCACACCCTTGTAGTGGCCGCAGACCAGCACCAGTTCGCCGGCGGCCGCGGCCTGCGCCGCCAGTTCCAGCACCAGCGCCTCGTCCAGCCTCTCCCCCTGCGCCGACATCAGCAGCAGGGGCGCCGACCCGCCGGTGCGCGCGGCCTCGACCGCCTCGACCACCGGCGGGGCCATCAGGACCATCCCCGCGCCGCCCCCGTAGGGCGCGTCGTCGACCGTCCCGTGGCTGTCCACGGCGCGGTCGCGGATGTCCAGGACCTCGTAGGTCACCTGCCCCTGGCGTTCGGCCCGTCCCAGGATGCTGGTGGACAGGACCTCCCGGATCATCTCCGGGAACAGGGTGACGACCTTAATCGCCAGCGACATCGAGCAATCCCTCCGGCGGGTCGATCACGAGCGTCCCCTGCAGCTCGTCCTCGGGCCGCAGGATCGGCGCCAGGGCCGGGATCAGGCACTCGCGGCCGCCTCGCGGGACGACCAGCATGAACCCGGCGCCGTAGGTGCGCACGTCGTCGACCTCGCCGACCGCCTCGCCCGTCGCGGTCACGACCGGGCGGCCGAGCCAGCGGAACGGCAGTCCGCCGCGGGGTCGCGGGAAATCCGGGTCGGCATAGCGGCTCCGGAGGAAGCCGACCATCCTGCCCACGGCGCCCTCGGCGCCCTCCCGCGTCCCGATCCCCGCCATGGACACCACGTAGCAGGTCCCCTGGGGTCGCCAGGAATCGGGCGCGAACGGCGCGCCGTCGTCCCAGACCAGGTCGCCGGAGTCCAACAGGGGCTCGTGCCAGTCGATCAGCGGGTAGAGCTTCAGCTCGCCCCGCAGACCCACCGCCTTGACCACGTCGGCGACGGGCATGAACTCGTCGGCCGGGAATCCCGTCATGCGCTACTGCTCGTTCGCGATCTCGAAACCGAAGCGCCGGTCGACCCGCAGGCCCACGGCCTGCAGCAGGCCGCGCACCGCCTTCACGGTCGCGCCGCCCTTGCCGATGATCTGGCCGACGTCGTCCGGGTGCACCTGCACCAGGAAGACCTCCTCGCCGTCGCGCTCCAGGGCCTGGATGCGCACGTCCTCGGGATGGTCGACCAGGTTCACCGTGATGTACGAGACCAGTTCCATTGCCTTGCTCATGCGCTTCAGCTCTCTTCCGCGGGCGCGTCGCCCTCAGCGGGTGCGTCGGCGGGCGCGGCGGCTTCGGCGGCGGCGGCTGCGGCCTCCTCGGCGGCCTGCCGGGCGGCGGCGGCTTCGGCGGCGGCGGCGGCGGCGGCGGCGGCCTCCTCGGCGGCCCGCTTGGCGGCGGCGGCCTCGACCTTGGCCTTGCGCTCCTGCTCGGCCTTGGCCTGGGCCTTGGCGCCGAGGCGGCCGTCGAGATCGTTCTTCCAGGTGGCCACGCGGGCTTCGACCTCGTCGGTGGTCAGGCCCTGGCGCAGCAGTTCCCAGCGCAGCAGAACGCCTTCGCGGCGCATCAGGGAGCGCGCGGTCTCGCTGACCGTGGCGCCCTTGCGCAACCAGGCGATGATCTCCTGCTCGTGCAGCTTCACTTCCAGCGGATCGGCGAACGGGTTGTAGTAGCCCAGGTTCGCCAGATAGGCGCCGTCGCGCCGGTTGCGGCTGTCGGTGACGATCAGCCGGTAGAAGGGCCTCTGCTTGCGACCCATGCGGGTCAGACGGATCGTGGTCGACACTGAGTACCTCCGGGTTCGTGTCGGTGAGCTGCCCCGCGCCCGCCGTTCAGGCGCGAAGCGATCCAATATAGGTCCCCGGACGGCCGGATCAAAGCCGCCCGGACCGCGGGACGGGGCCTAGCCGCGCCCGCCCAGCACCTTGCGTCCGAACTCCTCCAGCCCGCCGGCGGCGTTGATGCTGCGCATCATCCGTCGCATGTCGCGGTACTGCTTGAGCAGCCGGTTGACCTGGGACACGTTCGTGCCGCTGCCGCGGGCGATCCGCTTGCGGCGCGAGCCGTTGATGATCTCCGGGCTGCGGCGCTCGGACAGGGTCATCGAGTTCAGGATGGCCTCGACCTTGCCCAGCTGCCCCTCGTCGACGTTCGACTTGTCGATCAGCCCGCCGTCGACCCCGGGCAGCATCTTCATGATCCCCTTCAGGGGTCCCATCCGCCGCACCTGGCGGATCTGCTTCTGGAAATCCTCGAGCGTGAACTGGTTCTGCAGGAAGCGCTCGGTCAGCGCCTCGGCCTCCTGCTGGTCCATGTTCTCCTCGGCCCGCTCGATCAGCGACATGACGTCGCCCATGCCGAGGATCCGGCCCGCCATGCGGTCCGGGTGGAAGGTCTCCAGGTCGGCGAGCTTCTCGCCGGTGGAGACCAGCTTGACCGGGCGGCCCGTGACCGCCTTGACCGAGAGCGCGGCGCCGCCGCGGGCGTCGCCGTCCATCTTGGTCAGCACGGCGCCGTCGAAGCCCACCTGCGCGGCGAACTCGCGGGCGACGGTCACCGCCTCCTGGCCGGTCATGGCGTCCACGACCAGGAGCTTCTCGTCCATCGGGACGGCCTTGTCGATCGCGGCCAGCTCGTCCATGAGCGTGGTGTCGATGTGCAGGCGCCCGGCGGTGTCGACGATCAGCACGTCGCACTTGTTGTCGCGGGCCCGGCGCAGGCCGAGCTTGACGATCTGCGCGGCGTTGCGGCGCTCGCGGTCGGCGTGGACCGGCACCCCCGCCTGCGCGGCCAGCGTCTCGAGCTGGTCGATGGCCGCGGGCCGGTAGATGTCCGCCGCCACCAGCATGGGCGAGCGGCCTTCCTTCACGAGGCGCTGGGCGAGCTTGGCGCAGAACGTGGTCTTGCCGCTGCCCTGCAGGCCCATGACCATGACCGTGGCCACCGGCGCGCCCGACAGGTTCAGCGAAGCCGTCTCGCCGCCGAGCAGGTCCACGATCTCGTCGCGGACGATCTTGACGACCTGCTGGTCGGCCGACAGGCTGTCCCAGACCTGCTGCCCCGCGGCCTTCTCGGCGACGCGCGCGACGAAATCCTTGGCGACCTGGTAGTTGACGTCCGCCTCGAGCAGCGCCAGGCGCACCTCGCGCAGCGCGTCCCTGACGTTATCCTCGGTCAGACGGTCCTGGCCCGACAGCTTGCGCAGCGCGCCGCCCAGCCGGCTGGTCAACTCCTGGAACACCGTCGGGATCCTCTCGCAGGGACGTGGCGGCGCGCACAAAAACAACGGGCGGACGCTCCCGGCGCCCTGCCCTTCTTGCCGCGACCGCCCAGTATCGTCGAATCCGGGCCCGAAATCAAGCGTCTTGTGGGTTTCCAGGCGGGTCAGCGCAGGGCGGCGATCGCCGTGGCGGGGTCCGCGGCGCCGAACAGGTAGGATCCGGCGACCAGGATGTCGGCGCCCGCGCCGCGGCAGGCAGGGGCCGTCGCGTCGTTGACGCCTCCGTCGACGGAAATGGCGAATTCGAGCCCGCCGGCGGCCCGCCGCGCCGCCAGGCCCCGCAACTTGTCCAGGGCCGCCGGTTGGAAGCTCTGGCCCCCCGCCCCCGGCTGCACGGACATCACCAGGACCAGGTCGACCCGGTCGAGCCAGGGCAGCACCGCGTCGAGGGGCGTGCCGGGATTCAGGCTGAGCCCGCGCCGCACGCCGAGCGACCCGATTTCCGCCAGGGCCGCGCCCGGATCGGGGACGGCTTCGATGTGGACCGTGATCGCGTCGGCGCCGGCCCGGGCGAAGGCGGCGAGGTGGCGCTCGGGCCGGGACACCATCAGGTGCGCGTCGAGCTTCAAAGCGGTGCGGCCCCGGACGGCGGCGACGACCAGGGGCCCGAAGGTGAGGTTGGGAACGAACTGCCCGTCCATGACGTCGAGGTGGAAAAGGTCCGCGCCCGCGGACTCCATCCGCGCGACGTCCCGCCCGAGGTCGGCGAAATCGGCCGACAGCAGGGACGGGGCCACCGCCGTCGCGTGCTCAGCGTGTCGCGACCACCAGTTCAACGATCTCTCCCCTGAGGATCCGGGTCCCCGGCTCGGGCGACTGGCGCAGGACGGTCTGCGCCGGCTGGCGGGAGTCGCGGGCCTGGCGCAGCGGCGCCAGGATGCAGCCGGACTCCACGACGGCGCTGCGCGCCGCCGTCAGCGTCCTGCCCTTGAGGTCGGGCATCAGGAACGCGGCGGCTTCGGCCTGGTCGGCCATGACCACGTCCACGGTCACGCCCTTGCGGCGCTCGGCGCCCGCCGCGGGGTACTGCAGCACCACGGTCGAGGGCGCGCCGTCGAGGCCGCGCGCGCGCAGGGTGCGCCCGGCGCGGAATCCCCCGCGCTGGAGGGTGGCCGCGGCCTGCTGCACGTTCAGACCGTCGAGGTCGGGGACGGCGCCGCTGGGCGGTCCGCTGCTGAGCACGAGACCCACGGACCTCCCCTTGCGCACGGGCTGCCCGGGCGCGGGGTGCTGGTCCACGACGTTGCCGACCGGCTGCCGGGCGTGCGCCTCGCTGCGCACGACCTCGACCTCGAGGCCGGCGCCGGCGGCGGTCTGGCGCGCCTGCGCCAGGGTCTGCTCGCGCAGGTCGGGCACGCGGACCTCCGCGCGGCGGTGGATCAGCTGCGGGACGATGAGGTAGTTGCTCAGGGCGAGACCGACGGCGCAGGCCACGCCGAGACTCGCGAGCAGCAGCAGGAACTGCCAGGACTTCACGACGCCTCCCCTTGACGGTACAACCGGGCCGCGAAGAAACCGTCCGCGCCCTCGCGCTGGGGCAGCCAGGTTCGCGCCCATTCCCCGTTCGCGTGCCAGGGGCAGGGCGCCAGCGACGGGTGCGCCGCCAGGATCGTGTGCAGGACGTCCTCGTTCTCCTCGGGCTCCAGCGAGCACGTGGCGTAGAGCAGACGCCCGCCCGGCCGCAGCAGCCCGGCGGCCTGGTGCGCCAGTTCCGTCAGCCGGTCCGCCGATGCGGCGACCGACTCCGGCCGCAGGCGCCACCGGCCCTCGGGATGGCGCCGCAGCACGCCCGTGCCGGTGCAGGGACCGTCGAGCAGCACCGTCGCGAAGCTGGCCGGCCGGAAGGGCGCCGCCCTGCCGTCAGCAGATACCACGAGGTCCGGGCCGGCGTCGATCCTTTTCGCCGCCGCCTGCAGCTTGCGCAGGCGCGCCGCGCTGAGGTCCGCGGCCACCAGCAGCTCCCCCGCGCCGAGGGCCGCGCGCAGGCGGGCCGTCTTGCCGCCCGGTGCTGCGCACAGGTCCAGCGCCGGTCCCGCGACGCCGTCCAGCAACAGATCGCAGGCCGCCTGGACCGCCTCGTCCTGGACGATCAGTTCCGGGCGCTCCAGCAGCAGGGCCGCCAACGCGGCGCGTTCCTCGCTCTCGAGCAGCAGGGCGCGCGGGCACAGTTCCCCGGGACGGGCTTGACGGCCGGCGTCGGCCAGCCGGGCGGCGACCTCGTGCGGGTCGGCGGGCGCCAGCACGTGCACGGCCAGCGGCGGCGGCAGGTTGTTGCACCGGCAGAGTTCCGCGGTCCCCTCCAGACCGTAGCGCGCGCGCCACCGCGCGACCAGCCAGCGCGGGTGGCTCCACCAGGCGGCCAGCCAGCCGTCGGGATCGCGCGCGGGGTCCGGAAACATCGGGCGCAGGGCGTCCAGCGGGATCGGCGCGTCGCCGGCGGCGCGGCGCACCGACTGCAGCAGCCCGTTGACGAAGGGCGCGGGCCACGGCCCCGCGACCTCGCGGGCCAGGGCCACGCTCTGGTGGATCGCCGCGTGGTCGGGCACGCGGTCCATGCCCAGCAGCTGGTGCAGGCCCAGGCGCAGGACGTCGGCGATCTGCGGCGGTGTCGTCGCGTCCCGGCGCGAGAAACGCTGGATGAGATGGTCGTAGCGTCCGCGCCAGCGCAGCGTGCCCTTGACGAGCTCCGCCAGGAACCGCCGGTCGCGCTCGTCCTGCAGGCGCGCCAGGGCGGCGTCGAGGGCCGCGTCGAGGTTCTCGTCCTGCTCGGCGCGCTGCAGCACGTCCCAGGCGAGGCGGCGCACGGGGTCGAGGCTCATGAGCGCAGGCGGGTGCCGGCGGGGATCGGGCAGCCGCGCAGGAATTCGGCGGCGGTCATCGGCTTCTTGCCGGTGTTCTGCAGTCCGGTCACCAGCAGGACGCGCCCTCGCCGCAGGCCACGCACAGCCCCTCGTCCACGACCGCGAGCACGGTGCCGGGCTCGGCGCCCGAGGTGTGGAAGGACCAGGGGCGCGCGGCGGTGATCTTGATCTGGTTGTCGGCGAGGTAGGTCGTGGCGCCGGGCCAGGGCTGCAGCCCGCGCACCTGGTTGTGCACCTTCACCGCCGAGCGCTCCCAGCGCAGGGGCGACAGGGAGCGGTTGAGCTTCGGCGCGTAGACGGCGCCCGTCTCGTTCTGCGGCGTCCCGGCGCACTGCATCTGCTGGGCCGCGCCCGTCTCGAGGGTGCGCAGGGTGCGGACCATCAGGTCCGCGCCGAGCCCCGCCAGGCGGTCCAGCAGGTCGCCGGCCGTCTCCTCGGGCTCGATGGCCACCGCGTGCTGGGCGAGGACTGGGCCGGTGTCCACGCCCGCGTCCATGCGCATGATGCTCACGCCGCTCCAGGCGTCGCCGTGCAGGATCGCGTAGTGGACGGGGGCGACCCCGCGCCAGCGCGGCAGCAGCGAGGCGTGCAGGTTGATGCAGCCCAGACGCGGGGCGTCGAGCAGGGGCTGGCGCAGGATGTGGCCGAACGCGGCGACCACCACGGCGTCGGGAGCGGCGTCCACCACCAGCTGCGTGACGCGGGCGGCGTCGCCGACGCCCCACTCCACGACGGGCAGCCCGTGCCCGCGGGCCGCGGACTTGACCGCGGTCGCCTCGAGCTGCCGGCCGCGGCCGGCGCGGCGGTCGGGCTGGGTGACGACCAGGGGGATCTCGGCGCGGCTCTCGACCAGGGCGTCGAGCGTCGGCACCGCGAACTCCGGCGAACCCATGAACACGATCCTCACGCGCGACCTCCCGCGGGGCGCAGTCGCCGCAGGCCCAGCCGCAGCTCCACGCCGAAACGCCGCCAGGGACCGAGGTGGTCCACCATCAGCACACCGTCCAGGTGATCCAGTTCGTGCAGCGCGATGCGCGCGGCCAGGCCGTCGTCGCGCAGCCAGCGGGTCGCGCCGCCGGGGTCGCGGTAGCGCACGACCGCCGCGCGCGGCCGCGTGATCCGCCGGTAGATGCCGGGGAAGGACAGGCAACCTTCCTCGAACACGGCCTCGGGGCCGCCGGTCTCCTCCAGCACGGGGTCGAGCATCACCAGCGGCGGGCGCCGCCCGGCGAGGTCCGGCTGCACGACGATCACGCGCCGGTCGTCCCCCAGCTGGGGCGCGGCCAGCCCGACGCCGTGGTGCCGGCGCATGAGCGCGAGCATGTCCTCTACGAGCGCGTCGAGTCCCGGTTCGCCGGGCTCCGGACTGCGGCAGACCTGGCGCAGGCGCCGGTCGCCGTACAGCACCAGGCGACGCGGCGCATCGGCGGTCACGATCAGGCCGGCAGGACCGTGGCGACCGCGCTGCGGGCGATCTCCACCTTGACGCCGTCGCCGATGGTGCAGACCAGGCGGTCGTCCTTGACGCTCTGCACGGTCGCGAACAGGCCGCCGGTGGTGACGATCTGGTCGCCCTTCTTGAGGCTCTCGAGCATCAGGCGGTGCTTCTTCTGCCGCTGGGCGTTCGGGCGCCAGATCAGCAGGTAGAACACCAGCACCATCATGCCGATGAAGACGAAGTTCATGAGGATGGCGCCCTGGCCGGGCGCGGCCTGCCCCTGCTGGGGCGCGGGGCTCATGGCGAGAAAATACGATAGCGACATGACAGCTCCTTGTCGTCGTTCGTTCACGGCGCGGACTTAAGATGGCACAGTCGGGGGCCGCGGGCAAACCCGGAGTCGCTGGGTATGGCTTGGCCCGGCCCGCTCAGGGCCGGTCGACGTCGCCGGCGAGCCGCCGGCGCTCGCCCTCGTCCCAGCGCGCGAGGAAGGCCGCGGCGAAAGCCTGCAGGCGACCCGCCGCGATGGCCTCGCGCAGGCCGCGCATCAGCGCCTGGTAGAACCAGACGTTGTGGGTGGTGGCCAGCGTCAGGCCGAGGATCTCGCCGCTGGACAGCAGGTGCCGCACGTAGGCGCGGCTGTGGCGCGCGCAGACCGGGCAGCCGCAGTCGGCGTCCAGGGGCCGCTCGTCGCGGGCGTAGGCGCCGTTCTTGACCACCAGCCGGCCGTCGTGCGTCAGCACGGTGCCGGTGCGGCCCATGCGCGTCGGCAGCACGCAGTCGAACATGTCCACGCCGGCGAGCACGCCGTGGACGATGTCGTCGGGGAAGCCCACCCCCATCAGGTAGCGCGGCCGGTCCGGCGGCAGCAGCGCCGCCGTCGTCGCGGTCATCTCCCGCATCAGGGGCACGGGCTCGCCGACCGACACGCCGCCGATGGCGGTGCCCGGCAGGTCGAGGGCGGCGACCAGTTCGGCCGAGCGCCGGCGCTGCTGCGGGTCGAAACCGCCCTGCACGATGCCGAACAGCACGCGTTCGTAACCGTCCTTGTGGCGGCGGCCGCCGGGGCCGAAGGCGTCGCGGCAGCGGCGCAGCCAGCGGTCGGTGCGGTCCACGGCGGCCGCGACGGCGGCCGCGTCGGCGCCGTGGGGCAGGCAGTGGTCGAAGGCCATGACGATGTCCGCGCCCAGCGCCAGCTGGATCTCCATCGACAGCTCGGGCGTGAAGCGGTGGCTGCTGCCGTCCAGGTGCGAGCGGAAGGCCACGCCGTCCTCGTCGACCTTGTTCAGCGCGGACAGCGAGAAGACCTGGAAGCCGGCGCTGTCGGTGAGCATCGCCCCGTCCCAGCTCTCGAAGCGGTGCAGCCCGCCGAGCGCCTCGATGAGCCGGTGGCCGGGGCGCAGGTACAGGTGGTAGGTGTTGCCGAGGATCAGGCGGGACCCCGACGCGGCCACCTGTTCGAAGGTCATGGCCTTGATCGAGCCGTGCGTGCCGACGGGCATGAACACGGGCGTCTCGACCTCGCCGTGGGGCGTGAGCAGGCGGCCGCGGCGCGCCGCGCCGTCGCGGGCCGTCACCTCGAAGCCGAAGGGCCGGTCGAGCGCCGGCGGGGAATTCCAGTTCATCGTCCGTCCCCGTTCATCGTCCGTCCTGCGGCGTCGCGGCCGCATCCGGCAGGACGAGCATCGCGTCGCCGTAGCTGTAGAAGCGCCAGTCGTCGTCCACCGCCCGCGCGTAGGCCGGCCGCCAGCGGTCCGTCCCGCCGAGGAAGGCCGCCAGCAGCATCAGCAGCGACGAGCCCGGCAGGTGAAAGTTGGTGATCAGGCCGTCGGCCGCCGTGACCGGGTCCGGCGGGGCCACGAACAGCCGCGTCAGCCCGGACACGCGCCAGCCTCCGTGGTCGGCGTCGTTGCCGGGCTCGCGCACGGCCTCGCCCGCGAACTCCGCCGGCGCGTCCGGCGTCCCCGGGCCCCAGATGCGCTGGTCCGGCCCGTCGCGGTCCAGTTCCAGGCGGCGGACCGTCTCGAGCACCCGCAGCGAGGTCGTGCCGACCGCGATCACGCGCCCGCCGCCGCGGCGGCAGCGCCGCACGGCGGCGTCGGTCGCGGCCGGCAGCGTGAAGCGCTCGGCGTGCAGGCGCCGCCGCGCCACGTCGGCGGCGTCGGGCGAGCGGAAGGTGCCGGAACCGACGTGCAGCGTGACCGCCGCCCAGCCGACGCCGGCCTCCCGCAACCGCGCCGTCAGCTCCGTGTCGAAGTGCAGGCCGGCGGTCGGGGCCGCGACCGAGCCCCGCTCGTGCGCGTACACCGTCTGGTAGCGCTCGCGGTCCAGCGCCGCCAGGGCGGGCGCGGTGCCGGGGCCGCGCCGGATGTAGGGAGGCAGGGGCGTCTCGCCGCACCGCTGCGCGAGGTCCGCGAGGTCGCAGCCGCAGGCGCGCACGACGAGCCCGCCGCCCCCGGTGCGCCCCACGATCTCGATCGTCCCGTCCGGTTCGGACGTCCCGCCGCCGCCCTCGAGGTGCAGCCGCTCGCCGTCCTTCAGGCGGCGCATCGGCTGGGCCAGCGCCAGCCAGCAGCCGTCGGACGCTCGCGCGGCGTCGCCGGATTCATTGTCGCACTCTTCGTTGAACAGCGGCCGTTCCAGCAGCAGCTCGACGCGGCCGCCGCTGGCCCGGCGCAATCGCAGGCGCGCCGGCAGGACCCGCGAGTCGTTGACCACCAGCAGGTCGCCCGCGCGCAGCAGCGCCGGCAGCTCCGCGAAGCGGCTCTCGCCGCGCACGGTCCCGTCGCGCCCGACCAGCATCAGGCGCGACGCGGTGCGCTGCGGGGCCGGAGACTGGGCGACGAGTCGCGGCGGCAGGTCGTAGTGGAAGGCGGGCGCGTCGGCCGTCGGCTCAGAGCAGGTCACGCTGGATGTCCTGGGCATTCTGGCCATCCTGGCTGCGGCGGGGCGGGGCGAGGCCGAGGTGGGCGCAGGCCCTGTCGGTGGTCTCGCGGCCGCGCGGCGTGCGCTTGAGCAGGCCCGACTGGATCAGGAAGGGCTCCACGACGTCCTCGAGCGTGTCGAGTTCCTCGCCCAGCGACACCGACAGGTTCTGCAGGCCGACGGGACCGCCGCCGAAATGCTCGACGATCAGGCGCAGGTAGCGCCGGTCCAGCGGCTCCAGGCCGAGCCGGTCGACGCCCAGGCGCGTCAGCCCGTCGTCGGCGGTCTCGCGGTCGATCACCTTGCGGCCCGCGATCTGGGCGTAGTCGCGCACGCGGCGCAGCAGGCGGTTGGCCGCGCGCGGCGTGCCGCGCGAACGCCGCGCCAGCTCCAGCGCGCCGTCGGGGTCCAGGCCGATGCCCAGGATGCCCGCCGAGCGACCGAGGATGATCTGCAGCTCCTCGGGCGGGTAGAAGTCCAGGTGGCACACGATGCCGAAGCGCGAGCGCAGGGCCGCGGTGATCATGCCGGCGCGCGTGGTGGCGCCCAGCAGCGTGAAGGGCGCGAGGTCCAGCTGGAAGTGGCGCGCGTGCGGGCCCTTGTCCACCACGATCTCGATGCGCCGGTCCTCCATGGCCGGGTACAGGTACTCCTCGACCGTGCGGTTGAGGCGGTGGATCTCGTCGATGAAGACCGCCGAGGGACCCTCGTGCTGCGTGAGCAGGCCCACCAGTTCGGCGCTGTTCTGGAAGGCGGGGCCGCTGCTCTGGCGCAGCTCCAGCTCCATCTCGGCGGCGATGATGCCGGCCAGGGTGGTCTTGCCCAGGCCCGGCGGTCCGTACAGCAGGACGTGGTCGAGCACCTCGCCGCGCGCGCGCGCCGCGGCGATGAAGACCCGCAGGTTCTCCTTGACCGCGGCCTGCCCGACGAACTCGTCGAGGCGGCGGGGCCGCAGGCCGGGCTCGGCGGCGTCCTCGCGGGGGCGCAGGTTGGGATCGGTCCAGCGGGATTCAGCCACGGTCGCCCTTCCTTGCAATGGTGCGGACGGTTCCGGTCAGCCCAGGTGGCGCAGCGCGGCCCGCACCCAGGCGACCGGGTCGCCGCCCAGGTCCGCGTCCTCGCGCAGGGCCTCGCGCAGCAGCTGGCCGGCGCGCCGCGGGCAGGCCCATGGCGCCGAGCAGGTCGCGGGCCACCGGCTCGTTAGGTGCGCGAAGTCCCCGTCCGACGACGACGACACGGCCGGCGCTCCCGCCGCCAGCAGCGCCGGCGGCACGCGCGAGCCCAGCTCGACCACCAGGCGCGCCGCGCTCTTGCGCCCGATGCCGGGCAGGGTCGCCAGCGTCTTCTCGTCGCCGGCGTGCAGGGCGTGGGCGATGGTCGTCGCCGGCGCGCCGGACAGGATGCCCAGGGCCAGCTTGGGGCCCACGCCGGTGACCGAGATCAGCAGGCGGAACAGCGCGAGCTCGTCGGGATCCAGGAAGCCGTACAGCGTCCACGCGTCCTCGCGCACGGCGAGGTGCGTCCACAGCCGGACCTTCTCGCCGGCCGGCGGCAGCGCGGCCGCGCAGCCGGCCGGCACGGTGACCGCGAGGCCCAGGCCGCCGACCTCGACCAGGCAGTCGGTGCCGCGGCGCACGAGCAGTCCTTCGAGGGTGGCGATCATCGGGCTCCTCCGCGCCGCGGCAGCGCTTCCCGCGGCGCCGTGCGCCGCTGGGCGTGGCAGATGGCGATCGCCAGGGCGTCGCTCGCGTCGAGCGAGGCGGGAGGCCGCGGCAGGGCCAGCAGGCGCTGCACCATGAACCGCACCTGCTCCTTGCCGGCGGCGCCGTGGCCGGTCAGGGCGAGTTTTACCTCGCGGGGGGCGTATTCGACAACGGGAATGTCCCGCAGCGACGCCGCCAGCAGGACCACGCCGCGGGCGTGGCCCAGGACCAGCGCGCTGTGGGCGTTGCGCGCGGAAAAGACGCTCTCGACGGCCATCTCCCCCGGCTGCGCGTGCGCGAGCAGTTCCGTGAGGGCGTCGTGGATCAGGCGCAGCCGCGCGGGCAGGGCGTCGCCGCGGCCGGCGCGGATGGCGCCGGCGTCCAGCAGGCGCAGGCGCCCGCCCTCCTGCGCGATCAGGCCGTAGCCCGTGACGTTGCTGCCGGGGTCGATGCCCAGGATGATCACGGCGCCTCCGCCGGACGCGCGAAGGGGGCGGCGCCGCGGCCGCCCCCCGTCCGCGGAACCGGCACCTGCTAGAGGTTCTCCATGATGGAGGCCATCTCGTCGTCGTCGATGGCGAAGTTGGACGAGACCCGCGACACGTCGTCGAGGTCGTCCATCGCCTCGATCAGCTTCATGAGCGTCTCGGCGTCCTTGCCGGTGACGCGCACGGTGGTGGTCGCCTCCTGGACGATCTCCGACTCGGTGACCGGCAGGCCCTTCTCCTGGAGCGCCAGCAGGACCTGGTTGTAGTCGGCGAACGCGGTGGTGACCTCCAGGAGGCCGCCGTCGGCCGACACGTCCTCGGCGCCGGCCTCGATGGCCGCCTCCATGACGGTGTCGAGGTCGACGCGGGCGGGGTCGAGGCTGATCGAGCCCTTGCGCTCGAACAGGTAGGACACGCAGCCGTTGGTGCCGAGGTTGCCGTTGTACCGGGTGAAGATGTGGCGGATCTCGGAGGTCGTCCGGTTGCGGTTGTCGGTCTGCGTCTCGACCAGGACCGCCACGCCGCCGGGACCGTAGCCCTCGAAGCTCAGCTCCTCGTAGACGGCGCCCTCGATCTCGCCAGTGCCGCGCTTGATCGCGCGCTCGATGTTGATGTTCGGCATGTTCTGCGCCTTGGCGGCCAGGACCGCGCTGCGCAGGCGGGCGTTCCCCTCCACGTCGCCCCCGCCCTGGCGGGCGGCGACGATGACCTCGCGCGCGAGGCGCGACCAGATCTTGCTGCGGGCCGCGTCCTTGGCGCCCTTCTTGCGCTTGATCGTGCTCCACTTGGAGTGCCCGGACATCTGCCACGCTCCTTGCTCGCGGCCGCGCCGCGATTCCCCGGTGGGCGAATGCTAGTCGGCGTCCTCGGTGCGGCTCTTCTGGTACGCGTCGATCAGCTGGCGGGCCACGTCGCCCGGCACCTCGGCGTAGTGGCTGAACGTCATCGCGAACTCGCCGGTGCCCTGGGTCATGGCGCGCAGCGAGGTCGAGTACTGGTACATCTCGTCCTGGGGGACCAGGGCCTTGATGACCTGGATGGGGCCCTCGGCCTCCATGCCCTGCGGCTGCCCGCGGCGCGACGAGATGTCGCCCATGATGTCGCCCAGGTAGGACTCCGGCACGCGGATCGTGACCTGCATGACCGGCTCCAGCAGGGCCGGCTTCGCGTCGGGCACGCCCTTCTGCAGGGCGATGCGGGCCGCCGCCTTGAAGCTGTTCTCGCTGGAGTCCACGTTGTGGTAGGAGCCGAAGAAGAGCGTGACGCGCATGTCGACCATCTCGTAGCCGGCCATGACGCCGCGCTTCATGGTCTCCCGGACGCCCTTCTCGACCGCGGGGATGAACTTGCCGGGCACCACGCCCCCGACGATCCCGTCCACGAACTCGAAGTTCTCGCCGCGGGGCAGCGGCTCGAGGCGCAGGTGCACGTCGCCGAACTGCCCGCGGCCGCCGGTCTGCTTCTTGTAGCGGCCCTGGACCTCGACGGTGCCCTTGATCGTCTCCTTGAAGGCCACCTTGGGCCGCTTGCGCAGGACCTCGACGCCGAACTGCTTCTTGAGGCGGTCCAGGATGACCGCCAGGTGCATCTCGCCCTGGCCCACCATCAGCGTCTGGCTCAGCTCGCCCTCGTGGCGGACCTCGAAGGAGGGGTCCTCCTCCATGAGCTTGTTGAGGCCGACGCCCATCTTGTCCTCGTCGCCGGCGTTGGCCGAGGTGATGGCCTCGGCGCTGGTCGGCGCCGGCAGGGCCGGGGCCGGCAGCTGGATCTCGACGCCCGGCGCGCAGAGCGTGGTGCCGATCCGGCTGTTCTTCAGCTTGGCGGCCAGCACGATGTCGCCCGCGGCCACGCTGTCCACCTTCTCGCGGCCCTTGCCCAGGGCGAAGCTCAGCTGGCCGATGCGCTCGCCGTCGCCGGTGTGCGTGACCAGGTTGTCGCTGGAGGAGAGGGTGCCGCTCCAGACGCGCAGCCAGGTCTGGTCGCCGCCCTGGGCCTCGCGCTGGTACTTGAAGGCGTAGACGAGCGTCGGCTTGCCGGGGCCGATCGCGACGCGGCGCTCGTCCGCGGTGCCGGGGCGCAGGCCGGCCAGTTCGGTGCGCGAGGCGGGGCTCGGCATCAGCTGGGCGACGGCCTCGAGCAGGGAGACCACGCCCACCTCGCTGTCGGCCGCCGTCACGTAGACGGGGTAGACCGCGCCCGAGGCGATGCCGGCGGACAGGCCCCGGATCAGCTCCTCGTCCGAGAGGGCGTCCTCCTCGAGGAACTTCTCGATGAGGGCCTCGTCGGTCTCGGCGGCGGCGTTCATCAGCTCCTCGCGCGCGGCCGCGGCCTCGTCGGCCAGGTCGGCGGGGATCGGGATCGCCTGGGCCTTGCCGTCGGCGAAGGTGTAGGCCTTGTTGGCCACGAGGTCGATGACGCCCCGGAAGGCCTCGCCCTCCCCGATGGGCAGCTGGGCGGCGACCACCGTCCCGTCGAGGTGCTCGGAGAATTCCTTCATCGCCTTCTGGAAGTCGGCGTGCTCCTTGTTCATGCGGGTCACGACCAGGAACATCGGGATGCGGCGGGTCCGCAGCATGCGCCAGAGGGCGTCGCTGGAGACCTCGAGGCCGCCGTCGGCCTTCACCCCGAACAGCACGCCCTCGACGACCTCCAGCGCGCCGTACATGTCGCAGCGGAAGTCGGCGACGCCCGGCGTGTCGATGATGTTGATCTTGACGCCGCCGACCTCGGTCCAGGCCATGCTGGCGGTCATCGTCTGCTTCTTGTCCAGTTCCTCGTCCGTGTAGTCGAAGACGGAAGACTTGTCGTCGACGCTGCCGCGGCGCCCGACCTTGCCGGTGACGTGGAGCATGGCGTCGGCCAGGCTCGTCTTGCCCACGCCGTGGGGTGCGACGAGGGCGATGTTGCGGATCTTGTCCGTGGCAAAGGTCTTCAACGTGATCCTCCCGTCCAGGCGGTGAGTAAAGCGGAGCGGCGGCCCCGATCGCGGGCCGGAACCGGAAATTCCAGCAGACGCGCATGATGGCGGCGAAGGCGAATGATAACCGCCGCTCACAGGTGTGTCAATGCCGCCACCTCTTGTCCTGACAGGGAGTTTCCCCAGGGAAGTGTTCGGGGGCGCGAAAGACCTTGCCGCCGGCGGTCGGGTGGATTACCGTTGACCCGCCGCGACGGCCGGGAATTGGCCGCCGTGAGCGTTTGCGGGACGCCCCGCGACGACCGACGACCATGCTCGCGCACGCAGATCGAACGACCGATTTTCCGTCCGAACGTCGAGGTGTGGCATGAGATCGATTCCGAACTGGCTGCTGTCGGGACTCCTCGTCGCGCTCCTGCCCGTGGCGGCCGCCGCCCAGGAGGCGGCAGTCACGGAGACGGCGCCCGAACCCACGAGCGCCATCAAGAAGATCGCGATCTCGTTCGGAGGCGGCTACTATTCCGGCTCCACGTTCTTCGAGCTGCCGACCATCGACCTGCGGGCCCAGGTCGCGCCCGGCTCCAACACCCTGACGCTGTTCAACGGGCAGGAGCTCGACCTCGGCATCCAGCGCCGGCCGAACTGCCTCGACGCCCCCATCAAGAAGATCGTGCCGGGCCAGTCGGCCAACGTGCGGCTCGGCTTCTACATCTCCGACGACTTCCACATGGACCTCTACGGCTCCTACGCCAGGAGCAAGGCGGAGCTCTCCCTGCTGCGCTACCAGGACGGCGTGATCGCCGGCCGGGTCGAGCCCGACGAGCTGCAGCACTGGACGGACGAGCTGTACTCGAGCCAGGGGATCGAAGGCGGCTTCCGCGACGAGGACTTCCGCTCCTTCACCGGCGGCGCCAACCTGGTCTACGACGCCAGCGCCATCCGGATGCTCGGGCTGACCCCCCAGTTCGGCACCGGCTTCGGGGGCGTCATCA
The DNA here is from genome assembly GCA_016706845.1 of bacterium. GTDB lineage: Bacteria > Krumholzibacteriota > Krumholzibacteriia > LZORAL124-64-63 > LZORAL124-64-63 > PNOJ01. The sequence continues at coordinate 22,047 of JADJIV010000002.1, forward strand.
ACCGCTTCACGACGCTCGAGGACAAGACCGCCCTCTACTTCCAGCTCTTCGGCGGCGTGCTGATGCCCCTCGGCGACCACCTGCGCGTCGACCTGCGCGGCACCGCGACGACCTTCTCCTTCGCGACCGAAGAAGTCACCTACGCCCAGCAGGTGACCATCTTCGAAGGCACCCTCGGCGTGACCTGGCTCTTCGACGTGAAGCCGGTCCACTGACCGCCCCGGCGCGCCAACCTCAGGCCGCCCAACGAGTTGCAACCCAGGCCCGGAAAAATAAGGACCGCCGCACCCGGAGGTGCGGCGGTCCTTCTCTGCCCCAGCGCCGGTTGCGCCAGGGTTTCTGCTACATGGTCGGCTTCGCGGTCGTCTTCTTGGGAGCCGCCTTCTTGGCGACCTTCTTCTTGGCGACCTTCTTCTTCGCGACCTTCTTCTTCGCGACCTTCTTCTTGGCGACCTTCTTCTTGGCCACCTTCTTCTTCGCGACCTTCTTCTTCGCGACCTTCTTCTTCGCGACCTTCTTGGCGACCTTCTTCTTGGCCACCTTCTTCTTCGCGACCTTCTTCTTCGCGGTCTTCTTCGCGACCTTCTTCTTCGCGACCTTCTTCTTGGCCGCCTTCTTCTTGGTCGCAGCCGCCAGCTTCAGACTCTCCTCCATAACTGACCTCGCTTGCTGACTCCATCCCTTGGTCGCCAGGCGCACCCTGAAGCGACCTACGAATTGTCCGACCTGGCTCCGTCCACGTCACCCATCACTTGACCGTCCTCGTCCGCTCCACCGTTCGATGTCGCCGTCCGGCTCCGGTCCCGTGGTCGACGTCGTGGACAATTCATGAACCAGTCAAAGACATTATTGAGATGGGTAAAAACTACTGTCAACGAAAAAAATGGAGGACCGACGAAGTCGGTCCTCCAGGAAGCTGGTGCTCGGGGCGGGACTCGAACCCGCACGGCTTGTGGCCACTACCCCCTCAAGATAGCGTGTCTACCAATTCCACCACCCGAGCGAAGCGCTGCGAGATGCTCACTGACCGTCCGTGATGGGGGCGCCGCCGCCGACGGGTTCGCTCGTCTGTTCGCTGACCGGCGCGCCGCCGGCGCGCTTCGCGGTGCGGTCCGCGGTCAGGCCGAAGAGCACCGCCGAAGTCAGGAAAAAGCCCGCGGCGAGGTAGACCGTCATCTTGTTCAGCGCGGTGGCCATCGCGCGCGTGCCGAACATCTGCTGGGGCAGACCGCCGCCGCCGCCGAAGGCGCCGGCGAGGCCGCCGCTCTTGCCCGACTGCAACAGGACAACGGCGCAGAGCAGCAAGCTGACGATCACGTGCAGTACCATGAAGAAGGTGTACATGTCGTTTCTCCCGCGGATCGTGGCGAGCAAAGAAATGCCACCGGACCGCCGGCGGCTCGGACAAAATTAGCATCCCCGGCTGTGGATGTCAACCCCGCGGGCGGGTTCAGGCGTCGGTCAGCGCCTCGACTCCGGGCAGCCGGCTGCCGGCCATGAACTCCAGCGAGGCGCCGCCGCCGGTCGAGATGTGGGTGATCCGGTCGGCGAGACCGAGCTGGTTGACCGCCGCCACCGAGTCCCCGCCCCCGACCACCGTGTGGGCGCCCCGGTCGGTGGCCGCGGCCACCGCCTCGCCGATCGCCCGGGTGCCGGCGGCGAAGGCCGGGATCTCGAACACGCCCAGCGGGCCGTTCCAGAAGACGGCGCGGCTGGCGTCGATGGTGTCGCGGAAGCGGGTGATCGTCTGCGGCCCGATGTCCAGACCCTGCCACCCGTCGGGGATGTCGGTCACCAGCACCTCGCGACGGGCCGCCTCCCCGCTGAAGTCATCGGCGATGACGACGTCCTGGGGCAGGACGAGTTTGGCGCGCGAGGTCTCCGCCTTGGCGAGGATCCGCTCCGCCACTTCCAGGCTCTCGAGGTCGACCAGGCTGTCGCCGACGCCCATCCCGTGGACCTTGAAGAACGTGAAGATCATCCCGCCGCCCAGCAGCAGGGTGTCGACGGTGTCCAGCAGGTGCTCGATGACCTCGACCTTGCCCTGGACCTTGGCGCCGCCGAGGATCGCCGTGAAGGGACGGGGCGGGTCCTGCAGCAGCAGGCCCAGGTTCCGCAGTTCGGTCTCCATCAGCAGGCCGGCGCAGGCCGGCTTGAGGAACGAGGTCACCCCGACCGTCGAAGCGTGGGCGCGGTGCGCGGTGCCGAAGGCGTCGTTGACGTAGACGTCGCCGAAGGCGGCCAGCTCGCGGGAGAACTCCGGATCGTTGTCCGTCTCGGCCTTCGCGTAGCGCAGGTTCTCCAGCAGCAGCGTCTCGCCGGGCTTCAGGCGGGCCGCCTTGGCCCGCGCCGACGCGCCCACGGTGTCGTCGGCGAACAGGACGGGCGACGGCAGGATCTCGGCCAGACGGTCCGCCACCGGCCGCAGCGACATCTCGGGCACGACCTTGCCCTTGGGGCGGCCGAGATGGCTCATCAGCACCAGGCGCGCGCCGGCGTCCAGGATGTGCCGGATCGAGGGCAGCGAGGCGGTGATGCGCGTGCCGTCGGCGATCGCGCCGTCCTTGTCCAGGGGCACGTTGAAATCGACCCGCATCAGGACCCGCTTGCCGGCCAGATCGAGATCCTGCAGACCCATCTTGCGCATCATCGTCCGCCTTCCGTTTTGCCGCCGTCTTCCGTTTTACCGCCGTCTTCCGTTTTACCGCCGTCTTGCGCCCGTGCGGCAGCGATGGTAGGAGTCCCCTGCGGGAGTGTCAAGAGGACCGCCCCGGGAGCCGCTGGCGACGCGCCCGCCGCCGCCGACCAGGCGACGGACCAGCCGGCCGCTCTCAGGGCTGCGGCGGCCGCGGCCAGCGTGGCGCCGCTGGTGACCAGGTCGTCCACCAGGGCCGCCCGGGCGCGCTCTCCGCTCGGCGGCCGCGCCGCGAAGGCGCCGGCGACGTTGCGCCGCCGCCGCGGATCGTCCCCGCCGAAGCGCGCCTGCTGGAGCGTCGCCCGCCGGCGCCGCAGCAGCCCCGGGCGGACGGGCAACCCGAGCTCCGCCCCGATCGCGCGCGCCAGGACCTCGGCCTGGTTGAAGCCGCGCTCGCGGCGGCGACGCGGGTGCAGCGGCACCGGCACCAGGACGTCGGCCCCGCCCGCGGCCGCGACGGCCGCCGCGGCGCCGGCGGCGGCCAGCCTGCCCAGGGGCGCCGCCAGTCCCCGCCGACCCCGGTACTTCCAGGCGCCGACGAGTTCCGCCAGGGCGGGATGGTTCACCGAACCGGCGCCCACCAGCAGCGGCGGCGATGCGCCGTCGTGGCGCAGCACCACGGGCGCCGCGGGCAGCCGGGCCTCGCAGTCCGGGCACAGCGCAGCGACGTCCCACCAGCGCAGTCCGGGCCGCGACCGCCCCGCATCCGGCGCGGCGTCCACCGCGATTCCGCAGAGCGCGCAACGGGACGGCCACAGGGCTTCCAGCAGCGCCAGCGCACCGGCGACGGGCCAGCGCGCTGGGGCGCGGGAGATCCGGCCGCGCGCACCGCGGCGGCCCACCCGGCGTCTCGCTCAAGGCGCGCTCTGCAGGGCGGCGGACATCGCGGCACGGTCGGGCTCGCGGTCGAACCACCAGGCGAAGGCCAGGGCGCCCTGCTCGAGCAGCACGCCGCGCCCGTCGAGCCGCAGCGCGACATCGGGGCCGTCGCGGCGGAAGCTCGTCGGACCCGCGCACGCCCGTCCGGCCCATGGCCGTAATTGAGGTCGAGCCAGACACCCAGCGGCGCGTCGGGCGGCGGACTCAGCAGGGCGGCGAGATCGGAGCCGGGCGGCGTCGCGTCCACGACGAGCGCGCCGCCGACCAGCGGCAGCGAGGACAGCGGTCGTCCGGGAGGCGGGACGGCGGTCCGCGCCGCCGCTTCCGGGGGCAGCGTCGCCAGCCAGCGGCGCAGTCCGGCGGCGGCCCGCGCCGAGCGCGCCGCGATCCAGACACGGCCGACGCCGGTGCGCAGGCAGGCCAGGGTCGCCGCCCGCGCGGCGCCCCCGGCGCCGATGACGACCGCGGATCCGGGGGGCCGCGCCGAGGCCGGCCAGCACCGCCGCGATGCCGCCGACGTCGGTGTTGTGGCCCTCCCAGCCGCCGGCGTCCCAGCGCACGGTGTTCACGGCGGCGGCGGCCACGGCGTCGTCGGTCAGGCGCGCGCACAGCGCCGCCGCCGCCGTCTTGTGCGGCGCCGTCACGTTCAAGCCCCGCAGCCCGAGTTCGCGGCCGCGGTCCCGCAGGACGTCGAGGCGGGGCGCGTCGATCTCGACGGCGCGGTAGTCGAACGCGAGACCCGCGGCCCGCAGCGCCGCGCCCTGGAAGCGGGGCGACAGGGAATGGCCGACCGGGTCGCCGACCACCGCGTAGAAGGGCCGCGGCGGCGTCCACGGCAGGCCGTCGCGCAACCACGACGCCGCGTCGGGCGCCAGCCGCAGGACGCGCGCCTCAGGCGCCGGCACGACGACCGCTCCCCCGCACCTTCACCAGCAGCGCCAGGCCCGCCGCCGCGAGCGCGGCGCTGATGGCCTGGCTCAGCGTGAGCCCGCCGCCGAGGACGGCGCCGGGCTCGTAGGCGCGCCAGAGATCCTCCAGCGCGCGCGCGACGCCGTACAGCAGCAGGAAGCGGGCGAACACGACGCCGTCGCGGAAGGGGCGGCGGTCGCCCAGCACCAGCAGTCCCCAGACCAGGAACCCCGCCGCCGAGGCGTACAGCTGCGTGGGGTGCAGCGGCGCGCCGTGCGAGACGGCGCCGGCTTCGCAGGTCGGCGGGAAGACGACGCCCAGCGCCGAGTCTGTGCCCCGCCCGTAGCAGCAACCGTTCAGGAAGCAACCGATCCGCGTCAGGCCGATGCCGAGGGCCACCTGGGGCGCCAGGGCGTCCGCGACGCGCAGGAACGGCAAGCCGGCGGCGGCGGCAGCTCCACAGCACGGCCGCGGCGGCCAGCAGGATGCCGCCGTAGAGGGTCAGGCCCCCCTCCCAGATGAAGAAGACGCGGTACCAGGGGCGGAAGTCGCCGAGGTGGGTCAGGACGTAGAACAGCCGCACGCCCACCAGCGAGGAGACCATCACCGTGAAGCACAGGTCCAGGACCGTGTCGCGGTCGATCCCGCGCGCGCGGCCGCGCCGCACGCTCAGCCAGATGCCGACCAGGAAGCTGAGCGCCAGCAGCAGGCCGTAGCTCTTGACGATGCCGAACAGTTGCGGATGCATGCGGACCTTCCTCTAGGTTTCGAAGCTGCGGGAGCCCACGTTGGTCAGCAGGCCCAGCAGGATGGCCGACGTCAGCATGTTGGAGCCGCCGTAGCTCATCACCGGCAGTGGCAGCCCGGTCACCGGCATCAGGCCGGTGGTGATGCTGATGTTGACCACGACATGGAACGCGAAGTAGGTGACCACGCCGATCGCCAGCAGCGAGGAGAAGGGCCGACGCGCCTCCAGGGCGATCTGCAGCCCCCTCAGGATGATCACGAGGTACAGGCCCACCAGCAGCATCGCGCCGATGAAGCCCAGCTCCTCGCCCACGACCGAGAAGATGAAGTCGGTGTGCCGCTCCGGCAGGAAGGCCAGGCCCTTCTGCGTGCCCTGCAGGTAGGACGTCCCGAACAACCCGCCCGACCCGATGGCCACCTTCGACTGGATCGCCTGGTAGCCGGAACCGAACTGGTCCCGCATCGGGTCGAAGAAGGTCAGGATGCGCTCCTGCTGGTAGACCTTCAGGCCCTCCCAGAAGAACGTCGTGATCAGGCCCGTGACGATGTTGGCCGCCATCAGGGCCAGGCTCACGTGCAGCCGGAACCGGGCCCTGGTCAGGGCGACCAGCAGGATCACCAGGTAGATGCCCCAGGGCCACGGCGACCCCGCCACCGTCTCGGCGTAGAAGCTGAACACGGCGCTGAGCAGCGGCGAGGCCAGGCTCAGCAGCAGCACCCAGGACAGGCCGTACCAGAACACCACCACGATCCAGATCGCGGCGAACACGAGGCTGGTGCCCAGGTCGGGTTCGCGCAGGACCAGCAGCAGCGGCAGACCCGCCAGCAGCAGGGACATCCCCACCGGCAGCAGGCGTTTCTGCTGCGTGTGGAAGGCGGCGAGCAGCCGCGCCAGGACCAGGATGACGGCGATCTTCGCCGGTTCCGACGGCTGCAGGCGCACGGGGCCCAGGTCGAACCAGCGCCGCGCCCCCTGCACCACGGGCGCGGCCACCAGCACGACCGCCAGCAAGAGCACGCAGAACAGGTAGAAGAAGGGCGTCCCCTGCTCGATCCAGGGCAGCGGCAGGTTGCGCACGGTCAGCAGGACGCTCCAGCCGATGGCGACCCAGATGACCTGCCGCCAGAAGATCGATTTCGGGACGCCGGGGTCCATGACCTCGTAGGGCCCGTGGATCCCCTCGGTCACGCTCCACAGCGTGGCGAGGCTGAACAGGCAGAGGCCCGCGTAGGCGGCCGGGATCATCCAGGCGCCCTCACCCGGGTTGCGGGGCCACGCGAGCTTCACGGCGCAACCACCTCCGGCGCTTCCTTTTGTGCGAAGTAGGCGTTCAGCCAGCGGCCGGCGACCGGCGCGGCGACGGCGCCGCCGTGCCCGCCGTTCTCCAGGATGACCACCACCGCGACCTCCGGCAGGATCGCCGGCGCGAAGCAGACGAACCAGGCATGATCCTCGCCGTGGGGATTCTCGGCCGTGCCGGTCTTGCCCGCGACCTCGATCGCCTGGACGCGGGCGCGCGTCCCGGTGCCCATGTCCACCACCTGGCGCATCGTGCGGCGGACCCATTCCAGGTGCGCCGCGTCGATGGGCAACGCGCGCAGCCCGGGCGATGTCGTCGGGGCGGGATCGCGCACGAAGGTCGGGCGCAGATCGGCCAGACCGGTCGCCACCCTTCCCGTCAGCACGGCCATCTGCAGGGGCGTGACCAGCAGCTCGCCCTGGCCGATGGCGTTGTTCAGCATGACGCCCCGCGACCAGCCGTGCTCTCCGAATTTCTTGTCGTACCACGCCTTGTCCGGAACGTTCCCGGAGGCCTCGCCCTTGAAGGGGCTGCCGGTCGGCGCGCCCAGTCCCAGCAGGCGGGCGGTGACGGCCAGCTGGTCGATGTTCAGGCGCAGGCCGAGCTGGTAGTAGAAGACGTCGCAGGAATGGACCAGCGCCCCGGTGTGGTCGAGCGAGCCGTGGCCGCCCCGCTTCCAGCAGCGGAAGGAACGGTTGCCGAGCTGGTAGGCGCCGCCGCACGGCGCGTACGCGGTGCCGGGAGCGGCGATGCCGTTCTGCAGAGCGGTGAGCGAGGTGACGATCTTGTAGGGGGAGCCGGGCGGGTAGGTCGCCTGGGTCAGCCGGTTCAGGAAGGGATGTCCCGGGTCGGACTGCAGGGCCTGCCAGTCCTTGGTCGAGATGCCGGAGGTGAACATGTTCGGGTCGTAGCAGGGCGTGCTGACCGCGGCCAGCACCTCCCCGCTGGGCAGCGCCAGCGCCACGGCGCAGCCGGGGTTGCCGCCCATGGCCGCGCCGAGCGAGTCCTGCAGCGCCTGGGACAGCGTCAGCACAACGTCCCGGCCGGGGTGCACCGGCCGCAGCTCCACCTCGCGGCGGCCCACGACGCGGCCCGCCGCGTTGACCTCCTGGAGCGTGTAGCCGGCCTGCCCGCGCAGGTGCTCCTCGAGCACGGCCTCGATCCCGTCGCGCCCGATCCAGTCGCCCGGCTTGTAGCCGTCGGGGTCGTCCTCGGCCCCGATCTCGTTCGGCAGGGTCTCCCCCACGTAGCCGATGACGTGCCCGAACAGGGGCCCGTCGAGGTAGCGCCGCCGCGACCTGGTCTCCACCTTGACGCCGGGCAGCTCGCGCCCGCGCTCCTCGATCACGGCGATCTGCGGCATCGCCGCGTTGGCGACCAGCGTCAGGCGGGGACGGCCGGCGGACTGCTCGCCGGCCAGACGGTCGAGCGTTTCGTAGCGCGGCAGGCGCAGCCAGGTCAGCAGCTTCTCCAGCGTCGAGTCGGGCCCGGCCTGGCCCAGACAGCGGTTGGGCACCGTGATGTCGGCGATGTAGACGTTGTCGGCGAGCAGGCGGCCGTCGCGGTCGAGGATCCGGCCGCGGGGGGCCTGGATGCGCGTCCGCAGCTGGCGGTTATCCAGGGATTGGCTCTCGTACTGCTCGTGCTTGACGACCTGCATGACCAGCAGGTTGCCGACGATCACGCCGAACACCAGCAGGATCGCGACGCGGAGGATCCGGGCCTGGACGGCGCGCGTTTGCGGCATCATGCCTCCCGGCCGGCGGTTTCAGTCATCCCGGTTCAGCAGACCCAGCAGGTCCGCCGCCCGGATCAGGGGGATCGCGACCAGGCCGGTGATCACGGCCGAGGGCAGAGCCACGGTGAAGAGCGGCTCGATGAAGGTGCTGCGCCCGGTCCAGCTCAGCACCAGCAGGTGCAGCGCGTCGTGCGCCAGGGCGAGGATCGCCACGGTCGTGCCCTCGACCGCCGGGATGCCGAAGTTGAACCGGGCGCGGGCGCGGCCGGCGGCGAAGCCGGCGAGCGACTTGGCCAGGGAGCTCAGGCCCAGCCGGTCCGGCGAGGCGGTGTCGATGATCAGGCCCAGCACGAAGCCGCCCACCGTGCCGGCGAAGGCGCCCTCGGCCAGCGCCAGGATCGCCACGGCGATCAGCGAGAAGTCCGGCCGGATGTGGCCGAAGGTCAGCAACGGCGCCAGCAGCGTGTCCCCCAGCAGGGCCAGCAGCCCCAGCACGAGGGTGGTGCGCAGGAAGCGGCTCACGGCTGCGCCTCCGCCGTCTCGCCCGCCGCCGCGTCCGCGGCGTGCGTGCTGTCGGGCGGCGCGCCGGCCGCGATCAGCCAGTCGCCCCGGCCCACGACGGCGAAGACCACGTCCAGCCGGCTGAAGGAGGCCAGGGACTTGACGCGGATCCGCTTGAACAGCTGCTCCGGCGGCGACTCGACGTCGACGACGACGCCGACGGGCAGCCCGCGCGGCAGCGCGTCCTGCGGGACGGCGGCCTCACCCTGCAGCAGGCCGATGTCCGAGGTGACCACCCGGTCGCCGACCTCGACGTCCTCGTCGCGCCCCACCAGCGCCAGGTCGAACTCGTCGCCCTCGCGCGGGTGCAGGATGCCCGGCAGACCCGTGCGGACCAGCTGGCAGCTGACGCCGACGCCGGAGGAGTTCAGCAGTTCGACCCAGGCCGCGGTCGGGCCGGCCGGCGTGTGCACGCGGCCCACGAGGCCGTCGACGGTGATCACGGGCTGGTAGCGCTCCCAGGCGACCGCCTCGACGGCCCGCACCAGGATCAGCGACGCCGAGGCGGCGACGCGGCGGCGCTGCACCTCGCAGGGCACGAGGTCGGCGGGCGCGGCGTCGAGCAGGCCCAGCGCCTGGCGCAGCTCGTCCCGCTCGCGGCGCAGGCGCTCCGCGGACTCGCGCTCGCTGCGCAGGGCCGCCACCTCGGCGCGCAGCGACGCGTTCTCGCCGCGCACCCGGCCCACGTCGGCGACGAAGGCCGCGAAGCGGTCGTAGGGACCGGTCAGCACGGTGCCCAGCACGCCGGCGACGCGGATCCGGTCGGCCGACGGCAGCGCGAGCAGGCCGATCGCGAGCGCGGCGCAGACGGCCACGGCCAGGTTCTCGCTGCGGCGGGTGTGGGTTGCCAGGTTGAGGCCCATCGACCGTCCCCGCTCAGTCCCGCGTGCTCTTCATCACGACCGCGCGGTAGCGCTCGAAGTCGTCGAGGATCTTGCCGGTGCCCAGCACCACGCAGTAGAGGGGGTCGTCCATCAGGTTGATCGGCAGGTCGGTGTGCTCGCGCAGCAGGTCCGGCAGGCCGCGCAGCATGGCGCCGCCGCCGGTCATGACGATGCCGCGGTCCTTGATGTCGGCCGCCAGCTCGGGCGGCGTCTGCTCGAGCGCGTGCTTCAGCGCGTCGACGATGGCCTGGATCGGCTCCTGCAGCGCTTCGCGGATCTCGAGCGTGGAGATCTTCTGGATCTTGGGGATGCCGGTGACCTGGTCGAGCCCCTTGACCTCCATCTCCTCCTCCTGGCGGAGCTTGAAGGCGGAGCCGACGGTCTTCTTGATGTGCTCGGCGGTCTGGTCGCCGATGAGCAGGTTGTGGTTCTTCTTGATGTAGGTGACGATGGCCTCGTCCATCTCGTCGCCGCCGACGCGGATCGAGGTGTCGCAGACGATGCCGTTGAGCGCGATGACGGCGATCTCAGTCGTGCCGCCGCCGATGTCGATGATCATGTTGCCGCTGGGCTGCTCGACCGGCAGGCCGACGCCGATGGCGGCGGCGATGGGCTCGGCGACCAGGAAGACCTCGCGGGCGCCGGCGTGCTTGGCCGAGTCGCGCACGGCGCGCTTCTCCACCTCGGTGATGCCCGAGGGCACGCAGATCACGATGCGCGGCGCGATGAAGTGGCGCTTCTTCTGCGCCTGGCGGATGAACTCGCGCAGCATGTACTCGCAGACCTCGAAGTCGGCGATCACGCCGTCCTTCAGGGGCCGGATGGCCTGGATGTTGTCCGGGGTCTTGCCGAGCATGGCCTTGGCCTCGCTGCCCACCGCGTAGACCTTGCCCGTGGACTTCTCCAGCGCCACCACCGAGGGCTGGTTCAGCACGATGCCCTTGCCCTTGATGTAGACCAGGGTGTTGGCCGTGCCCAGGTCGATGGCGATGTCGTTGTTCAGAAAGTTGCCCCAATTCCCGAACATGGCGTTCATCTCCTCCGCGCCGCCGGCGGCGGCGCGCTGTGCCGGTCTTCGGTCGGCCACCCGTGCTCGCGGAGGCTGGTGTGCTCCCCGCGACCCATCACGATGTGGTCCAGCAGTTCGATCCCCAGCAGCCGGCCGCACCCGGCCAGCCGCGCCGTCAGTTCCAGGTCGTCGCGGCTCGGCTCGGCGCAGCCCGACGGGTGGTTGTGCGCGACGATCAGCGCGGCGGCGCCGCGCGCGACCGCGCCGCGGAAGACCTCCCGCGGGTGCACCAGCGAGGCGTCGAGGCAGCCCACGGACACCGTCTCGACGCGCGTCACGCGGTGGCGCGCGTCCAGGTGCAGCGCCAGGAAGTGCTCGCGGTCGCAGCCGCGGAACGCCTCCTCGAGCAGGGGCACCAGGTCCGCGGGACCGCGCACCAGCGGTCCGGTGTCGCGAACCTCCGCGCCGGCGCGCGCGCCCAGTTCGAAGGCCGCGGCCAGGCGCACGGCCCGCGCCGGCCCCACGCCGCGCTCGCGGCACAGCAGGGCGGCGTCGAGGCGCGCCAGCGCGCCGAGCCCGCCGTGGCGGTCCAGCAGCACCGCCGCCGTCGCAGCCGGCGTCGCGGCGCCGCCGGGTCCCATCACGAGGCTCAGGATCTCGCCGGGCGAGAGCGCCTTCGGTCCGAGGCGCAGCAGCCGGCCGTGCGGACTGGAGACGTCCGTGGGCCCGACGGGGCGTGCAGGCGACGTCCTGTCGAGGGGCGATATCCGTATCTCTTTTGATTTGAACATTCTACCCCCACACGGGAGGTGGCGCCAATCTAGCACGGCCCCGGGAGGCGGGCAACCCTTTTTCGGGGCCCAGACGGCCGTTTTCGCTTGTTCCGGCCGTGATCGCGGCCTATCCTGCTCGCGGTTCGCACCCCACCCGCAGGAGAGCGGCATGTCCGAGTCCGCAACCCCGATCCCCATCCTCGTGCGCAAGTACGGCGGCTCTTCGCTGGCCTCGGTGGAGCGCATCGCGGCGGTCGCCCGCGACCTGGCCGCCCGCCGCGCGCAGGGCTGCCGGCTGGTCGTGGTGGTCAGCGCGATGGGCCGCCACACCGACGAGCTGGAGCACCTGGCCCGGCAGGTCAGCCCGCAGCCCCCGCGCCGCGAGCTGGACATGCTGCTGTCGGTGGGCGAGCGCGTCTCGATGTCCCTGCTCTCGATGGCCCTGGAAGACTGCGGCGTGCCCGCGATCTCCCTGACCGGCAGCCAGTGCGGCGTGATCACCGACGAGAGCCACACCGAGGCCCGCATCCTCGAGGTGCGCGCCGACCGCGTGCGCGAGGCCCTGGACCGCGGCCTGGTCGTGGTGGTCGCCGGCTTCCAGGGCGTCAGCCGCCAGAAGGAGATCACGACCCTCGGCCGCGGCGGCAGCGACGCCACCGCCGTGGCGCTGGCCGCGGCCCTCGGCGCCGAGCGCTGCGAGATCCTCAAGGACGTCGACGGCGTCTTCACCGCCGATCCCCACCGCATCGAGGGCGCGCGCCGTCACGACACGCTCGCCTACGACGAGATGGCGGCCGTGGCCGAGGCCGGCTGCGAGGTTATCCACCCGCGGGCCGTGGCCTACGCCCGCGAGCACGGCGTGCCGCTGTTCGTGGGCTCGAGCTTCCACGACAGCCCCGGCACGCTGATCGGCCCCGCCGACCGTGCGGACGCCCGCGACGCCCCCGCCGACCCGCCGTCGCGCCTGCGGCCCCTGTCCCTGGTGGCGACCGACGACGTGGCGCTGCTCGATCTGGCCACCGACGACCCGGCGCGCTTCGCCCGCTGGCGCGACGCCGCCGCGGCCGCCTGCCGCGGCGACCTGTTCCTCGGCGAGTGGCTCGAGCAGGGCCCCGGGCGCTGCCGCTGGCGGGTGCTGCACCGCGCCGAACCGCTGGCCCGCGTGCGCGACCGCCTCGCCCCCGACGTCGACGGGCCCGGCGACGCCGTGCGTTTCCGCCGCGGCCTGACCTGCCTGGCCCTGGCCGGGCGCCCGCCCGCCAACTGGGTGACCGTCGCCGGCCAGGTCGCGGCGCTGCTGGCCGACCACGGCGTCGACGAGCCCGAGATCCTGGCCGAAGGCGCGGTCCTGCGTCTGCTCGTGCGCCCCGAGGACGCCGCCCGCCTGCTGCAGCCGCTGCACGACGCGTACCTCGCCGAAGAAACCCGCTGAACGTCGCCTGAAGCGAGCAGGGCGGGCCTCCCGGCCCGCCCTGCGTTCTCGTACCTTCCCCGACTGCGCGTCGCCCTACGGCGACCGTGGCGCGCCTGCCGTCGCTTCTAGAAGACGACCTGCAGGGTGATCCGCGACCAGAGATCGGAGCGGCCGTCCTTGTTAGTCAACAGCCCGCCCAACTCGAAAGGGGCGCCGTCGGCCAGCGCGAGGTCCGCGTCGAAGTCGCCCAAATGCACGCCGAAGCCGAGGCTGGCATCCATGTCGTCGTCGCTGAAGCCCCGGTACGACGTCCACGGGTCGCCGTTGTCCCAGTAGCTCTCGACATCGCTCACGGACATGGTTTTCCAGGCGCCGCCCCGCACCGTGAGCCAATGCAGGACGCGCGCCTCCCCGCCCAGGCGCAAGGTCAGCGCGGTGGTGGACACGTCCTGCCTCAGCAGGTCGGGATGGTCGCCGTCGGCGGGGGCCGACAGCTGGCGTTCGACGCGGGACCAGGTCACGGACGCCTGGAGCATCCGTTCCGGATCCGGCAGCAGGACCAGCCCCATCCCGGCGCTGAAGGCGCAGGTGTCATCGTCCTGGACTCCGTTGCCCGGTGCGTCTTCGACATTGTAGATGCCGCCATGATCGAGCGCCGAACCAGTCGGCGCCGACGCGCTCGGAGTTCAGTTCCCGCTCCCAGGCCACGCAGGGAACGAGCACCAGGCGCTCGCCCAGACCGTGGAACAGGCGCCAACGCAGCGCGAAGCTGTCCAGGCTCCGCCGGTCGGAGAACTGCACGACCTCTTCTTCGATGGCCTGAACCCGCGTCATGGTCCCCTCGTACGCCACATCGATCCAGGTCCGGGGCGCCAGATCCAGCGCAACCCGGCGCTCCAGGTCCAGGCCCCAGCCTTTCGACCAGGACACCGGTGCGGTACTCGGCATCGGCGATGCGCGCCTCGTTGGCGTAACGGGCCTGCAGGCCCGCCTGCCAGACGTCGCGCTTCAGACCCCACATCAGCCGGACATCCTGGCTGGGATCGTCGTCGTAGATCCACAGTCCGGCCACGCCGAATCTGTGTGCAGGATCCAGGGACAGGTGCGCGCCCAGCGCCTGCCCGACGGCGTTGCTCCCGGACGATTCGCCGAGTTCGAGCAGCATCAGGTCGGGGTAGGTCGCCAGGGATCCGAACCAGCGCTGAACGTTGTCGACATCCTCGAAGTAGTCCCCGCCCCCCCCCATGCTCAGCAATCTGGTCGAAGTGGCGGCGGCGGGCAGCGCGAGCAGCAGCAGCAGCAGCGCCGTCAGGGCGGCGGTGGCGCGTCGGGACATGGGGTCCTCCCTCGCGGATCAGTAGGGGGCGGTGTCGTAGAGTCTGAAATCACCCAGGCCGTACGCGTCGTAGAAGCGGTACAGGACGCCGGCGCGGCGATAGTACCAGACCTCCCACTGGCCGGGGTAGGACAGATCCATGCCCTGGGATTCGATGCTGTCGGGGGGGCCGCGCTGGATGTGGATGCGGCCGCGGTCGCTCAGCGCGCCGCGGCCGAACTGGCCGAAGCGGCGGTCGGCCTCGACGATGCGCAGCAGGTGGCCGGCCTCGTCGGGCGGCTCGCCGGCCGGCCGCGCGCTCCAGACCGCGCGCCAGGCCGCCGGGCGCTCGCCGGCCGGCAGGGCCGCCAGACTCCGGCGCGCGTCGCCGTCCAGGATCCCGTCCAGCCAGTCCACGTGCAGACGCCACGCGACGTCGTCCTGCCAGTCCACGCGCAGGTTGACGAGATCGCGGCCCGGGGTCAGGTCGAGCCGGCGGCCGGCGTCGGTCTCCAGGGAGACGTCCAGGCGCAGCGGGCCGAAGGGCAGGTTCCACGCCGGCGTCTCCAGGCGGCGACGCAGGGTGTCGGGGGCGGCCGCAGGCAGGTCCTCGCGGCTGATGATCAGCTTCTTCCCTCCCGCGTCGGTGACGCGGAAGATCAGCGCCGTGGGGGCGGGCGGGGCGTCCGCGGCGCGTCCGGGCAGGCGGACCAGGGTCACCCCGGCCCGCAGCGTGTCCGCTGCGGCGGCCAGGCTGCCCGCTTCCTCGGGCACGTTCCAGTCGAAGCCGGCGAAGTACCAGGGCACGCCGCTGCCGGCGCCGGGATCGAAGCGCAGGTCCGTCCGCCAGACCCGGTCGGTCCCGCGCACGCGCGCGGTGAGCTCGATCTCGACCGGCCCCTCCCCGTCCAGCACGACGGTGACGTCGCAGGCGAGGCGCTCGTCGGAACGGGTGGCCTCGTAGGCGCCGGCCCGCGCCGTCGCTTCGGCGAAGCCGCCGCCGACGCGCCGCCCGTCGCGCTCGGCCACGACCGCCACCTGCAGGATCGCGGCGAAACCCTCGCCCTCGCGCGTGAAGACCAGGCCGCGGTGCGGCACGCGCACGTGGACCACGGCGGCGGGCCGGCCCAGGGCGTCGTAGGTGGTCGAGACGGAGACGTCCAGGGCGGTGCCGGGGACGGGATGGCCGCCCGCGGCCGCGGCGGGCCCGCCGCAGAGGACGAACGCGGCGAGCAGGCCGGTCGCGGCCAGCAGCAGGGCCGCGCCCGCGTTCTCAGGCCGCGGCGTGCCGGCGCGGCGGGTTCGGGGCGTCGCTTTCAATCCTACCGTCCCGCAAGCGGATGATGCGCCGCGCGTGGGCGGCGATGTCTTCCTCGTGGGTCACCACCAGGATAGTATTGCCGCCCGCGTGCAGCCCGTCCAGGACGGACATGATCTCCTCGCTGGTCGTGGAGTCGAGGTTGCCCGTGGGTTCGTCGGCCAGGATCAGGGACGGGCGGCAGACCAGGGCGCGGGCGATGGCCACGCGCTGGCGCTGGCCGCCGCTCATCTCGTTGGGCTGATGGGCCGCGCGGTCGGTCAGACCGACCTGCGCCATCACCTTCGCGACGCGTTCGCGGCGCTCCGCGGCGCCGACGCCGCCGTAGATCAGCGGCAGCTCGACGTTCTGGGCCGCCGTCAGGCGCGGCAGCAGGTTGAAGGTCTGGAAGACGAAGCCGATCTCGCGGTTGCGCACGGCCGCCAGGGCGTCGTCGTCCATCTCGGCCACGGCGGCGCCGTTCAGCACGTAGCTGCCGGAGCTGGGGGTGTCCAGACAGCCGATGAGGTTCATGAGCGTCGATTTGCCCGAGCCGCTGGCGCCCATGATGGCCACGTACTCGCCCTTGGCGATCTCGAGGTCCACGCCGTCGACGGCGCGGACCTCCTCGCCGCCCACCTGGTAGACGCGCGTCAGGTCGGCGACGCGGATCAGGACCTCCCCCGCCCCGGTCATCGGGTCAGCCCCTCGAGGGGACGGCCCACGGCGCGGTCGAGCCTGAACGAGGCGATGCGGAAGTCGCTGATCGCCTGGACCTCGTCGCTCTGCGCGGTGGCCAGGTTCACCTGCGCGGTGATCTGGTCGAGCATCGTGCCGGCGCCCACCTTGAAGCGCTCCTGGGCCAGGCGCAGCTGCTCCTCGGCGTTGGCGATGGTCTCGCGGCTCAGCGTCAGGCGCTCGCGGGCCTCGACCTGGCTGTTGTAGAGCTGCCGCACCTCCAGCTGGGCGTCGAGCTGGGCCTGGTCGAGGTTGTACTCGGCGATGCGCTGGCGGGCCTTGGCCTGCGAGCGCCCGGCCAGGGTCGTGAAGCGGTCGAAGAGGTTCCAGTTGACCGTGTAGCCGTAGCTGACGCTCATGCCCTCGGCGGCGCCGAAGGTGAAGCGGGACTCGTTCGAGGTGCGGCTGTAGCGGGCGAACAGGCGGAGCTGCGGGGTACAGCCCGGCGGCGGTCATCACGTCGCCTCCCCGCGCTTCCACGTTGTACTGGCGGCTGCGCAGGTCCTGGCGGTTCGCGACCGCCTCCGCGAACAGCGCGTCGAGGTCCTCGACCTGGTCGTCGTGCTCGAGCAGGGAGCGGTCCACGTCGAAGCGCTCGGCCAGGGGCCGGTTCATGGCGTGGGCCAGGTTGGCGAAGGCCTGCTCGACGGCGTTGCGGGCGCGGATGACCTCCAGGCGCGTCTGCTCCTGGCGCACCTTGGCCGACAGGACGTCGCTGCGGGCGGCCGAGCCGATGCGGTGGTAGGTCTCGGCCTTCTCGTACTCGCGGACCGCCAGGTCCTCGCTCTGGACGGCCACGTCCAGCAGCCGCTCCGAGCGCAGCAGGCCGATGTAGGCGGCGGCCACGGCCTCGATCACCTGCTGGCGGCTGTAGGCCTCGTTGGCCTCGGCGGCGCGCAGGTCGTAGCGCGCGGCGCGCAGGCTCCCGAAGTCGCTCAGACCGCGGAACAGGTAGAAGTCGCTGCTGGCGCCGTAGTCCTTGTACTTGGACTTCTCCTTGTAGTCGGAGATGGCCAGGGTGACCGGGTTCTCGTAGTCGTACTCGGTGCGCTCGCTCTTCTGCCAGGTGCGCGACAGGCTCAGGCTGGGCAGGAACTGCCCCCTGGCCTGGCGCACGCCCTGGCCGGCGATGCCGGTGTTCTCGGCGGCGACGGCCAGCGTCGGGCTCTCCTGCAGCGCGATGGCGACGCAGTCGGCCAGATCGCGGACGGGCATGTCGCTGGCGGCGGGATCGTCGGCGACCGCGGTCAACGGGCACGCCAACGCGATCGCCAGGACGGCGGCGCGGCGGAAGGCGGCGGGCAGGGGCACCATGCGGGGACTCCTTTGCACCTGGTGGCTAACCGGGACCGGGACTTCGTCCGCCCGGATTGTAGGGAAGCGGGGCCGGCTTGCCAAACGCATTTCCGGCCCCGCCCCTGCGCGGGTCGGCGGACCCGCAGGGGGACGCAACACCGTCTACAGACGCAACGAAGGGGGCGGGGTTGCATCCCCGCCCCCTTTTTCGCGCCGGCGCGCCGGCCGGCGGGGCGCTCAGTGCAGCCGGAAGGCGAAGGGGATCGCCATCCAGGCCTTGACCGCGATGCCGCGCTGGCGGCCCGGCTGGAACTTGCAGCGCTTGGCGGCCTTGACGGCCTCCTTGTCCAGCAGCGGGTGCACCGGCGTCAGCACGACCGCCTGCAGGACCGAGCCGTCGGGGCCCACCTGGACCTTCACCACGACGGTGCCCTCGAGCTGGCTGGCGCGGGCCATCTCCGGGGTAGTCCGGGCTGATGAACTGGGGAGGAAGAACAGGATGGTCAGGAGCACGGCCGCCAACGCGGCCCGGCGCATGTACTTGTTGTACTGCGCCTTGAAACGGTCGTTGGCGGTGATGACGGTCTTGAAGGTCACGTATTCCATGTCCACCACCCTAGTAAGCGACGCCCGGGAGGTTGAGGTCGGTGTTGAAGAACACCCGCACCGCGTTGGCCTCCTTGAGGCCTTCCATCACGTCGCTGACCACGCCGTAGGGTGTCTCCTTGTCGGTCTTGAAGGCCACGATCATGAAGGGGTTCTCGGCCACCTTCTGCGACATGACGCCCGCCACCTGTTCGGGGCGCACGATCATGTCGTCGATGGAGATCATGCCCTTCTCGTTGATGAAGACGTTGGAGATCATGTCCCTCAGGCCCTCCTCGCTGGCATCGGCCCGCGGCAGGCTGACGACCAGCCCCGTCTCGTTCGTGAACACCACGGTCAGGATGAAGAAGATCAGCAGCAGGAAGGCGATGTCGCCCATGGACGACGTCGGGATGAAAGCCCCCACCTTCGATGCGCGCTTGAAGGCCATCCGTGAACCCTCCCTAGGGCTTGGTCGTCTTGAGCGAGACCTTGCGGGCGTCCGCCAGCTTCACCTCGTCGAGGCAGGCGATCATCATCCCGTAGTCAGCGTCCGGGTGCGTCTCGAGGACCACCACGATCTGGTCGTTGCCCGCCACCCGGTCCCGGATCATCTGCTGCAGCCGTTCCCGCCGCTTCTTGCGCTTGGAGAGAACGCCCACGTCTGCACTCCTCGCGACGCGCCCCCGCGGGGCGCGGTGTTGCTACGCGTGCTGCTGACGGACCAGCTCGTCGACCAGCTCGACCGAGGCCTCTTCCATCTCGATCACGAACCGGTCGATGCGCTGCACGAACCAGTTGAACGAGATCGAGGTCGGGATGGCGATGATCAGGCCGGCGGCCGTGGTGATGAGCGCCTCGGAGATGCCGGAGGCCACCAGCTGCGCGTTGACCGTGTCGCTGCCGGCGATCGCCTCGAAGGCGTTGATCATGCCGGACACCGTGCCCAGGAAGCCGATCAGCGGCGCGATGGTCGACACCGAGGCGATCCAGATCAGGCCGCGCTCGAGGAACGCCATCTCGATGGTGCCCGCGGTGGTGATGGCCTTCTCGACGGCCTCGGGGCCGCGGTCGGCCTTCTGCAGGCCGGAGTAGAGGATGGCCGCGATGGGACCGCGCACCTTCTGGCACTCCTCGCTGGCCGCCTGCACGCCGTCGGTGCGCAGCGTGGTGATGACCGCGCCGATGAGCTTGCGCGAGTTGACGGCGGCGCGGTTGAGGGTCCAGAGGCGCTCGATCATGAAGACCAGGCCGATGATGGTCGTCGCGAGCAGCCACCACATGAAGGTGCCGCCCTTGATGAACAGCTCGCCGGCGCCGCTCTTGCCCAGCGGGGTCTTCTCGAGCAGGCCCATCAGGCCGCCGCGCTTCTCGATGATCTGGGGGACTTCGGTGGCCGAATCCTGGGCTCCGGAGGCGAAGGCCAGGGAATCGGGCGTCGCCATGATCCCCTCGATGTTGCTGCCGGTCCGCGCCTGCGCCTGGCCGATCGCCGGCGCCGCGAGGACGAGCGCGAAGACACACACCGCGAGCAGCGGGAATACGGCGTGGGTAGACGTGCGATGACGTGCCATTGTGCCTGCTCTCCCTTTCCAGATGGGGACCCGTGAACCGGATGTCGCCGAACGTCCCGAGGGCGGCTGGGGACCGCCATGCCGTCCGGCCCAATCGTGCCGAATGCTCCGTCTTTCCGAAATTCCAGCGCTCTGCAGCGCTCTCCGCCGGCCCGGCCGGGGATCTTAACTTGCCCTGAAATAAGTGCCAACGCGGGGTTCAAGTCAACAGTTTTCATGGGGATCGCGGGCGCGACGGGCGCGCCGCGACCTCACCGCGAGGGTCCTCCCTGGGTGTGGGCGTTCGTCGATTCCAGGGTGTAGAATCCGCCGCCGAGCCGGGCCAGGAACAGGAAGTTCAGGCCCAGGGGCTTCGACGAGTACTGGTTCGGGAACAGGGGGCGGCCGCGGGCCCGGTACTTCCACAGCTCGAAGGCCTTGTACTTCTCCTGGGACGTCGCGCGGTCGAGCCGCTCGCGCACCGCCAGGGTCGACTGCTCGGTGTCCGTGTACTGGTCGCGCAGCACCAGCCCCTCGTTGGCCGGCAGGAACGAATCGTGGACGCGCGACAGGGCGTCCTCGAAGTCCAGCGCGTTGGCCGGGACGTCCTGCTTCTCGATCTCGTCGGGCGGGCCGAGCAGCAGGTAGACCAGCCCGCGGTCGTCGACGGGGCCGGTGCGGCCCATGCCGCCGAGGAAGCGGTTCACGTAGCTGGCCCGCTGCCGGTACTCCTCGAGCGCCTCGTTGCCCGCGGTCGCGGGGTCGGGATCGAGCTCGTCCCAGAACTCGGCGAGGATCGCCTCGCGGCCCGAACGCCCGGCCTGCAGGAAGGCCTCGCGGCGGTCGCCGAGCAGCACGAGCCGGCCCATGGTCTCGGTGTCGCCGGCCGGCCGGGTCATCGCCTGCAGCTGCCAGATGACGTCGAACTCGACGACCCAGGCGTTGCCCCAGCCGTCCAGCGGGGCGCAGCTGAGCTGGTAGGATCCCGGCGGCAAGCGGTTCACGTCGTAGTCCCAGGTCACCGTCGCGATGCCGCCGGCGCCCGCGAAGGTCGCCGGATCGAGTCCGAGCGCCAGCGTGTCGCGCACGACGTAGTCGAGGTCGCGGGCCAGCACCTGCATCAGCAGCGTGCGGGGCAGGCGGCCGCGGTCCGCCGGCGCCGAGGCCGACCGCCTCGGCGTCGAAGGCCACCTGCAGGCGCTCCTGCTCGAGCCCGTAGCGGCGGTTGGGGTGCAGGAACATGGCCAGCCGATCGCCGCTCAGGCGGGGGGCGCGCACCGCGCCCGCTCCCGGCTGGGGGGCGCCGGAGAGGAACAGGGGCGCGTGGAGCCACAGCCCGCGCAGGTCGGGACGCCCGGCAGTCGCAGCGTGAAGACCTGGTAGCTGGTCGGCGACGCCGCCTCGCCGCGCGTGCGCGCGGCCAGCGCGATCGTCTCGCGCCGGACGTGTTCCCGGCCGTCGTCGGCGACGAGCGTCGCCTCGACCGCCAGGCTGCCGCCGAGGCCGCCCCCGGGGTGCTCGCGGAAGCGCAAGCCGTCGTTCGCCACCGAGAACAGCAGCAGGACGTCCGCGGCGCCGTCGGCGGCGGGCAGGTTCGCATAATCGAGGACGACGGGGAAACCGCCGTCGCCGTCGAGCGGCCGGACCAGGGCTGCCGCGGCCGGGAAGGCCGTCGCGAACAGGGCGCCAGGGCAGCGCCAGCATGAGCAGGGCCGCCGTGTGCGGTCAGAGCGGTGACGCCATGCCGTCCCCCTGTGGAGTGGTGGCGGATGATCCGGCGCATCAATCTAGGGAATCCGCCGGCCGGTGACAACCCGCCGGTACGGCGAAGCCCGCCCCGTGATCGGGGGCGGGCTCGCGAGCCGCGGACGCGGACGGTATCCCCTAGTAGACGAAGGTCAGCGTCAGCCGGTGCACGTAGCTGAGGGCCTGCATGTCGACCATGCTGTAGTCGAAGAGGGCCTTGGCGTCCTTGCCCGTGTTGATGGCCACGCCGAAGCCCCAGGCCAGCTTGTCGCTGTCGTAGCCGAGGTTGTAGCCCACGCGCCCGAACAGCAGCTCGCGCATGCTGTACTCGAAGCCGACGTTGGCCCGCTCGGCGTTGTCCGCCGGGTGCTGGAACTCGGCCGAGGCCAGGATCCGGTGGTCCTTCGTGTCGATGGCGCGGAAGCTGGCGCCGACCTTGAAGGTCGTCGGCATCTTCGCGGGCAGCTCGTCGAAGGTGATCTTGCCGCCGAGGTTCTGGATCACCATGCCCAGGCGCAGGTCGCGCACGCCGATGCGGTACAGGATGCCGAAATCGAAGCCCGCGGTGTTGACCGCCTCTTCGGCCAGCCCGGCGTGCAGGTAGCTGAGGGTGAAGCCGGCCGAGAACTTGTCGGTCCAGAAGCGGCTGTAGGTCAGGCCGAAGGCGACCGAGCCGGCGTCGAAGGTCTCGCCGTTGCCCTCGGGGCGGTTGGCCGTGCGCACCGGCATCGGGTCCAGCCACAGCGAGCGCACCGAGAAGCCGAAGGTGCCGGGCAGGACCTTCGGGTTCATGGCCAGGACGGCGGAGCTGAGGTTGATGTCCGCCGGCCACTCGACCTGGGACACCAGGAACTCGTTCCCCCGGACCTCGACCAGGCCGGCCGGGTTCCAGAAGACGGAACTGGCGTCGTCGGCGACGGCCGTGAACGCCGATCCCATGCCCGTCGCCCGGGCGCTGGTCCCGATCTGCAGGAACTGCGCGCCGAAGGTGCCCACCTTCTCGAAGAGTTCGGCCTGGGCGGCCGCGGGCAGGACCAGGGCGGCAAGGGCCAGGATCGCAATGCGTCTCATGGAAACCTCCAGAACCCTCTCGCGTCGGTAGCGTCCGGCCGGTTGCAGCCGGCGCGGCCGTGCGGTTAACGAATGACGACGAACTTGCCGATGAAGTCCTCGAACCGGTCGTCATCGGACTGAACGGTGAACAGGTAGATCTCGCTGACGACTTCCTGGCCGTTGCGGCTGACCAGGTTCCAACTCGCTTCCCCGTAGCCGCCGGTCCCGTCGTGCTCGATCGTCTCGACGAGGTCGCCGTCGAGGGTGAAGATCTTGACGGTGTTGTGGGCGCGGGGCAGGTTCGTGAAATTGATGCGCACGCCGGTGGGGTCGTCCGAGTTCGGTGAGAACTGCTGGAACTCCGCGAGCGCCTCGCGCGTGGCGGGGTTCGGGTAGACGAAGATGTTGGCGCCGTCCCGCTCGCGCTCCGCGACCGTCTGCGAGCTCGACCCGGGATTGGTGTGCATGAAGGACGACCCCGGGTCGCCGACCAGTCCGGCGCCGATCACCGTCAGGCTGTTGTTCGGGTTGATCCGGATGGCATGGTCGGTCGCGGTCACGGAGTAGAAGTACAGGAAGCCGTTGTGGACGGCGGGATCCGTGTACTCGTAGAAGCTCAGCGGCTGCTTCGGCGTGTGCGAGGGCAGCAACTCCTCGCGGCCGGTGACCATGAAGAACGTGTCCAGGGCGGCGGGGTAGCCCTGCCAGGGCAGCAGCCCCGCCAGCTCCGGGATCGGCAGGCCCTCGCGGTCGTAGAGCGCGGGCCGCTCCACGTAACGGCCCAGGGTGTCGGCCGCCACGACCAGGCGCATGGCCTCGGCGAGGCCCGGCGCAGGCAGCTGAAAGGGGTCGTCGAGCACCCGCGGGCGGTAGCGGATCTGCTCCAGGCCGGTGTTGGTGCCCAGGGGCAGGGTGTCGGTGACGGTGGTGCCGTCGCTGAGGGTGCGTGTGTTGACGAACTCGTTCACGTAGTCGTACTCGGCGATCAGCTGCCACAGCGAGCTCTCGGGGCCGTTCTCGACCGACGAGCCGAAAGGCCGGGTCCAGTTGTCGGCGCGCCAGATGCGGTAGGATTCGAAGTCGATGCGGTTGGCGCGCACGTCGGCCGTCGTCTCGCTGCTGTTGTCCCAGAAGACGTGCACGGCGCTGTCGGTCGGCCAGAGCCTCACGCCGGGCGGCGGCGGCGCCATGCCGACCAGCCAGTGGATCACGGTCTCGTTGCCCTCGACGCCCGTGCAGCCGTTGTTCGGCCCCTCGGGGCGGTTGCAGCTCCAGAGGGTCTCGATGAGCCGGTTCTCCTTGGTGCAGAACTCGCCCGCCTGGCGCACGCACTCGAAGCAGTTGTCCATGTTGACGTAGATGCAGCCCTCGCTGTCGAGATCTTCGCTGGTGATCACCGGCTGCGTCAGGACGTAATCCTCCGCAGGTCGTGTCCATCAGGTCGGCCACGAAGCTGAAGATGTCCGGCCCGAAGTCGCGGGCGCAGATCTTGGTCTCGCGGCCGAGCACGCCGGTCCCGGTGTCGCCGTCGAGGTTGAAGGTGTTGCCGTACCAGGTCAGCGCGGCCTCCGCGGCGTTCTGCAGCATCCCCTCCTCGCCGGTGCCGACCACGATGGCCGCCTGGAACTGGAGGGTCTCGCCGGGCGGCAGCTCGGAGAAGGGACCGGCCGAGATGAGGAAGCGGTAGTCGGATTCCTTGCCGACGGTCGTGTCGTTGTCGAAGTTGACCTCGCTGAGCAGCTCGTAGCGCTCGGCGTCGTTGGACGGGTCGCCGCCGCGGGCGAAGGGCTGGTTGCCGGAGAAGTGGTTGAAGCTGCGCAGGCTGACGCTCCGCGGCGCCCGGCGACCGGTCGGGTCGGTGTCATGGCCCAAAAAGACGATGCCGAAGTAGCCGGGGGTGGAACCCTCGTCCCCGTCGCTGTCGAACATGAAGCCGACGGACACCGGCACCCAGCTGTTGTCGCGGGCGCGCACGAGCTGGGTGCGGCTGCCGGCCATGTCGTCCTCGGCGCGGCCGGGGCGGGCGCGGGGACCGATGTCGGCATCGGCGAAGAAGCCGATAGACGTCGTCGACCGCGGCCACGCCCACGTTGGTGACCTCGAACTCGAAGGCCACGAAGTCGTCCGCGTCGTCGTTCTCCCAGGCGAAGGACTTCTGCACGATCTTCAGGTTGATCGCCGTGTGGTCGGGGAACTGCTCGGACGCCAGGCGCGTGTTGTCGTACATCGTGCAGACCATCATCTGGTTGCCGACCTGCCCGAAGTCCTCCTCGATCTCGCCGTCCTCGTCGTCGTCGTAACCGTTCAGCGTCTCCTCGTCGTACAGGGGATCGCCGAAGAAATCGCGGTCGTCGTCGTCGTTCGCGCCCGATTCGGGCCGCCGCTTGCCGCTGGCGTTGGCGTAGCCGGTGGGCCGCGTCACCCGGCCGCTGATCGCCTCGTAGATGGTGTCGGCGATCTCGTTGCGGGCCCGGATCTCCGTCTCGTACTGGCCGGTGGAGACGAGCCGCTCGCCGAGGACCACGCCGCCGACCCAGAGGCCCGCGGCCCAGAGATACTCGACGCCGGAGCCGGCCGGCCACTGGGCCGAGGGCGCGTCGCACCAGCTGCAGGTCGCCGGGGTCTGCGAGCCGATGAGCCCGAAGTTCGAGATGTTCATGTGCAGCTCGCCGACGTTCATCACGAAGGAGCCGTCGGTGACGGCCGAGCCGTCGGGCACGGGACCGGGGTGGGCGCCGAACTCGTCGAGGTCCACCCAGGCCGCCGCCGGAGTCGCGGACAGGAGGGCCGTCGCTACCAGCAGGGCCAGGCCGATCCGGGTCCCGGCGCGGCCCGTGCGGTCCGTCAGGCTGCGGCTGGAGATCATGGTCATTCCTTTCCCTCCGGCGGCCCGGGTCGTGGCCCCCCCGTCCCTAGAACGTCCAGCCGAGGCCGACGCGGAACAGGCGGTGGTCCATGAAGACGCGCGGGTCGTTGATAGGGATGAACTCGTTGTAGTTGTCGCCGTTGGCGTCCTGCAGATAGGCGCCGCCGTACTTGCCGGTCTCGGTCAGGTACGACACGTAGGCCGAGGTCGCGTTGCGCAGGCCGGGCGTGAGGCCGGCGCCGGGATTGCGCACCATGTCCTGGTTGATCAGGTTGTGCGCCTGGAAGTACATGGTCAGGCGCTGGCCGTAGAAGTTGATCTCCTTCTGGCCCTGGAACGTCAGGTCGTAGGTGGCGGGCAGGCGCTCGCTGTTCTCGAGCAGCGGGTCCACCTTGCGCGCGTAGCGGTCCTGGGGCGTCCAGGGGAAGCCGCTGCCGTACGAGAAGGTCATCGAGCCCGACCACGAGTTCGGCTGCTGCAGCAGCAGCGACAGGTGGAAGACGTGGCGCTGGTCCCAGTTCAGGGGCAGCTCCTGGTTGGGCAGGTACTCGAGTCCCTCGGGGTTGGCGCCGAACTGCTGCGACGAGGCCACGCCGTCCGCGTAGGAGAAGGTGTAGGCGACGTCGAAGGCGAAGTTGTCGGAGTAGCGCTTGTTGAGCGTCACCTCGACGCCGCGCGCCGACGCGTAGGCCTTGTTGATGTAGCGCGGCAGGGTGTTGCCGGTCTCCTCGTCGGTGACCGTGGTCGCCGCGATCAGGTCGTAGATGTCGCGCGAGTAGATGGCGACCGACCCGGCCAGGTAGTCGGTGAACTGGTGCTTGATGCCCGCCTGGTAGGCGATGGTCGTCTCGGCCTTCAGGTTCGGGTTGCCCAGGACGCCGGCGTTGCCCAGCGGGTCCTGGCTGCTGAACAGCAGGTCGCGGGTCGGGAACTGGATGAACCGGCCGTAGGAGAAGTTGAAGCCGTCGCGCTCGGTGATGGGGAACGCGAAGCCGAGGCGCGGCGAGAACTGGTGCTTGTACTTGATGACGTTCTTGTTGACGTCGTCGTTGTCCAGCAGGATCTCCGCGGCCGA
Organism: bacterium; assembly: GCA_016706845.1. Lineage (GTDB taxonomy): Bacteria > Krumholzibacteriota > Krumholzibacteriia > LZORAL124-64-63 > LZORAL124-64-63 > PNOJ01. The sequence continues at coordinate 48,481 of JADJIV010000002.1, forward strand.
GCCCGGCGAGAAGAGGTCCCAGCGGAACCCGTAGTTCATCACCATGCCCTCGTACTCCCAGCGGTCCTGGATGTACCAGGAGGCCTCGGGGTTGTACGAGTGGAAGATGTTCGAGCTGGCGCCCAGCGAGTACAGGCCCGTGAAGCGGTTCTGTCGCTCGTAGGCCGGGTACGAGAGGTTGTTGCTCTCGATGTCGTTGTACTGCATCTGCAGGCCCATCTTCACGAGGTGGCTCGCCCAGCGCGTGGTCGAGAGGTCGAACTTCGCGATGAAGGTCCGCGTGTAGTCCTCGCCGTAGAAGGGGAAGTCGCTCGTGGTCACGAACAGCGGGTTCAACGGATCGGTGTAGTAGTCCGAACCGTTGAGGTAGAGGTTCGCCTGGCCGTAGAACAGGCCGGGGGAAGCGATCGGGCCGTGCTGGAACTCCCAGGGGTCCTGGCCGTTGACCGTGAACACGTTGTCGTTGCGCAGCGCCGAGACCTTCATGGTGTAGAAGGTGTCGTCGGTCAGGTTGTGCGTCATCACGAACTTGAGGTTCTGGCTGAGGCTCCGGTTGACGCCGCTGCGGTCGGCAGAGTTGAACCAGGTGTAGGACGAGTCCTCCTGGGCCGTGGAGTAGCTGGAGTAGGGGTAGCGGAAGCCGTCGAAGCCGGGCTCCGCCGCCACCGTGTACAGGCGGCCGTCGGTCGAGCGCACCTGCAGCACGGGCACCATGCGCCGGATGAGGCTGGAGTTGCGGGCGTCGATCACCACGGCGGGGTGCGAGGTCTGGTTCATCCGCTCGTACCAGGGCCCGTAGTAGACGGGCACGTAGTTGCGCGTGTACAGCCACGAGTCGTCGCCCGGGGTGTTGACCAGCAGGGGCATCATCAGCACGCGCCGCGAGTAGCCCGACACGCTCCAGTTGGGCGAGTAGGACTCGTTCGAGGCGGAGTTCAGCGTGTACTCGCCGGAGACGCGCAGGTTCTCGCTGAAGGTGTACTGCCACTTCGTGGAGCCCTTGAGCTGGTTGACCTGGCGGCGGCGGAACTGGAAGAGCGTGGCGCCGCCGAGGTCGACCCGGTACTCGGGGCGGTTGGCGACGGAGTAGTTCTCGGTGTCGGTGAACACGAAGTCGCCGGCCAGGAAGTAGGTCAGCTTCTTCACGGGCGTGGGCCCGCCGAAGCCGAACTCGAAGCGGTCGTAGTTGGTGTAGGTCTTGTCCTGGCGGCCGAAGTCGTCGGTCATGTAGCGCAGGCCGCCCTCGAAGGATTCGCCGCCGGCGCGCGTGGTGACGTTGATGACGCCGGACATGGCCGAGCCGTACTCGGGGTCCATGCCGCCGGTCACCAGTTCGGTGGCCTCGACGGCCATCGAGGAGACCGAGATGGCGCCGCCGCCGCCGACGTTGTCGACCGGCACGTCGTCGATGCGCATCGAGACCTCGCCGGAGCGGCCGCCGCGCACGTAGAGCTCGCCGTCGCGCATCTGCACGCCGGCCTGCTTGGCGACGGCCTCCTCGACCGAGTCGATGGCGTAGTCGGCGAGGCGGTCGCCGGTGAAGCTCTGCTCGGTGGTGGCGTTCTTGATCTCGACCATGTAGCGCTCGCCCTCGACCGAGTAGGCCTCGAGGGTCTCGACGATCACGACCTTCATGTCGAAGCGGATCTCCGCCTGCTTTCCCGGCTCGACGTCGACCGTCACCTCTTCGGGAGCGAAGCCGAGGTAGAGGACCTGGACCGTGTACTGGCCCGGCCGCAGGCCCTGGAAGTAGAAGACGCCGCCGCCGAGGGACATCGTGCCGCGGGAGGTCCCCTTCAACAGCACGTTCGCGTAGTCGAGGTATTCGCCGGACTCGACGTCGCGGATGGTGCCCTTGATCGAGCCCGGGGCGCCCTGGGCGAGCGCGAGAGCCGGCAGCAGGACGATGGCGAGGGCCGCCAACCTGACCGCGGGATTGGCCACTGTGTTGCGCAGGCGACGGAGCATCGCGCGGCTCCTTTCGACGGACCGGGTCCGATCGAAGCGAGTGGTCGGGCCGGTCTTCGGCCGCGCGGCGTCGGACTCCGGTGCGGAGACGAGCGCGCTGCCGGCATGCGCCGACCCATGACCTCAACTTCCCCGGCCGGCATCCGTGCGGCCGGCGACGGGAAACGTGGGGAATTTTCAGACCTCAACCGGCAACTCACGGCTGAATATAGAGATTGCGAAAACCGCTGTCAACCTAATGTGTTTCGGGGTTTCCGGCGGTCACGGGGCACCGTGAGGCGTGCCCCGGGACGAGCGTCGCGAGGTCCGGGACGGCGTCCCGGCAGGACGCCCCCACCAGCGGGCAACGGGGTGCGTAGGGACAGCCGGCGGCGGCCGGCGGGTCCAGCGCGGCCGCCCGGCCGCCGCGGCGCCGGCAGGCCGACAGGACGCGCGTGTACGGGTGCCGCGGCTCAGCGTCGGCGGGCAGCACTTCCAGCACGCGGCCGGCGAACATCACGACCAGGCTGCGGCACGTCCGGCGGGCGAGCGCGAAGTCGTGGGTGATCAGCAGCAGGCCGCAGCCCGCCTCGCGGCGGAAACGCGCCAGCACCTCGACCAGCAGCGCCGCGGCGTCGGGATCGAGCGACCCCGTCGGCTCGTCCGCGACCAGCAGCGCCGGCCGCGCCGCCAGCGCGCGGGCGACGGCCACGCGCTGGCGTTGCCCGCCACTGAGCGCGTGCGGGCGCCGCTCCGCCACGCCGGGCTCCAGTCCGGCGGCGGCGAGCAGCCGGGCAGCCGCGGCCTCGGCGCCCCGTCCGGGGCTTCACCGGACGCGCGCGCCGCCTCGGCGACGGCGTCGCCGCAGGCCTGCCGCGGGTCGAGCGACGCGTACGGGTCCTGGAAGATCATCTGGGCAGCCCGGTACGGCCGGCCGGGACCGGGGCGCCCGCCCACCTCGACGTTCCCCGCGGCGGGCCGCAGGTGCCCGCACGCGACCCGCGCCAGCGACGTCTTGCCGCTGCCCGACTCCCCCACCAGCGCCAACGACGAACCGGCGCCGACCGTCAGGTCGGCGCCGCGGACCGCGGTGACGCCCGGGCGGCCGCCGTGCCCGGCGTACCGCACGACGACGCCGCGGCAGGCGAGCGCCGGCGCGCCCCGGCCCGGGCCCCCGGCGTGGTCCACGTCGGCGCCGCCGCTCCCGGCGTCGACGGCGCCCGTCGCGAGGCCCGCCGCGGGCCGGCGGCGGCAGGGGCCCGCTTCCGCGATCCTCCCCGCTTCCAGGCGCAGCACGCGGTCGGCCAGGCCCGCGGTCAGGACGGGATCGTGGGTGACCATCAGCAGGGACATGCCCCGGCGGCGCACGAGGTCGCCCAGCAGCGCCGTCACGGCGGCGCGCACGCCGGCGTCCAGGGCGGTGGCGGGCTCGTCGGCGAGCAGCAGCGCCGGATCGCCGGCCAGGGCCAGGGCGAGCGCGACGCGCTGGCGCTCCCCGCCGCTGAGCTGGTGGGCGTAGCGCCGCGCGATCGCGGCGGGATCCGGCAACCGCGTCTCGGCCAGCAGCGCGAGCGCCCGCCGGCCCGCCTCGCGCCGCCCGCCGCCGTGCAGGGCGCGCAGCGTCTCGACGAGCTGGTCCCCCACGCGCACGACCGGGTCCAGGCTCGCCAGCGGGTCCTGGAACAGCGTGCCGATGCCGCGGCCCAGCCACCGCCGCTGCGCCGGTCCGGGAACCGCCGGCTCGCCGCGCCAGGCCAGGGTCCCGGCGACGCCGGTCCCCGGCGGCAGCAGGCCGAGCACGGCCAGGACCAGGGTCGACTTGCCGGCTCCCGACGGTCCGACGACCGCCACGGCCTCCCCGGCCGCGAGCGCCAGGTCCACGCCGCGCAGGACCTCGCGGCCGCCGGGATAGGTCACCCGCACCGAGGCGAGACGCAGCAGCCCGGGCGAGTTCATGGCCGGCCTCCCCCGGAGGCGTCGTCGCGCGACGCGGCGCGCGGGTCGAGTTCGTCGCGCAGCGCGTCCCCGAGCAGGTTGTGGCCGATCGCCGTCAGCGCGATCGCGGCGCCGGGGAAGGCGGCCAGCCACCAGGCGTCGGCCAGGTGGCGTTGGCCGTGCTCGATCATGGCGCCCCAGGACACGGTCGGCTCCTGCGCGCCCAGGCCGAGGTAGCTGAGGAAGGACTCCAGCAGGATGGCGCCGCCCACGCGCAGCGAGGCGGCGAGGATCACCAGGGGCAGCACGTGCGGCAGGACGTGGCGGGCGGCGAGGCGCCAGGCCGGCGGCTCGAGGCTGCGCGCCGCGACCACGAAGGGGCGGTCGCGCAGCGCGAGCGCCTCGGCGCGCACCAGGCGCGCCACGCCCATCCAACCCGTCGCCGCGATCACCGCCGCCACCAGGGCCAGGGAGGGCGCGGCCACGGCGGCCAGCAGCAGCACCAGGAACACGCGCGGGAACGCGAGGAACAGGTCGGTCAGCGCCATGAGCGCGCGGTCCAGGCGCGAGGGGCCCAGACCGGCGGCGAGCCCGACGACCGTGCCGACGAGCACGGCGCCCAGCACGCCGGACCAGCCCACCGCCAGCGAGGCGCGCCCGCCCAGCATCAGGCGTCCCAGGACATCGCGTCCCAGCGCGTCGGTCCCGAGCGGGTGCGCCGCCGACGGGGCCAGCAGGCGCTCGTCGGCGGTGCCCACCCGCAACGGGTCCCCGGGCGCCAGCGGCCCGGCCAGGACGAACGCCAGCACCGGCAGCAGGATCAGCGCCAGCCCGGCGCGGGCGCCGGGATCCCTCAGCAGGGCGCGGCCGGCGCCGCTCATGTTCGCCCCTCCCCGCCGCGCGCGCGCGGGTCGACGACGCGGTAGCACACGGTCGGCCAGCAGGTTGCCGGCCACCACCATCACGGCCGAGAGACCCGCGGCGCCGAGGATGACCGGGTAGTCGCGAGCCCACAGCGCTTCCACCGCCACACGGCCCATGCCCGGCCAGGCGAACACGGTCTCGGTCACCACGGCGCCGCCGAGCAGCGCCGGCAGGTTCAGCCCCACCAGCGTGACCACCGGCAGCAGGGCGTTGCGCAGGGCGTGGCGCCAGATCACGACGCGTTCCGGCAGACCGCGCGCCCGGGCGGCGGTCACGAACTCGGACTCCAGGACCTCGAGCACGGCCTGCCGCACGTAGCGGGCCGTGCCGACGGCGGTGGCCAGCCCCAGCACGGCCACCGGCAGCACGAGGTGGCGCAGGGTGTCCAGGAGGCGGGCGGGCCAGGGCAGCAGGTCGTGGCCGGGCGCGTGCATGCCCGAGGCCGGCAACCAGCCCAGGCCGCGGGCGAAGACCAGCACCAGCATGAGCCCGAGCCAGAAGGCCGGCAGGGAATTCAGGGCGAGGCCGAACGCGCCGACGGCCCGCTCCGCGGCGGAGCCGCGCCGGCGCGCCATCCAGACGCCCAAGGGGATCGCCGTCGCGAGGTGGACCAGGTAGGCGCTGACGGTCAAGAGCAGGGTGCGCGGCACGGCCTCGGCGAGGATGTCCGACACCTCGCGGTGCAGGCGCAGGCTGCGTCCGAAGTCGCCGTGCAGCACGACGCCCCCCAGCCAGCGGACGTACTGCTCGGCGAGCGGGCGGTCGAGCCCGTACTGCTGCCGCAGCAGCACGCGGCCCGCGGCGTCGAGGTCGGGATCGCGCAGCAGGCCCACCGGATCGCCGGGCGCCAGGCGCGCCAGCAGGAACGCCAGGCTGAGCGCGGCCAGCACCAGCAGCAGGGCGGTCGCCAGTCGCGTCAGCAGGTCGCGGATCATCGGCTCTCCCGGTTCGGTCATCCTTCCATCGTCGTGAGTCAGTCTAGGGACGGCTCCCGCGCGCGGTCAAGGCAAGCCCTCGCCCGGGCCGCACTTCGCACGGGCGACCGTGCAGGCTGCGGCGCCGGCGTCGGGGCGCGGGATGCCTCGGCGCTGAGCGGGACAGGCGGCGGCGGCGCATCCTGCCCCGCCGTTCCCGGTCGTTCCCCGTCCTGCCCCCGCGCCCGGATCGATGCCCCGCCGCTCCGCGGCACGGGTCTTTCATGTCCGGATCCGACGAGAGAACGACAACCGGGAGAGCACCATGCGCACCGTCGACGCCCTGCGCCGGACCGCCGCCGCGGTCCTGCTGGCCGCTTGCCTCGCCGCCGCCGGCTGCGAGATCGCCGACCCCGCCCTGCCCGTCTTCACGACCCGCGTCTCGGTGCCCATCGGCACGCACGAGCTGACGGTGACCGAGCTGCTCGAGGACCAGGACTACGTCAGCGCCGGCCCGGACTCCCTGCTGGTGTTCGGCGCGGAGGGCGACACCACGTCCGTCGACCTGGACCTGGACCTGACCGCCGAACTGGCGGGCCTGGACGTCGCGGCCGAGCTGGGCGCCTTCGCGCTGCCGGACCAGCCGCCGCGGACGGCGGGCTTCACGCTGGCCGAGATCGCCCCCGAACTCGCCGGGCTGCCGCCGGTGCCCCTGCCGGTGCCGGCGTTCACGATCGACCTGCAGAGCGACCCGGCTCCCCTGGACCGGCTCGAGTCCGCGCGCCTCGCCGCGGGACGGCTCGAAGTGCGGCTGCGCAACGGGCTGCCGGTGCCGGTCTCGGGCGCGTCGTCGCCGGAGCGGCTCGTCGCCGAAGTCCTGGACGACGCCGGCGCGGTCGTCACGACGGTGATCTTCGACGGCGAGATCGCGCCGGGCGACAGCGCCGCGGTGCAGGCCGACCTCGCCGGCGCCGTGCTGTCCGGCGGGCTGGCCGTGCGGCTGCAGGGCGGGTCGCCGGGCGCCGCCGCGGCCGTCGTGACACCCGCCGCCTCCCTGTCGGTGACGATGCTGCTGACCGGCCTGGTCGTCGACGAGGCCACGGCGCGCGTCGAAGCGCTCTGCTTCCGCGAGTCGGGCGGAGCCGACCTGCCCGACGACTTCGGTGTCCTGTCCGCGACGGTCGGCAGCGGCGCGCTGGACCTGGCGCTGGACAGCGGCCTCGACCTGCCGTGCGCGGCGCGCGTGACCTTCCCGCAGATGCGGGACCGCGCGGCGACACGCTGGTCGTGCGCCTGGACCTGCCGGCGGGCGGCGACCGCAGAGCGGTCGTGGACCTCGCCGGCTGCACGATCACCGCGGACGGCGGCGACCCGCTGACCCGGCTGACCTACGACGTCGAGGTGGTCTCGCCCGGCAGCGGCGACGGCGTGGTCACCCTGTCCGCGGACGCGGGCCTGTCGGCGACCATCGCACCGCTGATTCTGGCCTTCGCCGAGGTGCAGGGCGTGTTCCCGCTCGAGGTGTTCGACTTCGCGCCGCGCACCGAGCCGATCGACATCCCCGACGAGCTCTCGGGCGTGCGGCTCGCCTCGGCGACGCTGGTGGTGGACGTGTTCAACGGCACCGGCATCGGCGGCGAGGTCGAGCTCAGCCTCGTGGGACGCAACGCCGACGGGGAGACGGCGGAGCTGAGCGTCGTGGCCGCGGTCGCGCCCGCGCGCGCCGGGGGCGAGGCGCGCACCTCCATTGTGCTGGACGAGCACAACAGCAACATCGCCGAGCTGCTGAGCCTGCTGCCGGAGGAGCTGACCTTCGCCGGCGCGGTCAGCGTCGGCGGCGACGGCTGGGTCGGCACCGTGCGCCCGGGCGACCGCGCCCGCGCCTGCTGGCGCGTGGACGCGCCGCTGCGGCTCGAACTGCTGCCGTCGATCTCCACGTTCGACGCCGAACCGCTGGACCTGGACGACGACGTACGCGGGGACCTCGACCGGCACCTCGAGTCGGCGGCGCTCACGGCCGTGATCGACAACCACCTCCCCTTCGGCGTGGACGTGACGCTGCAGGTCGGACCCGACAGCCTGTCGGCGCTGACGGCGCCGGAGCTGGTGATCGGGCCGCTGGCCGTGACCGCCGGGCTGCTCGACGACGTCGGCGGCTACGTGAGCGCGGCGGCCGACAGCCGGCACGTCATCGCCCTGGACCGCGACCAGGTGCGGGCGCTCACCCGGCCGGGCGCCTTCACGGTCGCGGTGGCGACCCTGCCCGGCACCGGCGGGCGCACCGTGACCCTGCGCAGCGTGGACCGCGTCACGGTGAGCGGCGCGCTGACGGCCGAGATCACCGTCAGCGAGGACGACGAATGAGGACCCGCACGCCCCGGAGGCGACCGATGACCGCCCGAAGAATCGATGCCCGGCGAACGTCCGTCGGCATGGCGGCTCGCCCTGCTGGCGACGCTGCTGCCCCTGCTGTCCGCCGCGCCGGCCGCCGCCCAGGGCCAGGTGCGCGCCATGGGGCTCGCCGGGGCCTACACGGCCGCGGCGCGCGGTCTCGACGCCGTCGGCTGGAACCCGGCGAACCTCGCGCTGCGCCGCCCCCACGGCGTGGAGATCGGCCTGGCGTCGGTCGCGATGGACCTCAACAACAACGCCTTCTCCCTGACGCGCTACAACGAGATCTCCGGCGCCACGCTCAACGCCGCCGACAAGCAGCGGCTGCTCGACGACATCCCGGACGAGGGCTTCATGCTGAACGCCGACGTGCGCGCCTCGGCCCTGGGCGTCTGCGTGGGACCGGTGGCGCTGAGCGTGCAGGGGCTCGCCGGCGGCACCGGCACCCTGGACAAGGATTTCTTCGACCTGATCCTGATGGGCAACGAGATCGACGAGAGCTTCAGCTTCGAGGACACCGACGGCGAGGGCTTCGCGCTGGCCTCCGGCACCCTGTCGTTCGCGACGCCGCTGCTGACCACCCGCGCCGTGCGCCTGTCGGCCGGCGTCAACGCCCGCTACCTGCACGGCCTCTACGACCTGCGCGTGGAGTCGGCGAGCGGGTCGATCGTCGCCACCATGACCGAGGTGCGGGGCGAGGCGAGCGCCTCCTACCTCACGTCGCGCGGCGGGACCGGCTACGCGGTGGACGCCGGGATTGGCGCTGCAGGCGCCGCGCGGCTGGGTCGTCGGCCTGGCGGTGAGCAACGCCGCCAGCCGCATCGAGTGGGACCAGGACGTCGAGCGCACGACGTGGCGCGCGACGGTCGACTCGCTCTCTCTGGCCACCGACGAGCCCGGTGACCGGATCGTCGACGAGAAGACGGTCGCGGCGGCGGCCCCCTACGCGCGCAGCCTGCCCGCGACGGTCCGCTTCGGCGCCAGCAACACGCTGGGCCCCCTGCTGCTGGCGGTGGACGTGGTGAAGCCGCTGGACGACCGCGCGGGCGCGGGCGGGCGGTTCGAGGTGAACGCGGGTCTGGAGTGGCGCCTGGCCGGCTGGCTGCGGCCGCGGCTGGGCCTCGGGTTCGGCGGCGACGTCGACCGGGCGGCGGCCGGCCTCGGCCTGGCGCTGGGGCCGCTGTGCTGGGACTTGGCGGTGGCGAACCGCGGCGCTTTCATCCCTGATGACACCAAGGGCCTGGCGATGGCCTCGGGCGTGTCGCTGGCGTTCTAGTCGGGTTCTGGATCGGAGATTGTCCCTGACTCAAACGCCTTGATGCTGTTCGACTTGGACATGCAGATGCCGCCATGACAGGGGTGACGTCTCCTGCACCAGGAGGTGCCGGGAGCGTCGGTCAAGCGCCCCCTGGCGCACAAGTGCCCGGCGCGCGTCCCCTGTCACGGCGGCATCTGCATGTCCAAGTCGCATCGCATCAAGCGTTTGAGCAGGGACAATTTCCGAGCCAGAACCTAGCCGAAGCGTTCCTGGAACACCGCGGCGAGCAGCTCCTCGAGCTCGTCCGCGTACGGGCCCTCGCAGTCCCGCCCCAGCAGTTCGCCCAGGTTCGTCGTGGCCGCCAGCAGTTCGGCGCGGCGGTCCGGGCCGTCGTTCTCCCCCCGCAGGCAGGCCAGCAGATCGACGTGGGCGGGTCCGGTCAGGATCGAGCCGTGCTGCAGGAAACGGTCGGGGTGCCGGCGCTGCGCCGAACCGACGAGCTTGCGCCCGCCGACGGTCACCTCGTGGCGGCCGGCGGACTGGAAGCACACCGCGCCGCGGGCCGCGGCCAGGCTCTCGCCCTGCGAGATGTCCGGCGACAGGCCGAGGCGGCGCAGGAACTCCGTCAGCGCCCCGTTGATCGCCGTGTAGACGGCGTGCAGGTCGTCGCCGAAGCGCGCCGACGGCGCGTCCCCCACCACGGCGTAGGTGAGCTCCTGGGCGTGGAGGATCGCGCGGCCGCCGGTCGGGCGGCGCACGAACCCCCAGCCGCGGCGGGCGATCGCCTCGCGGTCGAAGTCGTCGGGATCCTGGTGGTAGCCGTAGGAGACCGCCGGCGGGGACCAGCGGTAGAGGCGCAGCACGGGCGCGGCGCCCGGCGCGTGGCGCGCGAGCAGGTCGGCGTCGGCCGCCATGTTGTCGGTGCCGGTGCGCGCGCCGTCGCGGATCACGAGCAGGCGGCCCATCTCAGCCGCAGTTGCAGGGGCCGAGCCAGCTGAGGTCGGGCCGGCGCGCGGCGGCGGCCTCGTCCAGGCGCGAGACGGGCGTCGTGTGCGGCGCCGTGCGCAGCAGGTCCGGGTCGCGCTCGGCCTCGGCGCGGATGGCGGCCACCACCTCGACGAAGCGGTCCAGGGTCTCCTTGGACTCCGTCTCGGTGGGTTCGACCATGATCGCCTCGTCCACGATCAGCGGGAAGTAGATCGTCGGCGCGTGGATGCCGTAGTCGAGCATGCGCTTAGCGATGTCCAGCGTGCGCACGCCGAACCGCTCCTTCCAGTCGGCGCCCGTGGCGATGAACTCGTGCAGCGTGCCCTCGGCGTGCTCGACCGTCAGCAGGCCCTCGAGGCGCTTGCGCAGGTAGTTCGCGTTGAGCACCGCGCGCTCCGAGACGCGCGTCAGGCCGTCGCCACCCAGGCGCAGGATGTAGGTCAGGGCGCGCAGGCAGACGCCCGTGTTGCCCATGTAGGCGTGCACGCTCGGCCGGCACTCGCCGGCGCAGGCGTCGAGGCGGTAGACGCCCGCGTCCTCGCGGATGACCGGCGCCGGCAGGAAGCGCGCCAGCTCCTCGGTCACGCAGATGGGGCCGGCGCCGGGGCCGCCGCCGCCGTGGGGCGTGGAGAAGGTCTTGTGCAGGTTCATGTGCACGACGTCGAAGCCCATCAGCGCCGGCTTCGCCTTGCCGAGGATGGCGTTGAGGTTGGCGCCGTCCATGTAGAGCAAGCCGCCCGCGGCGTGGACGATGCGCGCGACCTCCACGATGTCGCTCTCGAACAGCCCCAGCGTGTTGGGGTTGGTGATCATGATGCCGGCGGTCTGCGGTCCGACCGCGGCCCGCAGCGCGTCCAGGTCGAGCCGGCCGTCCGGCCCCGACTTCAGGGTCCGGGGCTGCATGCCCGTCAGGACCACCGAGGCGGGGTTGGTGCCGTGGGCCGAGTCGGGGATCAGCACCTCGGTGCGGCCGCTCTCGCCGCGGTCGAGGTGGCGGGCGCGGATGACCTGCATGCCCAGGTACTCGCCGTGGGCGCCGGCGGCCGGCTGCAGGCTGCAGGCGGCGAAGCCGGTGATCTCGCAGAGCGCGTCCTGCAGCAGCTTCAGGGCGCAGAGCAGGCCCTGCAGGTCCGCCTCGTCCTGCTCGGGGTGCAGCGAGGCGAAGCCCGAGAGCGCGGCCACCTTCTCGTTGAGCCGCGGGTTGTACTTCATCGTGCAGCTGCCCAGCGGGTACAGCCCGCGTTCGATGTGGTGATTCAGGTTGGACAGCAGGGTGTAGTGGCGGAGCACCTCCGGCTCCGAGAGCGACGGCAGGTCCGCGGGCGCCGCGCGCAGCGCGCCGGCCGGCAGCGCCGTGTCGACCGCGTCGCCGTGCCAGGCGGGCATCGTCATGGCGCGCCGGCCGGCGCGTCCCTTGGCGAACAGACTGGTCTGCAGGTCCGCGCCCCAGCGCGAGGGCGTCGCGCCCTGCCGCTCGTGGCTCATGTTCGGCATCTCCTTCACGGCTCAGGAAGTCGCGCAGGGCGCTCCGTAACGCTCGATCTCGTCGGCGGTGCGGCGCTCGGTGACCGCGACCAGCAGGTCGCCCGCCCCGCAGCCCGTGAAGCCGTCCAGCGGGATGCCCGCCAGGATGCCCTGTTCGCGCGCGAAGGCGCGGAACTCGCGGGCCGGCCGCGGCAGGCGCACCACGAACTCGTTGAAGACGGGGCCGGCGAAGGGCAGCTGCACGCCGTCGATCCCGCGCAGGATCGCGCGCAATGCCTCGCAGCGCACGCGGTTCGCGGCGCCCAGCTCGCGCAGGCCCTCGGCGCCGAGCAGGGCCAGGTAGACGGTGCCCCGCGCCATGTTCAGGCCCTGGTTGGAGCAGATGTTCGAGGTCGCCTTCTCCCGGCGGATGTGCTGCTCGCGGGTCTGCAGGGTCAGCACGTAGCCCTCGCGGCCGTCGTGGTCGACGGTGCGCCCGACGACGCGGCCGGGGATCAGCCGCTTCAGCTCGTCGCTGCAGGACAGGAAGCCCAGCAGGGGGCCGCCCCAGCCGCAGGGCACGCCGAAGGGCTGCGCCTCGCCCGTCGCCACGGCGGCGCCGTACTCGGCGGGCGTCTTGAGCAGCGAGAGCGAGACGGGGTTGACCGAGGCCACGACCAGCGCCCCGGCGTCGCGCGCCGCGGCGGCGAGCGCGTCGACGGGCTCGATCAGGCCGAGGTAGTTGGGATTCTGGATGACGACCGCGCCGGTCTCCCCGTCGAGCGCGGCCCGCAGCGCGGCCGGATCGGTCGTCCCGTCGGGCGCGACGGCGACCGTGCGGATCTTCACGCCCTCGCTCGCGAGGTTCGTCTCCAGCACGCGCCGGTAGCGCGGGTTCAGCGCGGCGGGCACGACCACGGCGCCGCGGCCGGTGCGGCCGAGCGCCATGCGGATCCCCTCGACCAGCGCCGTCGAGCCGTCGTACATGCTGGCGTTGGCCACCGGCAGGCCGGTCAGGCGGTTCGACGAAGGTCTGCCACTCGTAGATGACCTGCAGCGTGCCCTGGGAGACCTCGGGCTGGTAGGGCGTGTAGGCCGTGAGGAACTCGCTGCGCGAGACCACGGCGTCCACGGCCGCGGGGATCGCGGCGTCGTAGACGCCGCCGCCGAGGAAGGAGGCGAGCTTCCGCGGGCAGGGTGCGGAAGAGATCGTCGACGGACGCGAGGCCGAGGACGTCCAGCATCTCGCGGATGTCTGCGGCGGTGTGCGGCGTGTAGGGCATGGGCGCCTCAGCCTCCGATGAGGGCGTCGTAATCGTCGGCCGTGAGCAGCTCGTCGAGTTCGCTCCGGTCGCCGATGCGCACCTTGTAGAGCCAGCCCGCCTCGAGCGGGTCCTGGTTGACGGTCTCGGGCGCGTCGAGCACCGCCTCGTTGACGGCGATCACCTCGCCGCCCACGGGACTGAACAGGTCCTCGACCGACTTGACGGTCTCGATGGTCCCGACCGCCTCGCCCTGCGCGACGACGGTGCCGACCTCGGGCAGCTCCAGGAAGACGACGTCGCCCAGCTCGTGGGCCGCGTACTCGGTCACGCCCACCGTGGCGCTCTCGCCCTCGGCCAGCACCCACTCGTGGTCCTTCGTGTACTTGCGGTCGCTCGCCACCATGCCGTTCTCCTCCTGCCGGTTGATGCCTTAGCGCGCGGCGCGCGGGTCACCCTTGACCCGGGCCGCGAGGAAGGGGTACGGGACCACGCGGACGGGGTGCCGGCGGTCGCGGATCTCCACGGTCAGCCGCGCGGGGTCGCACCCCGCGTCGACCAGGGCCAGGGCCAGCGAGCGCCCCAGGGTCGGGCTCTTGGTGCCGCTGGTCACGAAGCCCGCCGGCTTGTCACCGCAGAACACCGGCGCGCCCTGGCGCGCGATGGGCGCGGGCCGCTCGCGGCCGGCGGCGTCGGCCGCCGTCACTTCCAGCCCGACGAGCTGCCGCGGCAGTCCCTTGTCCTTCTGGCTCTGCAGCGCCGCACGGCCGACGAACTCGCGGTCCTTCAGGCGCACGGCCCAGCCGATGCCGGCCTCGAGCGGCGTCCAGTCCTCGCTCAGCTCGTGGCCGTACAGGCAGTAGGCCGGCTCGAAGCGCAGCGTGTCGCGCGCCGCCAGGCCGATGGGCTCGACGCCCAGGTCGCCGCCCAGGGCCAGCAGCTCCTCCCAGAGCGGGAGCGCGTCGGCGTTCGGCACGTACAGCTCGTAGCCGCGCTCGCCGGTGTAGCCGGTGCGCGAGACGATCCAGCGGCCGCCGGGGCGGGGCAGGACGAAGGCCGTGTAGAAATCCAGGGCGTCGAGGGCGTCGGCGCTGCCGGCCAGCGCCGCGAGGCGGCACGTCAGCGCCGCGGCCTCGGGCCCCTGCACCGCGATCATGGCGGTGCGGTCGCTGGCGTCGTCCAGCGTCACGCCGGGGACGCCGGCCGCGCGCTCGACGACCCAGGCGGCGATCTTGTCGTGGTTGGACGCGTTGCAGACGATCATCCAGTCCACGCGGCCGAGCCGGTAGATGAGCATGTCGTCGAGCACGCCGCCGTCGGGGCGGCACATCGCGGTGTAGACGACCTTGCCTTCCGGGATGCCGGACACGCGGTTGGTGCAGAGCCCGTCGAGCCAGGCCTCCACGCCCGGGCCGCTCGCCAGGATCTCGCCCATGTGCGTGATGTCGAACAGACCCACGCGCTCGCGCACGGCCGCGTGTTCGGCCAGCACGCCCCGGTACTGCACGGGCATCTCGAAGCCGGCGAAGGGGACCATGCGGGCGCCGTGGTCGCGGTGCCAGGCGGTCAGGGGGGTCGACCGCAGCGGGGTGTCGTCGTCGTCTCGTCGTGCGTGGTCAAGGCGTCCTCCGGAGCTAGAGGAGCGGCGGGATCCGGGATCGGGGCGGCGTCGCGGGCGCCGGCCACGCCTAATCTAAACGGCGCCGCGCGGGAAGTCCAGGAGCGAAACGGCGGCGAGGGCGGCGCTTCAGCCGCCCCCCGCGAGCGCGCGCAGCATGGCGCCGGTGTGCGATTCCGCGCAGCCCATGACCGCCGCCAGCGGGCCCTGCGCCAGCACCCGCCCGCCCGCGGCGCCTCCCTCGGGTCCGAGGTCGATGACCCAGTCGGCGCGGCGCACGACCTCGGGGTTGTGCTCGATGACCAGCACCGTGTGGCCCTTCGCGGTCAGCCGCGCCAGGATGTCCAGCAGGCGGTCGACGTCGCAGAAGTGCAGGCCCGTGGTGGGTTCGTCCAGGATGTAGAGGCTGTCGCCGCGGCCGCCGCGCGCCAGCTCGCGCGAGAGCTTGAGCCGCTGCGCCTCCCCGCCCGAGAGCGTGGCGCCGGACTGGCCCAGCCGCAGGTAGCCCAGGCCCACGCCGTCCATGACCTCCAGGATGCGCCGGCAGGCCGGCACGTTGCCCAGGAATTCGCGCGCTTCCTCCACGGGCAGGTCGAGCACCTCGGCCACGCTGCGTCCCTTGAACGTGACCTCGAGCGTCTCGGGCCCGTAGCGCTGGCCGCCGCAGGCCTCGCAGGGGACGTCGACGTCCGGCAGGAAGTCCATCGTCAGGCGCCGCACCCCGGCGCCCTTCGCATTCCGGACAGCGCCCGGGGCCGGTGTTGAAGCTGAAGCGGTCGGCCCCGTACCCGCGCATCTTCGCCAGCGACGTGGCCGCGAAGAGGCGGCGGACGGGCCCCATCAGCCCGCTGTACGTGGCGGGCGTGGAGCGCGGCGAGCGTCCGATCGGCGACTGGTCGACGAGCACCACCGACTTGAGGTCCCCGTCGCCCGTGAGCCGGTCGAAGGGGCCGGGCTCGGCCGCGGCGCGGTGCAGGCGGCGGGCCAGCGCGCGGTAGAGCGTCTCGTGCACGGCGGTGCTCTTGCCGGAGCCCGAGACGCCCGTCACGACGGTCAGGCGGCGCAGCGGCACGGCGAGGTCGATGCCCTGCAGATTGCGGCCCCGCAGCCCGGACATGCGCAGCCAGGCGTCGGGCTCGGCGCCGCCGTTGACGGGCTGCGGGAGCTGGCCGTCGCGCCTGCCCGCCAGCCAGCGGCCGGTCTGGCTATCCGCGCAGGCGGCGACCTCGGCCGGCGTGCCCTGGGCCACCAGGCGGCCGCCGTGCTCGCCGGCGCCGGGGCCGAGGTCGATGAGGTGGTCGGCGGCGAGCATGACGTCGAGGTCGTGCTCCACCACCACCACGCTGTTGCCGCGGTCGCGCAGCTTCTGCAGGGTGCCGATCAGCCGGTGGATGTCGCGGTGGTGCAGGCCGACGCTCGGCTCGTCCAGGACGTAGAGCACGCCCGTCAGCCGCGAGCCGACCTGCGTGGCCAGGCGCACGCGCTGGCCCTCGCCGCCGCTGAGGGTGCCCACGCCCCGCGACAGCGAGAGGTAGCTCACGCCGACCTCGCAGAGGAAACCGGTGCGCGTGGCGATCTGTTCGACGACGGGGCGCGCCACGGCCGACTTGAGCGGGTCGTCGAACGACAGGCCGCCGGCCCACGCCGCCAGCTCGTCCAGGGCGAGTTCGCCGGCTTCGCCGATGTGCAGGCCGCCGACGCGCACGCCCAGCGCCTCCTCGCACAGGCGGAAACCGCGGCAGGCGGGGCAGGCGTCGGCCGTCATGAGCTTCTCGATGCCGGCGCGCACCTTCTCGGACTTGGTTTCGCGGTGGCGGCGCAGCAGCTCCGGCGCCAGGCCGAGCCAGCCGGCGAGGAAGGCGTCCCAGTGGGCGTGCTTGCGCAGGGTCTTGGCGTCGGCCGGCGCCAGCCCGTGCACCAGGATGCGGCGGGCGTCCGCGGGGAGGACCGACCACGACGCGTGCAGCGAGAAGCCCATCGCCGCGGCGAAGGCCTCGACCTGCGTGAACAGCCAACCGCTCTCCTTGCCGCGCAGGAACTCGATGGCGCCCCCCGCGAGGGACAGCTCCGGGTCGGGCACCAACGACTCCTCGCGGATCGTCGGCAGGCTGCCCAGGCCCTGGCACGTGGGGCACGAGCCGGCGGGCGAGTTGAAGGAGAACAGCCGGGGCTCCAGCGCCGGGAAGCCCCGGCCGCAGCCGGGGCAGGCGGCCTCGCGGGAGAACAGAGTCTGCGTCTCCCCTTCCCGCACCAGCACCGTGCCGCCGGACAGCTCCACCGCGGCCGTGAGCCCCTCGTTCAGGCGCTGCTCGATGCCGGGCCGCACGACCAGACCGTCGACCACCACCGCGATGTCGTGGCGGGCGCCCGCCGCGAGCTCGACTCCCTCGTCCAGGTCGCGCAGCTCCCCGTCGATCAGCGCGCGCACGTAGCCGCGCCGCTGCAGGTCCCGCAGCAGGGTGCGGTGCGCGCCCTTGCGCCCGCTCACCACCGGAGCGAGCAGCCACAGGCGCGTGCCCTCGGGCCGCGACGCGATCGCCTCGCGGATCTCCGCCAGCGGGCGCGACGTCGCCGGCACGCCGCACGCCGGGCAGTGGGCCGTGCCGCAGCGGGCGTAGAGCAGGCGCAGGTAGCTGGCGATCTCGGTCACGGTGCCGACCGTCGAGCGCGGGTTGGAGCCGAGCCCCTTCTGGTCGATGGCCAGCGCCGGGGACAGGCCCTCGATGCGGTCGACGTCGGGCTTGGGCAGCTGGTCGAGGAACTGGTGGGCGAAGCTCGAGAGGCTCTCGATGTAGCGCCGCTGGCCCTCGGCGTAGAGCGTGTCGAAGGCCAGCGACGACTTGCCCGACCCGCTCGGGCCGGTGACCACCACCAGCCGGTGGCGCGGCAGCACGAGGTCCAGGTTCTTCAGGTTGTGGACGCGCGCGCCCCTGATCGTGATGACGTCGCCGGCCACGATTCCTCCGTCGCTAGGGCTTTCAGCGCGTGACCGCGGCCGGGGCGCCCGCGCCGCTCTTGCCGGCTTCCCAGGCGGCGCGCTCGTCCGCGGTCAGGCCGGCGGCGTCGTCGATCACCACGGCCTTGAGGATGCGCCGGGCCTGCAGCGGGTTGTCGGAGCGGTCGCGCGGCGTCGCCACGATGGCGTCGACCGTCTCCAGGCCCGACACGACCCGGCCGAAGGCGGTGTACTTGTTGTCCAGATGGGAGACGTCGGCCACGCAGATGAAGAACTGGCTGCCGGCCGAGTTGGGGTCGGCGGCGCGGGCCATCGACAGCACGCCGCGCTCGTGGTGCGCGGCGTTGAACTCCGCGTTCAGCAGCGCCTGGTCGCCCGCCAGGGCGTAGCCCTTGGCCGCGATCGCGGCGCGGACGCGCTCGAACAGCGCCAGCTCGTCGGCGTCGAGCACGTCGCGCCAGCCGGGCCCGCCCTGGCCGTCGTCGGCGCGGTCGGCGTTCCGGGAGTTGGGATCGCCGCCCTGGATCATGAAGCCGGGGATGACGCGGTGGAACGCGGTGCCGTCGTAGAAACCGGTGCGGCACAGGTGCGTGAAATTGGCGACGTGGTGCGGCGCCGTTTCCGGAGTCAGGACCAGCAGGATCGGCCCGGCCTCGGTGGCGAGGCGGACGAAGGGCTGCGCGCCGACGGCGGCGGCGGACAGCACGAGGGCGGCGGTCAGGACGAAGGCAACGGTCGTGCGCATCGGTCATCCTTTCCCGGGGGTGGGGCGTGGCGGCCGGCGGTCGTGAGCCGGACGGCCCTCATGCATAGCACTCCCGGCGTCCCGGGGCAATGGCGCGGTCGGGACCGCCGCGTCGCGCAGCCGCCGCCGGACGAGGAGAGCCGCCCGGCGGGGGCGGCTCTCCGGAAGGCGGTCATGCGTCGGGCGGACTACTTGTTCCGCAACCAGAGGCCCTCGGGCTTGTGCAGGGTGAAGCGGACGGCGTTGTTGCGGGCGCGGCCCTCGGCCGTCGTGTTGTCGCCGACGGGGCGGAAGGGACCGTAGCTCACCACGGCGAAACGCGTGGCCTCCATGCCCAGCTCGTTGGTCATGTAGCGGGCCACCGCGGACGCGCGGGCCGCCGCCAGCTCCCAGCTCGTGGGCCAGATCTCGCGGTAGTCGCCGGGCACGCCGTTGTCGTCGGTGCCGCCCTCGACGTGGATGTCCCAGCCGGGGTACTGGTCGCAGGCTTCCTTGAGGGCCGCCAGGACCGGCTTCATCTTGTCGCCGATGCCGAGGCTCACGCCCGAGAACGCCAGCTCGTCGGTCAGCGCCACGTTGACGACCTCGCCGTTCTGCTCCACCAGCACGGCCTTCTCGGCCTCGAGCTGGGCCATCTGCTCGCGCAGCCCGGCCGCCAGCTGCCGGCCCTCGGCGATCGTCGCCTCGCGCGCGGCGATCTCGGACTGCAGGGACAGGATGCTGCCGTCGCGCTCCGCGACGAGCTGCTTGTAGTCGCTGCAGGGAGCGCAGCCGATCAGCGCGGCTGAGGCCGCGACCGTCAGCAGCAGGACGATCCGCATCGTGGTCCGCATGTCTGGTACTCTCCTTCGCCGCGGCGCGTCCGCGGGAGCGCCCCGCTCAGCCGTCGTCGCTGGGTGACGTCGCTTCCGCCCGGCGGGCGCGACTGGTGTCAATCTAATGTGGCGACCGCGTCAGGGGAAGCAGATTTTCGCCGGTGCGGCGCTCCTGCGGCCCGCCCCCGCCGGCTCAGGCCTCCGCCGCCGGCGCGGGCGCTTCCCGGAAGCGGGCCAGCACTTTGTTGGCGCCGATCACGTCCATGAGATCGCCCTGCTCCAGCCGGAAATTGCCGGCCGGCAGCGGCACCTTGGTGTCCTGGCCGGGGTCCTTGCCCGGCCGGTGGACCTGGATGAGGTTCAGGCGTTCGCGGGACAGCAGCTGCAGCTCGGCCAGGGAGCGCCCGTACCAGGACTGCGGCGGCTGGATCCGCGCCAGCGCGTAGCCGTCGGGCAGTTCGACGAAGTTGACCACCGTGTGGCGCAGGAGGCTCTCGGCCACCCAGTGGCCCATCTGGGTCTCGGGCTGGATGACCTCGTCGGCGCCCACCTTCTGCAGGACCTTGCGCTGGTCGGTGTTGGTCGCCTTGCAGATCACGTAGGGCACGCCCAGCTCCTTGCAGAGCAGGGTGATCTTGACGCTGGATTCGAAGTTGTCACCGATGCCGACCACCACGGCGTCCATGCGCCCGACGTCGAAGCGCGTCAGGTTGTCGCGATCGGTGGCGTCGAAGGAGACCGCGACCGAGACGTTGTCCTTCAGGCGTTCCGCCAGGTGGCGGTTGCGGTCGACGGCCAGCACGTCCACCCCCTCCTTCTGCAGGGTGGTCGCCACGCTGGAGCCGAACCTCCCGAGACCGAACACGGCCATGCGCTTCATCAGTGCCTCCGCCTCTGCGCCGCCGCGGCGGCGATCAACCGACCAGGATCGTCGCCTCGGGATAGTGCACGCCGTGCTCGCGCGTCGGGCGGACCAGCCCGTAGGCCACCGCCAGCGGGCCGAGGCGGCCCATCATCATCAACAGCGACACCAGCAGCCGCCCGGGGTCGGACAGCTCCGTCGTCAGGCCGAGCGTGAGCCCGACGGTGCCCATGGCCGAGAGCACTTCGAAGATCGTCTCGACGAAGCCGCTGCCCTCGGTCGACATCAGGACGCCGAACGCCAGGGCCACCACGGTCGTGTACGACGTGGCGACCATGAAGGCCCGCCGCACGACGATCTGGTTGAGTTCGCGGTCGAACAGGTGCGCGTTGCTGCCGCCCATGGCGATCGCCCGCGCGTCGGCCCAGAGGATCGCCACCGTCGTCACCTTGATGCCGCCGGCGGTCGAACCGGGGGCGGCGCCGATGTACATCAGCACCAGCATCACCAGCACCGTGGCCGGCGAGAGCAGCGTGAGGTCCATGGAGTTGAAGCCGGCCGTGCGGGTCGTCGCCGACTGGAAGAAGGCCAGGCCCAGCTTGGTGTCGGGTGCGAGACCCGCGAAGGCGCCGTTCCACTCGAGGGCCGCCAGCAGGGCGGTCCCTCCCGCGAGCAGGATCACGGACATCAGCAGAACCACCCGGGCCTGCACGTAGAGGCGGCAGCGGCGCGAACGGTCGGCCCGGGCGCGGCCCTTGCACCAGGCCACCACGTTGGCGGTGACCGGGAAGCCCAGCCCTCCGATGATGAGCAGGGCGCTGATGGTGCCGATCACCACGGGGTCGCCGGCCTGCGAGACGAGCGAGTCGCTCCAGGTGCTGAAGCCCGCGTTGCAGAAGGCCGACACGGCGTGGAACACGGCGCACCGCGCCCTGGCCAGCGGGTCGGCGATGGTGTCGCCCAGCGCCGCGAAGAGCAGCGCCGCACCCGTCGCTTCCAGGATCAGCGTGTGCACGGTCACGAAGCGCAGGATGCCGCGGGACTCCTTCAGCATGTCCCCCTCGAACACGTCCCGCATCATGCTCGCCCCGCGCATGCCGATGCCGCGGCCGAACAGCATGGCCAGCGTGGCGGACACGGTCATCACGCCGATGCCGCCGATCTGGATCAGCAGCAGGATGACGGTCTGGCCGAAACCGGTGAAGCCGCCGCCGGTGTCGCGGACGGTCAGCCCGGTCACGCAGACGGCCGAGGCCGAGGTGAAGACGGCGTCGACGACCGCCAGGGGCGCGCCGGCGGGCGTGCTCGCCGGCAGCAGCAGCAGGCCGGCGCCGAGCAGCACGATGGCGAAGAGCCCCAGTAGGAACAGCGGTCCGGGCGGGATGCGCCGCGGGCGCCAGGCGTATCTGCGCATCGCGATCCTCCTGCCGCGGGGCGGCCCGGCCGGTCAGGCCGCCGCGGGCCCGTGCACCGCCGTCAGCAGCCGGTCGGGGTCGAAGTAGGTCCGGGCGCAGCGCATGATGTCGTCGCGGCCCACCGCGTCGATCTCGCCCACGAGCTCGCTCGTCGGGATGAAGCGGCCGTAGAAGATCTCGTCCTTGGCGGCGCGTCCCATCTGATTGGAACCGCCTTCCAGGGAAAAGATCAACTGCGATTTGATCTGGGCCCTCGTATCGGCCAGTTCGTCCTCCCCCACGCCGTCGCGCAGGAAGGCGCGGTACTCGCCGCGGACGACCGCCTCGAGACGGGACAGCTTCGCCGGCGAGCACGAGCCCGAACAGCTCACCAGGCCCAGTTCGCGCCCCATGTCGGTGTAGGTGAAGACCGAGTAGGCCAACCCCGCGCGCTCGCGCACCGCCTGGAAGATGCGGCTCGAGAGGCCGCCGCCCAGGATGTTGCTCAGCATCGCCAGCGGCACGCGGTCGGGGTGCAGGTAGGACACCGCCTGGTTGCCGATCTCGAAGTAGCACTGCTGGACGGGGCTGTCGATGACCAGCCGGTCGCCGCGGACCTCGGCCCCTTCGAACAGGATGCCGGTCTCCTCGGCGGAGATCTCGGCCGGGGCGCGGCCGCGCGGCGCCGTCGCGCCGGCCGGGGCGAAGCAGGCGCACAGCCCGTCGGTCATCCCGGGCCGGACGTTGCCGGCGACGGCCACCACCAGGTTCGCGCCGCAGAACAGGTCGGCGTGCTCGCGCCGCAGCAGGCCCGCGTCCAGCCCCCGCACCGAGTCGGGCGTGCCCAGGATGGGCCGCCCGCGGGGATGCCGGCCGTACAGGCGGGCGGTGAAGGCGTCGTGCAGCAGGTCCTCGGGCGTGTCCAGGACCTCCTGGATCTCCTCGACCACGATGTCCTGCTCGAGGGCGACGAGCGCGGGGTCGAAGGCCGGGTGCAGGATCATGTCGGCGAGAGCTTCGGCGGTCGTCGCGAAGTAGTCCGGCAGGACCTTCGCCGTGAAGGCCACGTGGTCCTTGGTCGTGAAGGCGTCGACGGACGCGCCGATGCTGTCGAAGAGGCGCGCGATGTCGAAGGCGCTGCGGCGCTGCGAGCCCTTGAACACCATGTGCTCGAGGAAGTGGGCCAGGCCGCCCAGGCCCGCCGGCTCGTCCTGGGAGCCCCGCCGCAGCCACGCGCCCAGCGACACCGAGTGTGCGGACGCGACCGGGACGGTCAGGATGACCGTCCCGTTCGCGAGCGTCACCCGCTGGGGCGGGGTCTCGTTCTGGTAGGGACCGATGTTCATGTCCGGTCGACCGGCCACCTACCGGCGCCGCGGTCCGCGGTCGCGGTCGCGACCGCCGCCGCCCCCGCGCCCGCCCCGGTCGCCGCCGTCGCGGCGCGGCCCGCGGTCGCTCGACTGGTTCGGGTCGACGCCCTCGGGCACCGGCAGCAGCGCCTTGCGGCTGAGCCGGACCTTGCCCGAGCGCGAGTCCACCTCGACCAGCTTGACCTGGACCGACTCGTTGATCTGCAGGACGTCCTCGACGTTGCCGACGCGGAAGTGCTCGATCTCCGAGATGTGGAGCAGGCCCTCCTTGCCGGGCAGGTACTCGACGAAGGCGCCGAAGTCCACGATCGAGACCACGCGGCCCGTGTAGACGGCGCCGACCTCGGGCTCGGTCATCATCATGCGGATGCGCTCGACGCACTCGTTGCCCTTCGCCTGGTCGGGCGCCGAGACGAAGACCAGACCGTCGTCGTTGATGTCGATGTTGGTCTCGGTCTCCTCCTGGAGCTTCTTGATCACCTTGCCGCCCGGGCCGATCAGCTCGCCGATGCGCTTGGGCGGGATCTGGATGGTGATGATCTTCGGGGCGTACTGGCACAGCTCCTTGGCCGGCTCGGCGATGGCCTCGTGCATGATGCCCAGGATGTGGTGCCGCGCGTTGCGGGCGTCGGTCAGGGCCTGCAGCATGATCGCGCGGCTGATGCCGCCGATCTTGGTGTCCATCTGGAAGGCCGTGATGCCGTCGCGGGTGCCGGTGACCTTGAAGTCCATGTCGCCGAGGTGGTCCTCGACGCCCAGGATGTCGGTCAGCACGGCGACCTTCTCGCCCTCCTTGATCAGGCCCATGGCCACGCCGGCCACGGCCTTCTTGATGGGCACGCCCGCCTGCATCAGCGCGAGGCTGGCGGAGCAGACCGTGGCCATCGAGCTGGAGCCGTTCGACTCCAGGATGTCCGACACGATGCGGATCGTGTAGGGGAAGTCCTCCTGGGTGGGCAGCAGGGGGCGCAGGGCGCGCTCGGCCAGCTTGCCGTGGCCGATCTCGCGGCGGCCGGTGCCGCTGTAGCGGCCGGTCTCGCCCACGCTGAAGGGCGGGAAGTTGTAGTGGAGGTAGTAGGGGCTCCACCACTCGCCCTCGAGGGCGTCGATCTTCTGCTCGTCCGACTTGGTGCCCAGGGTCACGGTGCCCAGCGACTGGGTCTCGCCGCGGGTGAACAGGGCCGAGCCGTGGACGCGGGGCAGCAGGCCCAGCTCGATGTCGATCGGCCGCACCGTGGTCAGGTCGCGGCCGTCGGCGCGCACGCCCTCGTCCACGACCATGGCCCGCATGGCCTTCTTCTCGAGCTTGGCGAAGGCGGCCAGGGCCTCGGCGTCGGGCTTGCCCGCCTCGTCGGCGAAGGTCGTCTTGACCTTCTCGTGCAGGGCCGCCACCGCGTCCTGGCGCGTGTGCTTGGCCTTGATGCGGATGGCGGCGTCGAGGTCGGACGCCACGGCGGCGCGGACCGCCTCCAACTTGGCGGGGTCCAGCACGCGGGCCGCGACGGCGAACTTCTCGCGCGCGCCGGCCTTGGCGACCAGCTCGCGCTGCAGGGCGTTGAGCTGGCGGATCCAGCCGTGGGCGAAGTCGATGGCGTCGAGCAGGCGGTCCTCGGAGACCTCGCTGCAGGAACCCTCGATCATGCAGACGATGTCGTCGGTGCCGGCCACGACCAGGTCCATGCTCGACTCCTCGAGCTGGGCGAAGGTCGGGTTGGGCACGAACTCGCCGGCGATCTCGGCCACGCGCACGCCCGAGACGTACTCGCCGAACGGCACGTCCGACAGGTTCAGGGCCAGCGAGGCGCCGGTGATGCTCAGGACGTCGGCGTGGAAGTCGGTGTCCGAGCTGATGACGAAGGCCACGACGTCGGTCGCGTGGCGGTAGCCGTCGGGGAACAGCGGCCGCAGCGGGCGGTCGATCAGGCGCGCCGACAGGGTCTCGCGCTCGCTCGGCCGGGCCTCGCGCTTGAAGAAGCCGCCGGGGATCTTGCCCGCGGCGTAGGTCTTGTTGCGGTACTCGACGAACAGCGGGAGGAAGTCGCGGTCGCTGACGTTCTTGTCCGCCGTGGCCGTCACCAGGACCCGGGTGTCGCCCAGGCCCACGACGCAGGCGCCGCCCGCCTGGCGGGCCATCTTGCCGGTCTCCAGCGAGTACTCGGCGCCGTTCATCTGCAATGCCGTCTTGTGTCCGTTCATCTTTTCTTTCTTCCTTCCTTACAGCTTTTGCGCAGCATGCGCTGGCGTCCGCCCATGCGGACGGCCGCGGACGTCTGGCGACGCCGCGGCATCGCTCCCGGGTCGTGTGCGACGCGCGCCGATCCCGCCGGGACCCGCCTGATTTATTGGAGAATGCGGTGTCCTGTCCGAAACCATGGGGGGCACCGCGGCGGTCAGCCGCGGATGCCCAGCTCCTTGATCAGGGAGCGGTAGCTCTCCAGGTTCTTCCGCTTCAGGTAGTTCAGCAGCCGCTTGCGCTGCCCGACCATCTTCAAGAGACCACGCCGGGAGTGGAAGTCCTTCTTGTGGGTCTTGAAGTGCTCGGTGAGGTGGTTGATGCGCGCGGTCAGCAGCGCGATCTGCACCTCGGGCGAGCCGGAGTCCGACTCGTGCTTCCTGAATTGGGAGATGACCTGGTCTTTCTGATCCTTGTTCATTGCCATCGTCAGAACCTCCTTAGCTCATGACGTCACGATGGCCGCAGGCTGGCGCCCGCCCCCGGGGGTCTTCGTCGGGTTCCCCGAGGCCGAGCCTGGTCGCCGCTGGGGCGTGCCAACCCGCTTACATGCGCCGGGCAGAACCAAAAACGCGAGGCTGAGCCCCGCGTCCCTGCGCCCGCAGAATATAGCCGAGGCCGCAATCGGGGGCAAGCGGGATTCCGGCATGGCTTCGGCCGCGGGCGGCCGGACTTGAGAGGGGCCCGGCGCCGCGGAGAAACCGCCTGCACCGAACCCCCTAACCGACTCGTTCTTATCGTGTTGTGGATTTCGACGAAGCGCCGCGGCGCCGCTCGGCCGGCCCCCGCGAGGATCCCCCGCCGCTCCAGTTCGGCCAGGATCTGGGCGATGCAGGCGGCCCCGTCGTGCTCGTCGGTCTGGACGAGGATCTCCGGCGTCAGCGGCTCCTCGTAGGGGGCGCTGATGCCGGTGAACTCGGCGATCTCCCCCGCGCGGGCCTTCTTGTAGAGCCCCTTGGTGTCGCGGCGCTCGCACTCCAGCAGCGAGCAGCGGCAGTAGACCTCCAGGAAGTCGCCGTCCTCGACCAGCTCGCGGTTGGCGTCGCGGTCGGTGCGGTAGGGCGAGATGAAGGCGGTCAGCACGATGACGCCGGCGTCGAGCATCAGCTTGGACACCTCGCCGATGCGCCGGATGTTCTCGGTGCGATCGGCGGGGCTGAAGCCCAGGTCGCGGTTCAGGCCGAAGCGCACGTTGTCGCCGTCCAGCACGTAGGTCTGGCAGCCGCGCTCGAAGAGCGCCTTCTCGACGCCGCGGGCCAGCGTCGACTTGCCGGCGCCGGACAGGCCCGTGAACCAGAGGATGGCGCCGCGGTGGCCGTTGCGGCGGGCGCGGTCGGCGCGCTTGATGTCCGAGTGCGACCAGGTGATGTTGCGGCTCTTCGGTGTGGTCATGTCTGCTCCCGCCGCACGCTCGGCGCGGTCTTGAAGTGGTGGTTGCGGGCGAAGAACGCACCCGCGGCCGGGCCCGGCAAATGAAAAAACGGCGAACCGCCCCCCCCCGCGGCCTCAGCCGAAGAGCTCCGCCTCCCGCAGGGGGACCGCGCCGCGGTCCTTCTCCGAGAGCACCGCGGCGGCCGGCAGCGGCCAGGCGATGCCCAGGTCCGGGGTCGTCCCAGCGGATGCAGCGCTCGGCCTGCTTGTCGTAGTAGTCCGTGGTCTTGTAGAGCACGTCCGCCTCGTCGCTCAGCGTCAGGAAGGCGTGGGCGAACCCCGGCGGGATCCAGAGCTGGCGGTGGTTGTCGCCCGAGAGCGTCGCCGCGGTCCACTTGCCGCAGGCGGGCGAGTCCCGCCGCAGGTCGACCGCCACGTCGAAGATCTCGCCGCGCACCGCCTGCACGAGCTTGCCCTGGACGTGCCGCACCTGGTAGTGCAGCCCCCGCACCACGCCGCGCCGCGAGCGGGAGTGGTTGTCCTGCACGAAATCCGGCAGGAAGCCGACGGCCTCGCGCCAGGTCCGGGCGTTGAAGCTCTCCAGGAAGAAGCCCCGCTCGTCCGGGAAGACCCGCGGCTCCAGCAGCAGCACGTCGGGCAGATCCGTCTTCTTGACGATCATCTACAGGCCTTCCTTCAGAAGCCGCTCGAGGTAGGAACGGTAGCTCGAGGCGGGCATCGCCGCGGTCGTCGCCTCGAGGCCGGCCCGGTCCAGGAAGCCGCGGTTGTAGGCCACCTCTTCCAGGCAGGCGATCTTGAGCCCCTGGCGGGCCTCGAGCAGCCCGATGAACTGGCTGGCCTCGAGCAGGCTGGTGTGGGTGCCGGTGTCGAGCCAGGCGATGCCGCGGCCGAGCTTCTCGACCACCAGCTCGCCGCGCTCGAGGTAGGCCCGGTTGACGTCGGAGATCTCCAGCTCGCCGCGCGGCGAGGGCTTCAGGCCGCGGGTGATCTCCACGACCCGCTCATCGAAGAGGTAGAGGCCGGGGATCGCGTAGCGCGAGCGCGGCCGCAGCGGCTTCTCCTCGATGCTGACCGCGCGGCCCGCCGCGTCGAACTCCACCACGCCGTAGCGCTCGGGGTCCAGCACCGGGTAGCCGAAGATGCGGGCGCCGCCGCGGAATTCGGCCACGATGCGGTCCAGGTTCATGCGGCCGTGGAAGACGTTGTCGCCCAGGATCAGGCAGACGCCCTCGCCCGCCAGGAACTCCTCCCCGACCAGGAAGGCCTGGGCGATGCCCTTGGGTTCCGGCTGGACCACGTAGGTCAGGCTGATCCCCCACTGCGAGCCGTCGCCGAGCAGGTCCTCGAAGCGGGGCGTGTCCTGCGGCGTCGAGATCACCAGGATGTCCCGCAGTCCGGCCATCATCAGGGTGGCCAGCGGGTAGTAGATCATGGGCTTGTCGTACACCGGCTGCAGCTGCTTGCTGGCCACGCGGGTCAGCGGGTACAGGCGGCTGCCGGCGCCGCCGGCCAGCACGATCCCCTTGCGCAGGCCCGGGTCGGATCGGGTGGTGTCCATCGGTCGCTCCTGGACGGGAGGGCTCAGCCCCCGCGCCGGTTGAAGGTCTCGGAATCCAGGGCCGCGCGCGCGCCGGCCTCGTCGCGGGCCAGCTGCTCCCGCAGCGCCTCGACCGAGGGGAACGCCCGCTCGTCGCGCAGCCTGGTCACCCATTCCAGCTTGAGGCTGCGCTCGCGCACGTACCCGCGGAAGTCCAGCACATGCACTTCGAGCCGCGGCTGCGGCAGGCCGCCGGGGTGGATGGTCGGCGCGGAGCCGTAGTTGAGCATCCCCCGGCAGACGGCGCGCTCGGTGCCCGGGGCGCCGAGCAGGTCGCCGTGGCGGTCGACCTCGGGCAGGTGGCCGTGACGGTAACCGACCACCGCCCGGCGGTCGTCGCCGACGACGGCGTCGGACGGCACGTGGACCCAGACGGCGTAGACGCCGGGAGCCGGCAGCTGCTTGTCGGGGTCCAGGGGTTCGACGTTGGCCGTGGGGTAGCCGAACGTCGCGCCGCGGCCGGCCCCGTAACCCACCTCCCCCCAGAGGCTGTAGGGGCGGCCGAGCATGTCCGCGGCCCGGGCCACCTCGCCCTCGCGCAGCAGGCGGCGGACCGCGGAACTGCTGACGACCTCGCCGCCGAGCGCCAGCGGCGGCACGACTTCGAAGCTGAAGCCGTCGCGACGGGCCAGCTCCGCCAGGGAGTCGGCGCGGCCGCCGCGGCCGGCGCCCAGGTGCACGTCGTGCCCGCCGGCGAGGTGGCGCATGCCGAGCAGACCGCTCAGGAAGCGGCGGACGAACTCGTCGTAGGGCAGGGCGGCGAGCGCCGGGCAGAAGTCGGCGGCGACGACCGCGTCGATCCCCGTCTCCTGCAGGAGCGCCAGCTTCTCGCTCCAGCTGGTCAGCAGGCGCGGGCGGTCGGCGTCCAGGACGCTGCGCGGGTGGTGGCGGAAGGTGAACAGGCAACTCAGGGCGAGGCCCCGCTGCTCGCGGGCCCGGCGGACGGCGTCGATGAGCGCGCGGTGGCCGAGGTGCACGCCGTCGAAGGCGCCCAGCGCGACCGCCGTGTCGGCCAGGGCTTCGCCGGGCAGCGTTTCGCGGCCGTCCAGGATCCGCGTGATCAGTTCGCTGCTGAGCCGGATCAGGCGCACGATCTCCCTCCTAGTCCGGCGTGGGCGCCGCCGGGAACACGGCCGGCGTGCGCAGGCGCCACGCGCCGGCGTCATCCGCCTCCATCCGGGCGATCGCGACCAGGCTGCCGTCCGGGGCCAGCAGACGCAGCAGCCCGGCGGGCTCCCCCGGCGCAGCGGCCGCTGCCGTGCGTTCCGTCAGGTCCGCGCCCGGGGGCAGCCCCCGGCGCAGGTCCGCGGCCTCGCCCGCGGACAGCGGGACCGCCGGCGCCTCCGGCAGGGCCGAGGCGGACGGGATCACCGCGCCGGCGACGGCCCGCGCGTCCCGCATCATATCCGCCGGCAGGGCCCGCGCAACCTCAAAGGGCCCGACCCGCTCCCGTCGCAGCGACGACAGGTGCCCGACGGTGCCCAGGGCGAGCGCCAGGTCGCGGGCCAGCGCGCGGACGTACGTCCCGGACGAACAGGCCAGCACCAGGTCGGCCTCGTGGACCGCCGCCCCGTCGGGCCCGGGGACGCCCCAGCGCACGCCGGCCAGTTCGAGGGAGTCGATGCGCACCGCGCGCGCCGGCGACGCCGTCGGCTCCTCGCCGCGGCGGGCCCTTTTATAAAGGGGCACCCCGTCGCGCTTCAGGGCCGAGATCACGGGCGGGACCTGCAGCAGTTCACCGCGGAAGCCGGCCAGTGCGGACGCGAGCCCGTCCGGCGAGGCGGTCACCGCGGCTCGGGCGTCCGGCTGGCCGTCCGCGTCGAGCGTGTCGGTGGACACGCCGAAGCTGACAGTGGCCCGGTAGGACTTGTCGTGGCCGAGCAGGAAGGTCGAGAGGCGGGTGGCCGCGCCGCAGAGCACCAGCAGCAGGCCGGTGGCCATGGGGTCCAGCGTGCCGGCGTGACCGCAGCGGTAGCGGGGCGCCCCGCGCGGCTGCCGGCCGGGGCTCAGGGTGCGCAGCACCGTGGCGACCACGGCGTGCGACGACACGCCCCGGGGCTTGTCGACCAGCAGCAGACCGTGCGGCTTGTGCTCCATGAAGCGGCGTCAGTCGAGTTGCAGGGCGAGTTCCGCCACGAGCGCCGCGACCAGCGTCTCAGGGTCCCCGGTCGCGGTGCAGCCGGCCGCCTGACGGTGGCCGCCGCCGCCGCGCTGCGACGCGGCCGTGTGCACGTCGCCGGCGGCGTCGGTGCGCAGCGACACGCGCCAGGCGCCGTCCTCGCGCTCCTTCAGGAACACCACGAAGCGCACGCCGCGGACCGCCGAGGCCAGCCCCGTGAACTGCTCGGTGTCGGCCATGGTGGTCGCCGTCGCGGCGAGCATCTCGCGCGTGACGCGCAGCGTCAGGATGCGGCCTCCGTGGTGGTAGTCGAAGGTGTCGAGCACCCTGGCCAGCAGCGCCAGCGAGGCCGGCGAGCGCTGGTGCAGGGTCCGCTCCGCGACGTCGGCGGCGTCGGCGCCGGCCGACACCAGGCGCGCGGCGGCCTCGAAGCTCAGCGGCAGCGTGTTCGGGAAGCGGAAGCCCCCGGTGTCGGTGTAGAGGCCGGCGTAGAGGTTGGTCGCCATCGTCGCGGTCAGGTCGATCGTCGGAGCGCCCTCCGGGCCGTCGGCGGCGAGCCCCTCGATCACCCTCAGCACCAGCAGCGTGGCCGAGCTGGCCACCGGCTCGATCCAGCCCGGGCAGCGGCGCGGGGCCGTTGCCGTCGAGGTGGTGGTCGATGCACCAGGCGGCGCCGACGCGCGCGAGCAGCGGTTCGAGGTCGCCGGTCCGCTCGAGGTGGTGGAAGTCCACGGCGACGACCAGGTCCGGCCCTTCGTCGTCGGCGAACGCCGCGGCGACGGCTTCCGGGTCGAGCGCGTCGGCGTAGCCGGGCAGGGACTCGCAGCCCGCCGGCGGCTCGGCGTAGTGCAGGGCTTCGGCCTCCTTGCCGGCGGCGCGCAGGGCCTCGGCCAGCGCCAGCGCGGAGCCCATGGCGTCGGGGTCGGGGTTCACGTGGGGCACGACCCAGATCCGCCCGGCGCCGGCGAGGGCCGCGAGGAGGTCCAGGGGCGGCTCGAGCGAGTCCAGGGTCCGCCGCCGCCGCCGCTCGGCCTCGTCCACGAATTCGCCGCGGGCGCTCAGCTCGTCGAGGATGGTCTCGACGCCCAGGCCCTGGTCGAGCGACTCGTCGTAGATGAAACGCAGGTCGGGAGTGGCGCGCAGGCGCAGCACGTCGCTGAGGCGGCCCTGCAGGAAGCCGCGCGCCTTCTTCAGGCCCGCCAGGCTGTCCTTGCGCTCCCGCTCGTCGCCGAGGACCGACACGAAGACCTCGGCGACGGTCTGGTCGCGGTTGAGCTCCACGCCGCTGATCGTGACGAAGCCGACGCGGGGGTCCTTGACCTCGACGGCGAGCAGCTCGCCGAGGACCTTGCGGATCGCCGCGTTCTGGCGCTGCAGCTTGTAGGGATCCATGCCCACCATCCTGGCTTCGGCCTGGAAACGCGGCAGGACGGCTGCGCGCCGTCCTGCCCGCCGGTCCGCCGGCGCCGGCCGCGCGCGTCCGCGCTACAGCTCGGTCCGGGTCTCCTCCTCGATGCGGTAGGTCTCGACCACGTCGCCTTCCTGCAGGTCGTGGAAGTTCTCGAGGCCGATGCCGCACTCGTAGCCCGCCTGCACCTCGCGGACGTCGTCCTTGAAGCGCTTCAGCGAGCTGATCTTGCCCTCGAAGATCATCATCTCGTGGCGCACCAGCCGCAGCAGCGAGTTGCGGATGATGGTGCCCTTGGTGACGTAGGCGCCGGCGATGGTCCCGACCTTCGGGATGCGGTAGACCAGGCGGATCTCGGCCGAGCCGGTCGAGACCTCGCGGCGGATCTTGCCGAGCAGGCCGGCCATCGCCTTGCGCATCGTGTCGACGACCTCGTAGATGATGTCGAAGACCTCGATGGTCACGCCCTGCTCCTTGGCCCGCTCCTGGATGGCGTTGCCGGGGCGCATGTGGAAGCCGATGATCATCGCGCCGGTGTTCGAGGCCAGCAGCACGTCCGAGTCGTTGATGGCGCCGACGCCCTTGTGCACGATGCGGACATGGACCTCGTCGGTGTTCAGGTCCAGCAGGGCGTCGCAGATCGCCTCCACCGAGCCCGACACGTCGCCCTTGACGATGATCGGCAGCTCCTTGGTGTCGCCCTGGGCCACCATCTCCGCCAGGTTGTCCAGCGAGATCGAGCGCTTGGGCGCCGAGAACTGCTGCACGCGCTGCAGCTGCCGGCGCTTGCCGGCGATGTCGCGGGACTCGCGCTCGGTGTCGGTGACGTGGAGGCGGTCGCCCGCCAGCGGCACGTCGCCGGCGCCCAGCACCACGGCCGGCTCGCCGGGCAGGACCTGGGTCAGGACCTCGCCGCGCTCGTCGAGCAGCGCGCGCACCTTGCCGTCCTGCATGCCGCAGACGAAATGGTCGCCCACGCGCAGGGTCCCCTGCTCCACCAGGACCGTGAAGACGACGCCGCGGCCCGGTTCCTTCGAGGCCTCGACCACGACGCCGCGGGCGTTGCCCTTGGACGACGCCTCCAGCTCGAGCACCTCGGACTGCAGGTGCACCAGCTCGAGCAGCCGCTCGATGTTGAGGCCCTTCTTCGCCGAGATCTCGGCGCTGAGCACGTCGCCGCCGAACTCCTCGACCACGATGCCCTGGCCGAGCAGGTCCTGCTTCACCAGGTCGGGGCGCGCCCCGGGCAGGTCGATCTTGTTGATGGCCACGATCAGCGGCACGCCCGCCGCCTTGGCGTGGTTGATGGCCTCGATGGTCTGCGGCATGATGCGGTCGTCGGCCGCGACCACCAGGATCACGATGTCGGTCACCTGGGCGCCGCGCGCGCGCATGGCGCTGAAGGCCTCGTGGCCCGGCGTGTCCAGGAAGGTGATCGGGCCGCCCGGCGTCTGCACGCGGTAGGCGCCGATGTGCTGGGTGATGCCGCCGGCCTCGCCGGCGATGACGTTGGCCTTGCGGATGTAGTCCAGCAGCGACGTCTTGCCGTGGTCCACGTGCCCCATCACCGTGACCACCGGCGCGCGGTGCTCGAGGTCCTCCTCGCGGACCTCGGGCTCGGCGTCGGCCAGTTCCTCGTCGCCGTACTCGCCGAGGAACTCGACGTCCTTCTCGAACTCGTCGGCCAGCAGCTCGATCTGGTCGCGCTCCAGGCGCTGGTTCATGGTCGCCATCAAGCCGAGGGAGAACAGCTTGGCGATGGCCTCGCGCGGCTGGATCTCGAACTTCTCGGCCAGCTCCTGCACCGTGATGAACTCGGTCACGCGCAGCATCGGTCCGGCGTCCGTCTCGGCCTCCGCACCGGCCCCGCGCCGGTGGCGCCGGCCGCCCGCCCTTGGCGCCGTCGAGCTGGGCCAGGGTCTGCTTCACGCTCTGGGCAACGGCCACCTCGTCCACCTTCTTCTTCTTGCGGCGCTTGCGCCGGTCGCTGTCCGGCGTGCCTTCGCGGACCTCCTGGCGGCGCTGCATCGCGGCCTGGACGGAATCCCGCACCGAACTGTTGGCGTCGCCGCGGCCGCGGTGGCCCGCGATGTCGCGCCGCACCTCGCCCCAATCCCAGTTCTCGGTCGGCTGGCCGTCGGCGCCGAGGGCCGGCGCGCCGCCGGAGCCGCCGGACGGTCCCCGCGGCTCGGGCACCGCCAGCCCCGTCTTGGTCTGGACCACGCCGGAACCCATGCGGATGACCTTGGCCGTGCGCCGGGGGCGGCGCGCGTTCGCCGCGGCCTTGTCGTCACGGGGGGCCGGGCGAGCGCCGCCGTCCTGCTCTTCCGCAGGCGCTTCGGCGGGCGTCTCGGCGTCCGTCGCCTCGACGACCTCGACCGTCGTGGCGACGTCGGGCGCCGCCGTCTCTTCGGGCGCCGGGGCGGGCGCCTCGGCCGGGACCTCTTCAACGACCGTCTCGGCCTTGACCGGGACGTCGGCCCTCTTGATGATCCGGGCGCGGCGCAGCGGCGGCTTGGCGGGAGCCTCGGGTTCCGCGGCCGCCACCGGTGCGGGGGCGGGCTTGCGCGGCGCCTTCGCGGCCGGGGCCGCGGCTCGGTCCGCCGACGACCTCGGGGACGGCCTGGGCGTCCGGCCGCCGCGGCGGCCGGCGACTTGGCCTTCGGCGCTTTCTCGTCCGCGGCCTTGGCGGCCGGTTCCTTCTTCGCGACGACCTTCTTCTTGGCGGTCTTCTTCGCGGGCTTGGCCGGCTTCTTCTCCACCTCGGGCTCGTCGGGAGCCACCGGCAGGTCGAGGGGCCGGAAGCTGGCGACGTGCTTGAGCTTCTCGGGGTCCAGGTTGTGCGCCTTGGCATAGTTGAGGCGCATCGTCTCCCGCTTGCGCTGGTAGCTGGCGTGGATCTTCTCGATCACGTCGTCCTCGACCACGCTCATGTGGCTCTTGGCCTCGGCGTGCATGTCCCGCATCATCTTGAGGATGACGGGGCTGTCGACGCCGTAGTGCTTGGCGAGTTCGTAGACCCTGAGCTTCCTGACCAAGTGTCCTACCTCCGTCAGCGGTTGCGCCGTCTTCGTGTCCGCCCCGGGCGTGGGGCCGCGGCGCCGATGCCTCTCAGGAAATCCGGGTCGTCGAGGGCGACGACCGTCAAGTTGCGCCTACCGAGCGCGCGGGCCAGGTCCTCGCGGCCCAGCAGGTCGCCCCAGACCGCCCGCACGGGCGCCAGAGCCAGGTAGCGGTCCCTCTGGCGGGGGCTCGCGTCGGTCGCCAGCACCAGCACGGGGCGGCGTCCCCTGGCCACCAGCCGGGACACCTGTTCCGCTCCGACGGCCAGCTTGCCTGCCCGCAGCGCCAGTCCCAGCATCCTCAGCAGCGCCTCGCCGTCGGTGGGAGCCTGGGGCCCGCCGGCGTCGCTGCCGTTCCCGGTCACGACTCTTCGTCCCGTTCCTGCGGTTCCCCGGTCGCCGGCAGCTCGCTCAGGCGCGTGTCGAAGTCCGCGAACGGGTCGCCGGAGATCTCGACGTCCTCGGCCGAGGCCGGCTGGACCGGTTCGCCGGGCTCGCCGTCGGCCGCGGCCGCGGCCGGAGCCTCGAACAGGCTCTCGTCGAAGAGCGGCTTCTCCTCCGCCTCGGCCTTGGCCAGTTCCTCGGCCACGGTCGAGTCGATGATGCGGTCCAGCTCGTCGAGGGTGGCGAAGGCCGTCTGCTGCAGCGACTCGGCCGTCTTGGGCCCGATGCCCGGGATGGCCACGAGGTCGTCGTAGCCGGCCTCGGCCAGGGCCTCGATGGTGTCGATGCCGGCGCCGCGCAGCGCGGCGGCCAGCTTCTCGGTGACGCCGTTCATCTCGTCCAGCTCCATCGAGACTTCCTGCATCACGCGCTGGCGGATGTGGAACTCGCGGGCCGCGACGAGGTCGATCTTCCACTCGGTGAGCTTGGCGGCGAGGCGGACGTTCTTGCCCTCCTTGCCGATGGCCTTCGAGAGCTGGTCGTCGTTGACCACGACGGTCGCCTCGCGGTTCTCCTCGTCCAGGATGATGCTGCTGACCTCGGCCGGGCTCAGCGCGCGGCTGATCAGCAGGGAGATCTCGGCGCTCCAGGGCACGATGTCGATGCGCTCGCCCGCCAGCTCGCGGGTGACGGCCTGCACGCGGGAGCCCTTCATGCCGACGCAGGAGCCGACGGCGTCCACGCGGTCGTCGTGGCTGACCACGGCGATCTTGGAGCGGGAGCCGGGCTCGCGGGCCACGGCCTTGATCTCGACGATCCCTTCCTGGATCTCGGGGACCTCCTGCTCGAACAGCGAGCGCAGGAAGTTGGGGTGGCTGCGCGAGAGGATGATCTGCGGGCCCTTGGCGTTGTCGAGGACCTCGATGACCAGGGCGCGGATGGTCGAGCCCTGGTGGGCCTTCTCGCCGCGGATCTGCTCGCGGAAGGGCAGCAGGGCCTCGACGCGGCCGAGGTTGACCAGCACGTTGCCGCGGTCGACCTGCTGCACGCTGCCGGTGATGATCTCGCCGACGCGGTCCTTGTAGGTGTCGAAGATCTGGGTGCGCTCGGCCTCGCGCACCTTCTGCACGAGGATCTGCTTGGCCACCAGGATGGCGTTGCGGCCGAACTCCTCCAGGGGCAGCTCCCAGCGGACCTGGTCGCCGATCTGGATGCCGTCGCCGAACTCCTCGCGGGCCTCGTCGATGTTCAGCTCCGCGTCCTCGTCCATGAGGTCGTCGACGACGGTCTTGACCTGCTCGACGGTCATCTCGCCGGTCACCTCGTCGACGCGGGCGTCGATGATGGCCTCGGCGCCGAGCTTCTTGCGCGCGGCCGACTGGAGCCCCGCGACCAGGGACTCGATGACCACGGCGCGATCGAGGTTCTTCTCCCTCGTGATCATCGCGAGGGCGTCCAGAACGTTGTAGTCCATGCTCCTGCTCCTGTGGCGGCGCCGGCCCGGCCGGGTCAGCGTTCGCGCGTCTGGCGGCGCGCCTGGCGCGCCTGCTGCTTTTCGTCCTTGCGCCGGCGCCGGTCCGCCTGGATCAGCGCCTGGGCGTCGAACTCGGGGTCGAGGCTGGCCTCCCGCACCCGCCCGCGCGGGATCTCGAGCGGCTCCTGGTCGGGGGCCGTCCGCACCTGCAGGCGGCTCTCGTCCGCCGCCTCGAGGCGGCCCTTGACCGTGCGCGGCGGACCGTCGGCGGCGACCTTGAGGATCACGTCCTGCCCCACGGCCGCGGCGAAGTGCGCCGACGTGCGCAGGGGGCGCCTCACGCCGGGCGAGGAGACCTCGATCACGTAGGCGTCGGCGACGAGCCCGGCCTCCTCGACCAGCATGCCGGCGGTGCGCGAGGCCTCGGCGCAGTCGTCCACGCCGATGCCGCCCTCGCGGTCGAGGTACACGCGCAGGGTCAACCGTCCGCCGCCGCGGAAGACGCGCACGTCGAGCAGTTCGTAGCCCTGCGCCGCGAGCGGGGCCGCGAGCAGGTCCACCACGCGGCCCGCCAGCTCGTAACGGTCCACGCCGCCGCCTCCCGCCATCGGTCCCCGAGCGCGGGGCCGAACATGAAAAGAAGTGGACTTGCGCCCACTCCAAAAACCGTGCCGGGTCGGCACACTCCTGAAGTGGGGCCAATATACACCCGGGGCGACCCGCGCGGCAGGAAAAACCGGACCCCGGGAACGGGGGTCCGGGGAGCTCACTCGGGGGGATGGCGGATCAGGTCCCAGACCAGCGCGCCCGC
This sequence comes from bacterium, assembly GCA_016706845.1. GTDB lineage: Bacteria > Krumholzibacteriota > Krumholzibacteriia > LZORAL124-64-63 > LZORAL124-64-63 > PNOJ01. The sequence goes on from JADJIV010000002.1 coordinate 85,803, forward strand.
CTGTTCCAGGCTGGCCGGGGCGCAGGCCGCCGGCACGTCGGCGGCGGTGTGCCAGGCCGGGTAGTCGAAGTCGATGAGGTCGACGGCGGGCAGGCCGCGGCGCAGGAAGGGCACGTGGTCGTCGAAGACCGTCGGTCCCGGCGCCTGCACGAAGGCCGTCAGGCCCAAGGATGCAGCCCGTTCGAAGACGGTCCGGGTCCACTCCCCGGCCAGAGCCAGGCTGTAGCCCTCCTGGGGGAATCGCCAGGTCGCGGTCGCCGACCATGTCCAGCAGGATCAGGCCCACCGGCGGCGGTCCGGCCAACGGAGCGCCGAAGTCGTTCCAGTGGTCGGCCAGCCAGCGCGAGCCCAGGCAGAAACCGTCGAGGTCCGCGGCGCGGCCGAGGTCCTCGCCGTCGAAGAAGACCAGCGCCACCGGTCGCGGGGGCGGCTCGGCCGCCAGCAGTTCCGCCAGGTGCAGCAGGACCGCCGTGCCGCTGGCGCCGTCGTTGGCCCCGGTCAGCGGCCGGGCCGCGCGCGCGGGGTCGGGGTCCCGGTCGCAGAACGGCCGGGTGTCGTAGTGGGCGCCCAGCCAGAGGCGGGGGCCGTCGCCCCGGCCCGCCAGGATCACGAGGTTGGTCAGCTTCAGCGTCCGCTGCTCGTAGGGATGGGGCCGCTCGAAGGTCAGGCGGTGGACGGCCAGCCCCAGGGAACGGGCGTGCTCGACGATCGTGGTCTGCAGGGCGGCGTGGCCCGCAGAACCGGGGATGCGCGGACCCAGGGCGCACTGGCGTTCCAGCCAGGACATCGCCCGCGCGCCGTCGAACTCGGCCGCGCGGGCGGCGCCGGCCGGGATGCCGGCCAGCAACGCCGCGGCCAGCAGCAGCGCGGCGACCGCCGACGCCCGGCGGCCGCGTGTCGGGGCGCTAGAAGACAAAGGTCGCCTCCAATCCCAGGCCGAAGCGCTGCGTCACCAGGTCGGTCTCCTTGACCGAGTCCCGCGAGTAGATGAACCGCAGCGCGCCCGAGAGGTTGCGGCTGAGCTGGTAGCTGAAGCGGGGGTTGAAGCTCCAGCGGGAGGTGCCGGTGTTCTGGTCGGGTTCGCCCTCGCGGTCGGTGCCCGCGAACCAGCGGTCGGTGTTGTCGCGCGTCATGCTCACGTCGATGTCCATGTTGATGTTGGGCTGCGCGCCCGGCTTGTAGAGGCCGAGCCGCGACAGCAGCTTCTCGGCGCGGAACTGGTGCCGCAGCTGCATGCTGACGTTGAAGCGCTTGGTCGAGCTCAGGCTGCCGTTCTGCTCGGACCGGTCCTCGCTGCTGCCGACGTTGAGGCTGGCCGACATCCCGTTCTGGAACGTGAAGTTCAGCCGCGGCGTGATCTGGGTCGACTCGCGGGGGTTGTACTGCGTCGCCGTGAAGTTCGGGACGTTGCGCGTGAACTTGTAGTTGACCTGCAGGTTGGCCGACCGCAGCAGGCCGTCGGTGCCGCCGCCGCCGAGCAGGCCGAGCCGCTCGAGCCCCGTCAGGGAGAAGCGCAGGTCCGGCCAGTCCCGGTTGTAGGACTGCGTCAGCAGGCCCGCCTGCTCGGACTCGCTCACGGTGCGCGAGTAGTTGACGTCGAGCGCGGCCATGCGGCCCACCTTGGTGCTCGTCGACAGCGTGAGCGAGGTCTGGTCGCTGAGCCCGTGGCTCACCCAGAGCGTTTCGGCGGCCGCGTAGTCGTTGTAGAAGCCGACCCGGTACCAGAACGGCGTGTTGCCGGTGAAGCGGCCGTAGCTCGACTGCTTCTTGTGCGAGTAGTTGACCTGGACCGGCTGCGTCTCGCGCAGGACCTCCAGCAGCCGGGGCAGCGGGTTCGGCACCCGCCAGCGGCGGCCGGCGGCGGGGACGGCGGTGGAGTCGGCGACGGCCGCGACCGTCGTCGAATCGGCGGGCGCGCGCTCCCGCTCGCGGCGCTCGCGCCGCTCCTGCTCGGCCCGCGCCTCCTCCTCGGCCAGACGCAGCAGCGCCTCGTCCTCGATCGCCCGGCGCTCCTCGTCCGTGAGGTTCGGGTCGTCGAGCCGCGGATCCCGGACCGGCGTCGCGGTGGCCGCGCTGTCCGCGCCGGCCACGCCCGTCGCGCCCGTTGTCCCGGCGCCGTCGCCGCCGCGCTGGCGCCGCGCCTGCTCGGCCTGCTGCCGCATGCGGGCGCCCTGCTCGTCGCGCGAGAGGGTGGACCGGCGCGGGATGAGGCTGTTGACCAGGCCGTCGATCGGCAGCGCGAAGCGCACCGTCCAGTCGCCGCTGTTCTGGATGTTGCGGATGCCGAGCGGGTCGCCGGTCTGGCGCACCGACGGCGAGTGGTTGTCGCTGAACGAGCCGTTGAAGTTCAGCGTCGGGCGCAGGGCGCGCGAGGCGCGCAGGGCGAGGTCCAGCGGCTTCGCCCACCACCCCGCCGGCAACTCCAGGCGCTGGGGCGGCTGGAAACGCAGCTGGACCTGCTGGGAGTAGGTGTTCTCCTGCCCGAAGTTGAAGCCCAGGAATTCGCGCGGGCGGAGCGGATCGCGGTCGGAACGGCCCGTGAAGTCCAGGTCGACGATGGGCAGCGGCTTGTAGGAGAAGGAGCCGCTGAGGGCGCCGGAGCGGGTCTTCTGCGTCGGCCTGGTCTCGAAGATCTCGGTCAGCACGCTGAAGTTCCGGGTGCGGCGCTCGGTCGCGGAGTAGTTGCCGCTGAAGGTGAGCTTCGAGGGCAGCAGCCCGACCCCCTGCAGCAGCGGGATGCGGCCGAGCAGCGGAACGACCTCGAGCTTGCGGTCGCCGGCGATGCGCAGGTCGTAGGTGAGCGAACCCTGCAGGTTCTTGCCCTGCTGGATGGACAGCGGCGTGTCGTCGCCGGTGCGCGAGCCGCTCAGGCCGACGGTCCAGGGATCGACGAGGTAGCGCAGCAGGGGGTGGACCGAGGGCGCCCGCGTCAGGCGCACCGAGAAGCTCTCGCGCTCGTTGCGCGACGACTCCCGGTCGCGCAGCGACTCGTCGATGATCTCGATGTCGCTGTTGGTGACGTACTTCGGGCGGCGGACGCCCTGCTGGCGGCCGAGGCTCACCGGCACGCGGAAGCCGAGCAGCGGCACGAAATCGTCGATGCGGAAGCTCGAGGTGAGGTTCCAGTCCTCGTTGGTGTAGCCCTGGCCGGCGTCGCTGCTCAGCCCGTGGAACTCGGCGTCGCGCCGCGACCAGTCGAAGTCGGTCTTGATGACGTCGGCCATGTTCACGCTCATGGCGACGCGCTCGGCGAAGCCCGTCTCCCGCCGGACCGACTGCAGGCGGACGTCGTTGAAGTAGAAGTAGCCGCTGGCCCCGGCGCTGCGGTCGGTGTTGCGCACGCCCAGGTAGAAGCGCTTGACGCGGCGCAGGTCGGGCGAGCCGACGACGCGGACCCGGTAGTCGCGGTCGACCTCCGAGTCGCGCACGCGCGTGACGATCCAGCCCGAGACCGGGTCCGGCGCGTCGAGCTTGGCGTTGCTGAGCTCGGCGAGGTCGAGGCTCAGGGCCTGCCAGCCGCTGCGGGCGCCGTCGCTCTCGTCGAAGCGGTAGCTGATCTCGTAGAAGTTGAGCGTGTCGGCGCCGACCCGGTAGAAGACCTCCATGTCGGCCTGGTCGGGGTCCGGGTTGAAGACGTACCACAGCAGGCGCTCGTAGCGCGTGAAGTCCTCGCCCTGCGGCGAGATCAGCCGGCTGGCGCGGACCAGGTGCTGGCGCTGGAGGTTCTGGTAGTCGAGCACCAGCGAGGTCTCCTTCTCCTGCACCTGGTTCTCGATGCGCAGCGCGAAGGGGGGGATGTAGTCCGGGTTCTCCTTGTTGTTCACCTCGCCGAGGAAGAACTCCTCCCCCGCCGCCAGGTCGGCCGGGGTCAGCAGCAGCTCGTCGGGGGCGGCGGACGTCGGCACGCGCCGCACGCCCTCCCGCTCCCAGCGCGTCCCGAGCAGCTTGATCTCGGTCAGCTGGAGGTCGCGCACGGTCTCGCCCGCGGCCGGGTCGCGGTCCTCGAACCAGATGCGCAGGTGGGTCGCGGTGGCCAGCTGCGGCGTGATGCCCCCGGGCGGCACCACCGGCAGCCGGTCGCCCAGGCGGATGCGGTACTTGCGCCAGGCGAGCCGCTGCTCGAGGTTCTCCGACACCTCCGAGGTCGGGAAGTCGCGCAGCACGTCGACCATGGCCGAGTCGGCCAGATCCACGCTGATCGTGAAGTAGCCGTTCTTGTCGTCGAACAGGGAATCGCCGTCGAGGTCCTCGCTGTCCTCGCGGTTGTTGCCGGCCGTGCCGTTGATCCCCGGGTAGGGTTCGGCGTCGCTGCCGTATTCGGCGCTGAACCGGTCGCGCACGACGTCGTTGCCGAGGCCGACGTCCTCGCGGATCTCCCAGATGCCGTCCGGGGTGTCGCCCAGCACGCCGTCTTCGCGCTGGTAGGTCCCCGTCACGAGTCCGCCGTCCCCCGTCACGGGCCAGTAGCCGTCCTCGCTGATGTACCCGAAGTCGAAGTGCAGCGTGCCCTCCGGCGGCGCGCCCAGCTCCGTGTGCCGGAAGTCGTTGACCCAGAACTCGAGGAACTGGGCCTTGGTCAGGTCGACGCCGTTGCGGCCGAGGCCGTGCGTGACGCCGCCCCAGCTCTCCTGCGTCCACGCCTCGCCGCCGTTGGAGAGGTGGATCTGCAGCACCTGCTGCGACTCGCGCGCTTCCTGTTCGCGCAGCTCGGGGTTGAGGAAGCGGCGCTGGGTGATGTTGCGGGGCAGGAACCAGCGCGTGTCCAGGCGATGCTGCGGCGAGAAGTCGCGGCCGACCAGGTAGGCGCGCGGGTCGTCGGGAGGCACGTCCAGGCCCTCGCCGTGAGCCGGGGCGCTGGCGGGGTTCCAGGCCAGGCGGCTGATGGGCAGCAGGTCCGAGGAGTCGACCCCCTCGTAGTCCTCGACGTAGACCTCGTTGAAGGTGTTGGGGTTCGGCACGCTCAGGGCCAGCTCGCCGGTCAGGCGCACGTTGCTCTCGCGGTCGGAGTCGTGCCGGCTCAGCAGGTTGGCGAAACCGGTCAGCACCTGCGGCCGCACGGTGACCTGGCCGTTGAGGTTGCCGACGAGCGTGCGGCTGGGCTCCTCGCCCAGCTTCGCCTTGTGCCCCACCACCGCGTTGCTCTCGTAGAGCCAGGTCGTGGCGAAGCGCCTCACGCCCGACATCCATGCCCAGGTTGAAGCCCATCAGGCTGCTGTTGCCGCCGCCGACGAAGGGGGCGAACTGGTAGTCGACGGCGATGCGGGAGTCCGCCGTCATGTTCGCGGCGGCCTCGCCCTTCAGCGTGACTTCGCCGAAGGAGTAGTCGATGACGTAGTCCGTGTCGCGCACCAGCGTGCGCCCGTCGAGCGTCACCGTCTCGGAGCCCTCCTCGATATTCGAGGCGCCGAGGTTGAAGGTGCTGGACGCCGCGGCGTGCGTCGCCACGAAGCGGTACTGGGTGTATCCGGACAGCTGCTGCGAGGTGGTGTTGGGGCTGTAGATCTCTGGGATGGTCTCCAGCAGCGTGGTCTGGGGATCGTACACCGAGGAGTCGGCGAAGGCCGCGTAGACCTCCGGCGCGGCGTTGAACGGCTCCGGGAAGTCGAGAGGAAACTTCAGCAGGCCGCTCGTGAGATCGAAGAGGTAGGGGTCGTGGGCGTCGACCAGGTCGTCGTGGCCCTGGTCGCCCTGCTGGGTTTCCTGGTCGAGCCCGAAGATGCGGATCCACTTCAGGCCGCTGCCGGCGCCCGCGTTGTCCCGGTCCTGCTCGGGGAAGTTGGTCTGGGTGTTGGTCTCGAGCCGCAGATCGAAGGTGGCGGCGTCGATGTTGGTCCCGCCCAGCGAGTAGATGTTGCGCAGGACGTACTGCCACGTGTAGGGCTCCGCGTTCTGCGGCTTCAGCAGCTTCATGCGGTAGCAGAGCTCGCCCTGGAACTCCACGCGGTTCGCCTCGTCGAGGCCCGGCCTGTCGCCGACGCGCAGCCGCGAACCGTCCGGCAGGATCACCTCGTAGATGACGGCCAGCACGTCGAAGAAGCCGTACTCGCGCAGCAAATTGATCGCGACCACATCGTTGTTCTGGTCGCGGATGATCTCGAAGTTCACCGGGCGCCACAGCTCGCTGTAGCGGGCGCCCGGCAGCGCCGCCGCCACGGCGTCGGCCGACCACAGCCCGGTGCTGTCGGTCACCGCGACGATGTTGCGGATGTCGCCGTCCTGCTGGCGGCCGGTGACCGCCAGGAACACCTGCACCGTGTTGAGGTCGATGATCTCGTTCTGCCGGTCGCGCCCGGGCACGTCGGGGCGCGCGTGGGCCACGAAGTCGTTGGGCGGCAGGTCGAGGCGGAAGAAGCGGTTGTTCAGGTACTGGTAGGCATAGATGACGTGCTCGGACTGGGTGCCGCCGGTGGAGTTGAAGGTGCGCCCGGCGCTCTCGGCCTTCTGCTTCGTGGCCAGCGCCGTGAAGTCCGCGGGACCGAACTGGCCGGTCACCTTGAGGCCGAACAGGCCCGACGCGTTGGAGCTGTAGCCCAGCAGCTGGCTGCCCGGCAGGGTCAGGCCCACGTCGCCGGTCTCGATCGTCTGGATGATCTCGTCCTCGGTGCCCTCGAAGGTCAGGCGGATCTTGGTCCCCTCCGGACCGAGCGCCTCGCTGTTGTGGTCCACCTCCAGCTTGATCTTCTCGCCGATCTGGCCCGAGAGGTTGATCTGCAGCTGCTGCTCCATGTCCAGGGACGGGAACAGGCTCTGGCTGCTGCGCCGCTCGGTCGGGGTGAAACGGTTGCTGAGCGTCGACTCGCCGGCGATCGAGATGTGCTCGCGGCCCGAGATGCGGATGTTGGTCTTCTCGCCGCGGCCGATGATCCTCTCGAGCGTGCGCGGCAGCTTGATCGGGATCGTCAGGTTGATCAGCCCGGTCTGCGATCCGGCGGCGCCGGCGCCGCTGCGCAGGTCCAGGTCCTTCCCGCGGGCGATCCGGTTGCGCACGGCCAGGCGGCGTTCGCGGGCCGCGACGTGGTCGTCGATGAACAGACCCACCTCGGGGGCGTCGGTGTCGCGGGGCGGGTAGTAGACGAAGCCGCCGGGCAGGTCCCGGGGGGCCTGCGTCAGCAGGAAGTACTCGGGGTAGCTGAAGACGGTCTCGAGGCCCAGCGGGCCGGAGGATTCGGTGACCGTGACCCGCCGCTTCCAGTCCATGCCCGCCGCGCTGTCGGCGAGGTACCGCAGGCGGCGGTCGAAGCGCGCGAGGGTGTCCTGCCCGACGGGATCGAAGCCGAGCGCCAGCATCCGCTCGCGCATCACGAGCCGGTCCTCGCCCAGCAGGCGGGGATCGTCGGTGGTGCGCAGCAGGGGATCGAAGCCCCAGAGGATCAGGTCGCCGGCGGCGGCCTCTCCCGCCGCACCCAGCAGCCCCAGCGTCAGGACCAGGACAAGCGCGGGCCGGGACCACGGCGACCGCCGGCCCCGGCCCAGCCGCCGGTCGCGTTCCCGCACCAGGATCAACCCGCGCCTCCCGTCGGGCCGCCGCGCGCGGCCCGCCCGCCTCGTTGGAATTCCGGACCGGGGTTCCCCTTGCCGAGCGAACCCGTGGCGAAGAATCGTTGTCCTGCCGGGAACCAGTGGCTACACTGCGGGTTCCCGGAAAGATCCGGGCGCCGGTGAGCGTCCACGAAAGGAGTCAGGCCGCCCCTTTCAGGCGACAGGAGCGGCCGCGACGACCATCATGATCCTGCTGCAACGTCATCTGCTGCGCGCCACCGCCGGACCCTTCGCGTTCGGCTTCTTCGTGATCACATTCGTGCTGATCATCGACAACCTGTACCGTTACGTCGATCTGTTCGTCACCAAGGGCGTGTCGTTCCTGGTGGCCACGGAAGTGCTTCTGTTGAGCCTGGGTTACACGTTTGCATTATCCGTGCCCATGGCGGTCCTGATCGGGGTCCTGATGGGCGTGGGCCAGCTCGCCACGGACCACGAGATCACGGCCATGAAGGCGAGCGGCGTGGGGCTCTACGCCATCCTGCGGCCCCTGCTGTTCGGCGCCGCGCTGGTGGCGGCCGGCCTGACCGCCTACAACCACTACGTCTTCCCGGAGTCGAACCACAGGCTAGCCAACCTCTTGACCGACATCAAACACAAAAGGCCGATGATGGAGATCCGCGAACAGATGTTCACGGACCTCAACGACCGCACCACCATCTTCGTCAAGGAAAAGGACGAGAAGACAAACGAGATCCGCGACGTCGTCATCCTGGAGCGCAGCGGCCCCGGCGACGTCTCGCCGACGATGACCACCGCCGCGCGCGGCCGGATCGTCCCGCTGCCCGACAGCAACGCGATGCGGATCGAGCTGTTCGACGGCGAGATCCACGACCTGCCGGACGACCGCGACCTGGCCCAGTACACGATCACGCGCTTCCGGCAGCACGACCTCCACCTGCGGGACGTCGAGCAGGACCTCGAGGACACCGGGCGCACCAACCGCGGCGACCGCGAGATGAATTTCACGGCCCTGCTCGGGAGCCGCCGCCGAGGCCCGCCTCGACCGCCGCGAGACGCTGTCCGGACAGCGGGCCCTGGCCGTCGGCGCGGCGGCGCGGCAGTGGCAGCTGCTGGACGCGCCCGCGCGCGGTGGCCTGGCCGAGGCCCCGTCGGGCGATGCGGTTCAGACCCGCGGCCGCCGCCTCGAACTGCTGCGCGCCACGCGCCAGGAGGTCCAGCGCGTGCGCCGCGCCTCGGAGTTCCAGCAGAGCGTGCTGCGCTCCAAGCAGGCCCGGGAGAACGCCTACCTCGTGGAGTTCCACAAGAAGCTGGCCATCCCGGCCGCCTGCCTGGTCTTCGTGCTGATCGGGCTGCCGATGGCCGTCACGGCCTCGCGCTCCGGGCGCGGCATCTCGCTGACCCTGGCGCTGGCCTTCTACCTCGTCTATTACCTGTTCCTGGTCGGCGGCGAGCAGCTGGCCGACCGCGGGCGGCTCGACCCCGCCGTGGCGATGTGGGCGGCCGACGCGGTGCTGGCGGCCATCGGGATCCCGCTGCTCGTGCGGGCGGCCCACGAGAACTCCTGGTTCCAGCGGACGCGGAGCCCGTGATGCTGCTCGTCCACCGCAGCCTGATCGCCGGCTTCCTGCGCGTCCTGGTCTTCACCCTGGTCGGCGCGGTCGTCCTGTTCACCCTGGTCGATCTCGTCGACCACCTTCGCAACTTCATCGACAACCACACCGCGGCCCCGGTGCTCGCCCGCTACTACCTCAACAAGATCCCCTGGATCCTGGACACCGTCCTGCCCATCGGCATGCTCATGGCCACGCTGTTCACCGTCGGCGGCCTGGCCCGCTACAACGAGCTGAGCGCCATGTACGCCGCCGGCCGGTCGCTGCTGCAGTCCACGTGGCCGCTGCTGGCGCTGGCCCTGCTCGCCTGCCTGTTCTCGCTGTTCTGGGGCGAGTTCGTCCTGCCCGCGACCAACGCCCGGGTCGCGCGGATCTGGGAGGTCGAAATCCACGGCAACCCGGACCGCGTGCGCCCCACCAACGACGCCGCCTTCAACGGCGAGGACGGGCGCCTCTACTACGTCCGCAACTTCTCCCCCGAGCGCCAGCAGATCCGCGAGTTCCGGGTCCACACGGTCGAGGGGGCGCGCGTCGTGGAGCGGATCGACGCCGCCACCGCCGAATGGGACGGCCGACAGTGGGTGCTCGCCGACGGGACGCGGCGCCTCTTCACGGCCCGCGGCGACAGCCTCATCCGCTTCGCCGCCTACGAGTCGGGCCTGGACGGCATCACGCCGCAAACCTTCCGCGACGACCGGCTGAAGCCCGAGGCGATGAACGCCCGTCAGCTGCGGCGCTACATCGCCATGATCCGGCGCAGCGGGGGCGACGCCACGGCGCAGAGCGTCGACCTGCAGTTCAAGCTGGCCTTCCCCGTGGTGCACCTGATCGTGGTGATGCTGGGCATCCTGCTGGCCTCGAGCCCCCGCAAGACGACCGTCGCCTCGGGCTTCGGCTGGACGATCGCCATCAGCTTCGGATACTACCTGGCCATCAACTTCGGCCGCTCCCTGGGCCACAACGGCACCCTGCCGCCCTTCCTGGCGGCCTGGGCCGGCAACCTGGCCTACGCCGCGGTCGCGGCCGGGGCCTGGCTGCGCGTGCGCCGCTGACCGCCGGCCCGGCGCGGGGCTTTTCGCTGGACTCCTTGCCCGGGCCGCCCTAACTTCCTACTTTGATGACGTTCTGCGCCGCCGCGCCGCCCAGCCGGGCGGTGGCGCGCGGCGCCCCACCGTGACGACGGAGCCAGCCACATGCGCAAGAGCCAACTCCTTCCGGGCTCGCCGACGGCGGGACTGCGGAAGCCGAATCCGAAGAGCCGGGTCCTGTCGGCCATGCTGATCGTCGCGGCGGGCGCCGCCCTGCTCGCCGGCTGCGGCGAGGACGCGGACCTCGCCCCGGTCATCACCCGGGTCCAGGCGAACATCGACTGCGGCGTCGCGCCCACGGAGGTCCAGTTCGTCGCCTTCGTCTCCGGCGGCGATCCCGGCGAGGACCCCACCGGCGCCAACACCAACCTGGACATCCTGTGGAACTTCCAGGACGGCACGACCGGCACCGGCTCGGCCACCCACCACCTGTTCACCGAGCCGGGCATCTACGAGGTCGCCGTGACGGTCACCGACGACGACGGCGACAGCAAGTCGTCCTTCGTGACGGTCGAGATCCGCGACGACTCGCTGACGGTCAGCGCGATGCCCGACACCACGGTCACCGCGAGCCTGGCCTACTTCCCGGCGCACACCATCGGCGCCACCAACGGCGGCGCCGGCGGCGAGAACTTCCGCGCCCAGCCGGTCATCAACGAGATCCTCGCCTTCAACACGGTGCTCCCGAACCCGGAGAACCTGAACCGCTTCGACCCCGTGCTGGAGTTGCACAACCCCACCAACGCCGCGGTGAGCCTCAGCAACTGGTCGCTGACCAACGATCCCTACGACCGTGACAAGTTCCTCTTCGCCAGCACCGTGTCGATCCCGGCCCACGGCTACTACCGGGTCTGGCTGAACGGGCGCGGGCAGAGCACCGGCACCACGCAGACGAACTTCAACCTGCTGCTGGGCTACACGGGCGCTCCCGCCGACTTCGTCGCCGACATCTACCTCTACGACGCCGGCCGGAACCTCGTCGACTCGAAACCGATCCGCAACTCCGCCGCCAACGTGTCGTTCGGCCACATCCCCGACGCCTGCACCGACGGCACGGTCCTGCTGTCGGCGACGGCCGAAGTGTGCGGCTTCGACCGGAGCCGGGGCCAGGTCGACCGCTTCGACTTCTTGTGGCGCTCCGGCAGCGTGCTGGAATCGACCTACTCGGACCGCGTGTCCTCCCACATGTTCACGGTCCAGGACGCGGGCCTGCGGCCGGTCGTGGTCTCGGTCTTCGACACCTTCCTCAGCGTGACGCGCCACGACACCGTGTGGGTCGAGGTGCTGACGCCCGCCGCCCCCTGAGCGCGGCAATCGGGTTGCAGGACATATGAAAAAGCGGGACCCCCATCAGGTCCCGCTTTTTCGTTGTCCGCTGACGTCGGCGGCTCAGCCGACGGCCCGCTGGAGTTCCGCGATCCGGTCCGCCCGCTCCCAGGTGAAGCCCGCCTCGTCCCGCCCGAAGTGTCCGTAGGCCGCGGTCGGCCGGTAGATCGGACGCCTCAGGTCCAGCGCCTCGATGATGCCGCGGGGCGTCAGGTCGAAGACCTTGCGCACGGCCTGGGCCAGCCGGTCGTCGGGCACGCGCCCGGTGCCGAAGGTCGTGACCATCACCGACACGGGCTCGGCCACGCCGATCGCGTAGGCGACCTGGATCTGGCAGCGCTCGGCCAGAGCGGCCGCGACCACGTTCTTGGCGGCCCAGCGCGCGGCGTAGCAGGCCGAGCGGTCGACCTTGGTCGGGTCCTTGCCGGAGAAGGCGCCGCCGCCGTGGGGCGCCCTGCCGCCGTAGGTGTCGACGATGATCTTGCGCCCGGTCAGGCCGCAGTCGCCCTGGGGCCCGCCGACCACGAAGCTGCCGGTCGGGTTGACGTGGTGGATGACGCCCGTGCTGTCGAGGTCCAGGGCCGCCAGCTCCGGCGCGATGACCTCGGCGATGATCCGCTCGCGCAGGTCCGGGACGTCGGGATCGTGCTGGGTGGAGACGACCACCGTGTGGACCCGCACGGGCCGGTCGCCCTCGTACTCCACGGTGACCTGGCTCTTGCCGTCGGGCCGCACCCAGGGCAGGGTGCCGTTCTTGCGCACCGCGGCCAGGCGGCGGGTCAGCCGGTGGGCCAGGGTGATGGGCAGGGGCATCAGCACGTCGGTCTCGCGGCAGGCGTAGCCGAACATCAGGCCCTGGTCGCCGGCGCCGCCGGGGTTGACGCCCATGGCGATGTCCGGCGACTGCTCGTCGATGGAGGTGACCACCGCGCAGGTCTCGAAGTCGAAGCCGTAGGCGGCCGACGTGTAGCCGATGTCGCGGATGGTCCGGCGCACGATGCGCGGGATGTCGACCCAGGTCTGGGTCGTGATCTCGCCCGCGATCATCGCGAGGCCGGTGGTGACCAGCGTCTCGCAGGCCACGCGTCCGTTGGGGTCGACCGCCAGGATCGCGTCCAGGACGCTGTCGCTGATCTGGTCGGCGACCTTGTCGGGGTGGCCCTCGGTGACCGACTCGCTGGTGAACAGGTGACGCTGGGTCATGCGCGGGCTCCTCCGGCTCGTGCGGTGTTCAGGGAACCCGGCGGTCGGCCGCGACTTCGCTGTCGTCGCCGACGTTGACGCTGCCGTCGACGCCCGCGACGACCGCGCGCTCGCCGATCAGGCTGCCGGTCAGCCGGCAGCGGCGCACCTCGGCGCCGTCGCCGACGATGGTGTCGGTCAGGTCGCAGTCCTCGATCACGGCCCCCGCGCCGATCACGACGTGCGGGCCCAGGCGCGAGCGGCTCACCCGCGCGTCGGGCGCGACCAGGCAGGGGGGCGCGACGCCGGGCGCCGCGGCGGCCGCCGCCGGGTCCGCGTCCAGCAGGGCGCGGTTGGTCTCCAGCCAGGTCTCCCGCTTCCCGCAGTCGAACCACTCGCCCACCGGCTGCACCGAGAAGCGGCAGCCGTCCGCGAGCATGGCCTGCAGGCCGTCGGTCAGCTGGTACTCGCCGCGGGTGCGGCGGTCTTCGGCCACGATGCGGTCCATCGCCGACCAGAGGCGGGGCGCGTCGCGCAGCAGGTAGGCCCCCACGATGGCGAGGTTGCTCGGCGGCACCTCCGGCTTCTCCACGAAGCGCAGCACCTCGCCGTCGCGCAGCTCGACCACGCCGAAGCGCCGGGGGTCCGCCACCTCGCGCACGGCGATGCAGTTGTGCGGATCGGCGAGCAGGCGCCGGTAGTCCGTCTTGACGATGGTGTCGCCCAGGATGCAGAAGAAGGGCTCGTCGCCGATCGCCTTGCGGGCGGTCCAGACGGCGTGGCCCAGGCCCAGCCGCTCGCTCTGCTCGACGCAGGTCACCGGCAGGCCGGGGTAGGCGCCGGCGGCCCAGGCGCGCACGGCCTCGCCGCAGTAGCCGACGATCAGCACGACCTCGTCGACGCCGGCCTGCAGCAGGTCGTCGATGATGTGGCCGAGGATCGGCTTGCCGGCGACCGGCAGCAGGGCCTTCGGCTTGTTGTGCGTGTGCGGGCGCAGGCGGGTGCCGGAGCCGGCGGCCGGGATCAGGGCCTTCACGTTCCCGCGTCCTTTCGCAGGCGTTCCTTGAGCGCGTCGATGCGCGTCACGGGCACGGGATCGACGCCGGCCGCGGCGGCCAGATAGCAGGACAGGTAGTCGCCAAACTGCACCAGGGACAGGATCCTCGCCAGCGGAAAATCGCCCGCGGCCTCGTGCTCGAACCGCGCCTGGAACTCCCCCTGCAGCAGGTCGCCGGCCGTCCGCGACCGCAGGCGGGCCTCGGGGGTCTCGTCGCCGGAATGCAGCAGCAGCAGCAGGAAGTCGCGCTTGCGCGGGCGCAGGACCTCCCAGCCCACGATGTCGTTGTGGACGGCTTCGGGCAGCGGCACGACCAGCACCGGGCTCTTGGCGTTCTCGTTGACCTGGGCCTTCAGGCGCCACCCCGGCGCGTGAGCTTCCGGGGAGCAGGTGTAGACCACGAGCAGACGTCCGAGCGCCGCCCGCGCCGCGAGCAGGGCGGGGTTGTCGGGGCCGGCGGTTGGTCCCAGGATTTGCTCGCCGCGGCGCAGCGTCGCGGCGGCGGCCGGCAGTTCGGCCGCCAGACCGGGCACGGCGCCCAGCCGGTCCAGGACGCAGGCCAGGGCGCCCAGGCTGTGGCCCAGCGCGGCGCGCGGCGGCAGGCCGGGCGGGAGCGAGATCCGCGGGAAGGGGTCGGCGCGGCCGTCCGCCAGCTCGCCGAGCGGGCCGCCCGTGGTGATCGCCAGGCGCGGGTTCGGCCGTCCCGCGGCGGCCCGGGCCGCGGCCAGCGTCTCGTCCGAGCGGCCGGAATAGCTGCTGAACACCAGCAGGGTGCGCTCGTCGAGCCAGCCGGGCAGGCCGGGCTCGCGGCGGACCGCCAGGCGGACCCCGGCGCGCTCGGCCACCGGCGCGAGCAGGTCCCCCGCGATGGCCGAGCCGCCCATGCCGCAGACCAGCACGTCGCGGACGGGTCGCGTCAGCGGGCGCAGCCGCTCCAGCCCCGGCAGCCGGGCGGCCCCTTCCAACTGCGTCGGCAGCGCGCCCACGTGGCCGAGCATGGTCGCGAGTCCCGCCTCAGGCCCCATCCGGCACCTCCGGTCCGGCAGCCTCGGCGCGCCGGCGCTTCTTCTCGGTCAGGTAGTCGGCCAGCAGGCGGTCGGCCTCGGCGGCGGTGCGACGCGTCAGCAGGTCGTCCAGGAGTCCCCGCGCCTCCGCGACCGTCGTCCAGCGCACCACCTGCTTGATCTTGGGCAGCTGCGCGGCGTGGACGCTCACGTCGTCGAGACCGAGCCCCAGCAGGACCTCGGCGTACCGCGTCTCGGAGGCCATCTCGCCGCAGATGCCGGCGCGGATGCCGGCCGCGTGCGCGGCGGCGGTGGCGTCGCGCAGCAGGCGCAGCACGGCGGGGTGGACGGGCTGGTAGAGGTAGGCGACGCGGCTGTTGAGGCGGTCCATCGCCAGCGTGTACTGCACGAGGTCGTTGGTGCCGAAGCTGAAGAAGTCGCACTCGGCGGCGAGCAGGTCGGCCACCAGCGCGGCGGCCGGCGTCTCGATCATGATCCCCACCTCGAGGCGGGGGTCATGGGGCAGCCCCTCGGCCGCCAGCTCGGCCACGCACTCGCGGCAGACGTCGCGCGCCTCGCGCAGTTCCTCGACGCCGGTGATCATGGGGAACATCAGCCGCGCCGGCCCATCGGCCGCGGCGCGGTAGACGGCGCGCAGCTGGGCCTTCAGCAGCGGGCGGTTGGCCAGCAGGAAGCGGATGCCGCGCCAGCCCAGGAAGGGGTTCGACTCCTTGCGCGCCCCGAGGTAGCGCTGGACCTTGTCGCCGCCGACGTCGAGGGTGCGGAAGACGACCGGCCGGCCGGCCATGCCGCGCATGATCTCCGCGTAGATCTCGAGCTGCTGCGCCTCGGTCGGGATCGTCTGGCGCTGGAAGTAGATGTACTCGGTCCGCAGCAGGCCGACCCCTTCGGCCCCGCAGGCCAGGGCCTTCTCCACCTCGACGGGCATCTCGATGTTCACCAGCATGCCCAGGCGGCGGCCGTCCGGCGTGACCGCCGGCACGTCCCGCAGGTGGTCCAGCTTGGCGTTCACGGTGAGCTGCTGCAGGCTCAGCTGGCGGAAGCGGGCGACGGTCTCGCTGTCGGGCTGCAGGATGACCTCGCCGCGGTCGCCGTCGACGGCGACCAGATCGCCGTCGTGCAGCTCCGCGATGTCCGCGCCGAGGCCGACCACCGCCGGGATGCCCAGCGAGCGGGCGAGGATCGCCACGTGGCTGGTCCGGCTGCCGGCGCCCAGCGCGAAGGCCAGGACGTTGCGGGCGCCGATGGCAGCGGTGTCCGAGGGCGCCAGGTCGTCGGCCGCGACCACGCTGGGCGTCGCGGGGCCGACGAGCCGGCCGGCGCCGAGCCCCATCAGCGCGCGCAGGACCCGGTCCTCGACGTCGCGCAGGTCCTGGACCCGTTCGCGCAGGTAGCCGTCCTCGGTCTCGAGCAGGCGGGCGGCGACCTCGGCCACCGCGTCGTGGAACGCGGCCTCGGCGTTGCAGGACTGCGCCCGCACGAGCGCGACCGCCCGGTCGACGATCAGCTCGTCCTCGAGGATCAGCAGGTGGCTCTCCAGGATCGCCGCGCCCTCGGGCCCGAGGTCCGCGCTGAGGCGCGCGACCAGGGCCTGGATCTGGGCGCGGGCCGTCGTGAGCGCCCCGTGCAGCCGCTCCACCTCGCGGTCGAGATCGGCGGCGGGCAGATCGGCGCGCACGACCACGGGCAGCTCCCGCGCCACGTGGTGGACGCCGGCCAGGGCCGTGCCGGGTGAGGCGGGGATGCCGCGCAGGATCCGCATGTCAGCCTTCCTGGACCTCGGGGCGGGCCAGCTCGATCTCGATCAGCCGCAGCAGGGCGGCGGCGGCCGCGGCCTCGTCGGGTCCCTCGATCTCCAGCTCGACGACGCTGCCGCAGTCGGCCGCGAGACTCGCCAGTCCCATGATGCTTTTGGCGTTGGCCACCCGGCCCTGGAAGCGGACCGTCACCTCGGCGTCGAAGGTCTTGGCCAGCTTCACGATCCGCCCCGCGGCGCGCAGGTGGAAGCCGACGGGGTCGGAGACGGTGGCAGGGGTTGCGATCACGGTGTCGTCCTTGGTTCGGGAGCGGAAACCAGCCCGCAAGTTACAGGCAGGACAGCAGCAGGGCAAGGGGCACCAGCGCCAGCAGCAGGCCCTCGCCCGGCCAGCGGCGGCGCAGGGCCAGGGCGGCCGCCAGCGCGAGCGCCGCGCCCAGCACGGTCGTGCCGCCTCCGGGGTCGCCCAGGCGCGACCAGCTGCTGACGGCGGTCATCCCGGCCAGCACGCCGGTCAGCAGCGCGCCCAGCCGCTTCGCGGTCCAGATGGCGCGGTGCCAGCGCGGCGAGCCGAGCAGGTCCACGATGTCCAGCCCCAGGTCGTAGCCGATCAGCAGCGCCCGGTGCCGCAGCAGCAGCTGGGAGACGGCGAACAGGCCCACCACCAGCAGGGGCGGCCAGACCAGGCCCGGCCAGGCCGAGAGCACGGCCAGCAGCATCAGCGCCGGCTGCAGGCCGAGCCACAGGAACTGGTCGCCCAGCGAGGCCAGCGCCCGCCCGAGCGAATCCTTGAACATCGTCAGCGTGCGCACGGGCGTCGCCCCGCCGCGCAGGTTGTCCGACTCGAGCCGCACCAGGCCCCCCAGCAGCAGGTTCGCGCAGTAGGGGTTGGTGTTGAAGAACTCCAGATGACGACGGCAGAAACGCCGCAGCTCGGCGGGCGCAGCGCCCGAGCGGCGCAGCCAGGGCAACATGGCCACGGCCAGGCCGAGGTTCTGCATGCGCTCCGGGTTCCACGAGCCCTGCAGGCCCAGCGAGCGCCGGTAGATCCCGTGCAGGTCGTCGGGCCTGCCGCCGCGCGCCCTCACGAGGCACCCAGCCGTGTCAGGGCCCAGGCCGCGGCCAGCGTGCCCGCCGCGCCGCCGGCGATCCACCGCGCGCCGGCGCGGCTGCCGTAGAGCTCCACGAGCGAGCCGATCGCCACCGCCGGCGCGAACCAGGGCAGCAGCGCCAGGGCCGCCACGGCGCGCGCGGGCAGCAGGTCGTAGGCGGGGATCCAGAGCAGGGCCACCAGGCACCACGCCGCCAGCGTCGTCAGGGCCCCGCGGACGGCGACCCCGACGAGGGAAGCGCGGTGCGCCCGTTCCAGGACCTCGACGCGGCCCTCGCGCAGCCCGCGCATGGCGCCGGCCACGAGCCGGGTGTGCCAGACCCGCTCCCGGCGGATCAGCTGGTCGCCCAAGAAGCTGCCCAGCGCGACCACGAGCAGCAGCCACCCCAGGCGGCCGGCCTCCGCGCCGGGGCCGCCGAAGGGCAGGCCGGGGTTCCAGCCGGCGGCCGACGCCGCGCCCACGGCCCCGAGCAGTGGTCCGACGCGTTCGCCGACGAAGGCCTGCCCGACGGGCAGGTTCCCCAGCGACAGCAGCTGCACCGTCAGACCCAGGGCCAGGCCGGCCCCGGGATGCCCCCAGATCAGCCCCGCGAGCACGCCCCCGCAGACGGGCTGGCTCAGCCAGGTCTGGGCGTACGCCGTGTCGTCCAGGACCAGCAGCGCGCCCAGCAGCACGGTCGCGGCGAGCTGCGGCCACCAGGCCGCGATCTCGGGCGGGCTCACCGCGCCTCCTCCAGGGCGTCCAGCAGCGCGCGGTCGATCTCCACGACGCGCGTGCCGGGCACCGTCTGCGCGGTCAGCCGCGAGCCGCCCGCCAGCAGGGCGCGCAGGCTCGCCACGTCGCCGCGGTCGACGTAGACCGACTCCAGCAGCTCGCGCTTGCCGCCGCCGATGTGCATGCCGCCGACGTTGACCGCGGGCATCGGCACGCCGCGCCGCGTCAGGTCGAGCATGTCGGCCGGCCCCCCGGTCAGCAGCACCACGCCCTGGTCGGCGGGCAGCGCCGCGGGGCCGCCGTCGAGCAGCGCGGCGGTGCCGGCGCGGTCGCGGACCCAGACGCGGATGCGCGGCGGCACCGAGCTGGCGTAGACGCGGCGCTGCCAGGGGTCGGCGGCGATCTCGTCGTTGCAGAGCACGATGTGGTCGGGCTCGAGCTTGCGGCACCAGCCGACGGTCACCTGGCCGTGGATGAAGCGGTCGTCGATGCGGGCCAGCAGCAGGGGCATGTCGCGCTCAACCCTCCTGGACCGGGCCGAGCGCGGTGATGGCGTCGCGCCCCTTCTCGACCAGGCGACGCGGCAGCTCGTCCAGCCCCAGCGTGTCGCGCCAGGTGACGAAGTCCAGCAGCATGGCCAGGTTGATCCCGGTCAGGACGCGCGCCGGCGTGCCGCCGACCGCCGCGATCTGGGCGGCGTTGGCGCAGCTCCCCCGAAGTCGTCGATGAACAGCAGCAGGCCGTCGCCGGGCGCGCCGCAGTTCGCGGCCGTCCAGGCGCGGATCTCGGCGATGAGCTCCTGGACCGATTTGCCGCTGTTGGTCATGGCCGCCAGCCCGGGCACCGGGCCCAGCACGAGCTCCACGACCTTGACCAGTTCCTTGCCGATGCCGCCGTGCGTGACGACGAGGCCGCAGAGCATGACTACTCCCTGTCGTGCCGCAGGTACCGGCGCAGCCGGTCCCCGGAGCGCAGCGTCTCCATGATGCGGCGGTTCAGGTCCTGCGCGGAGTCGATGCCGTAGATCTTCAGCATCAGGTCCAGGGCGATCACCTCCGCGATGACCGTGATGTTCTTGCCCGGATAGATCGGAACGACGATGCGCGGGATCGGCACGCCCAGGATCTCGGTCTGCTCCCGGTCCAGGCCCATGCGCTCGTAGTCGGCGTCGGGGCGCCACTGCTGGAGGTTGACCTCGACCTCGATGCGCTTCTGCATGCGGATGCCGCGGATGCCGAAGATGGCCTGCACGTCGATCACGCCGACGCCGCGGATCTCCAGGTTGTGCTGCAGCACCTCGCGGAAGCGGCCCACCAGCACGTCGTCGCCCACGCGGCTGACCTCGACGATGTCGTCGGCCACCAGGCGGTGGCCCCTCTCCACGAGGTCGAGCGCGCACTCGCTCTTGCCGATGCCGCTCTTGCCGGTGAACAGCATGCCGATGCCGTAGACGTCCACCAGCGAGCCGTGCAGCTCGGTGCGCGGCGCGAAGGCGTCGGTGAGGTAGACCGACAGCTCGTGGATGAACTCCTCGGTGGCCATCGGCGTGCGCAGCACGGGCAGCCCGGCCGCGTCGGCCGCGGCCAGCCAGGCGGCGGGTACCGCCTGGTCCCGGGTCACGAACACCGCCGGCGCCTGCAGGGAGACCAGGCGCTCCAGGGCCTGCCGCTGCGCGTCCTGGCCGAGGGTGGACAGGTACGCCAGCTCGGATTCGCCGATCACCTGCAGGCGGTGGGGCAGGAAGTTCTCCATGAACCCCATCAGCGCCATGCCGGGCCGGTGGACGTCGCCCGCGGCCAGCGGCACGTCGTCCGCGGGCAGGCTCGTCAGCAGCGCGAGGCCGAGGGTCTCGCGCAGGTCCTGGTGGACCTTCTGGACGGTGACGGGCTCCTGCACGCTCGCTCCTATTCCTGGCGCATCAGGCCGTAGCCGCCGTCGTCGCGGCGGTACAGCACGGCAACCTCGCCGTTCTCGGTGTTGCGGAAGACGAAGAACGGGCTGCTCGAGGCGGCGAAGGCCTCCTGCGCCTGGTCCACCGTCAGGTCGCGCAGCTGGAAGCCCTCCTCCGACAGGGTCGAGCCGCTGTTGTCGAGCAGGCCGGGACCGGCCAGGACCTCGCCGAGGCCGCCCTCTTCGCCGCGCCCGCGGTGGTCCTTGACCCGGTCCTTGTGCCGGCGCACCTGCCGCTCGACGCTCTCGATGGCCAGGAAGGCCGCGCCGTCGGGCTCGACGTGCTGGACCTTGGTGTGGCAGGAGTACTGCTTCAGGTTGAGCGACAGGTCGCCGGTGAAGCGGCCGCCCTCGAGGGTGAGCGTGAGGCGCACGGCCAGCGGGTCGCTCGGGCTGTAGCGCTTCAGGTTCTCGAGCTTCTCCACGATCTTGTCGCGCATGTCGTCGCCGAGGGTGAAGTGACGGCTGTTGATCTCGAGCTGCATGGCGTCCTCCTTCCGGTCGTCGACCGGATCGGTTCTAGAACTGCTTGCGCATCCTCGCGTTCAGGATGCCCAGCTGCTCACGGTACTTGGCGACCGTGCGCCGGGCGATCTTCAGACCCTTCTCCGAGAGCAGGTCCACGATCCTCTTGTCGGACAGCGGCCGCGCCGGACTCTCGGCGGCCACGATCTCCTGGATCATCTGCTTGACCGCCTTCGCGGCGACCTCGTCCCCCTCGTCGGTGTCCAGGCCCGCCGAGAAGAAGTACTTCAGCGGGAACACGCCGCGCGGCGTCTGGACGTACTTCTGCTTCGTCACGCGCGAGACGGTGGACTCGTGCATGCCGATGGCCGTGGCCACCTGCTGCAGGGTCAGGGGCCGCAGGGCGATGGCGCCCTGCTCGAAGAACTCGCTCTGCTCGCGCACGATCGCTTCCATCACCTTGATCATGGTGCGCCGCCGCTGCTCGATCGTCTTGATGATCCACTCGGCGTAGCGGCGCTTCTCGTCGATGAACTGCACGGTGTCGTCGTCGCCGCCCTGCTTGCCCGCGGCCACGGCGTCGTAGGCGTTGCTGATGCGCAGCCGCGGCAGGTTGCCGTCGTTCAGGTAGCAGACGTACCCGTCGTCGACCTTCTCGACCACCAGGTCGGGCGTGATGTAGGCCGCGCCCTCCCCCACCACCGACAGGCCCGGCTTGGGGTCGAGCTCGCCGATGCGGCCGGCGATGTCCTGCACCTCGCGCGGCGTGATGTGCATCTCGCGGGCGATGTCCGCGAAGCGGCGGTTCTTCAGCGCCTCGAAGTGGTCGCGCACCACCTGGGCCTCGGGGCCGTCGCCGCGTCCGGAGGCGCGCAGCTGCAGCAGCAGGCACTCCTGGATGTCGCGGGCCGCCACCCCCGGCGGATCGAAGCCCTGGACCACGGCGAGCACGCGCTCGACGCGCTCGAGGTCGGTCTCGAAGGTGGCCGCGATCTCGGTCAGGGGGCAGACGAGGTAGCCGTCCGGGTTCAGGCTCCCGATGATGTACTCCCCGATGCGGCGGTCCAGCGGCTCGTCGAGCGTGTAGGCGAGCTGTTCGGCGAGCTCCTGCTGGCCCGACGGCACCGACGCGGCGGGCCGTTCGAGCCGGTCCTCCTCGTCGGTCTCCCGCTCCCAGGTGCCGTCGCGGAAGCCGTCCTTGAAGTACTCGTCCCAGTCGACCTTCTCCTCGGGCTCCTCGGACTCGTGGGCGGCGGACTCGTCCTCGGCCTCGTCCGGCGTCTCGGCCGTCTCGGCCGCCTCGTCGTCCTCGGGATCGAATTCCTCCAGCAGCGGGTTGATCTGCAGCTCCTGGCGCAGCACCTGCTCCAGTTCCAGCGTGGGGATCTGGAGCAGCTTCAGGGCCTGCTGCAGGCGCTGGGTCATCACCAGCTGCTGCCGCTGGTAGAGCCCCTGGTGCAGTCTCAGCTTCACATCCATCGCCGCGGCCCCTCGCCTGTCGTGCGCAACGCCGGCCTCACAGCCGGAACCCCTCGCCCAGGTAGATCTCCCGGGCCCTGCTGTCGGCCACGATCTCGCCGGACGTGCCGGCCAGCGCGATGCGGCCCTCGAACATGATGTAGGCGCGGTCGGTGATGCTCAGCGTCTCGCGCACGTTGTGGTCGGTGATCAGGATGCCCAGCCCCTGCTCGCGCAGACGCGCCACGCTGCGCTGCAGGTCGGCCACGGCGATCGGGTCGATCCCCGCGAAGGGCTCGTCCAGCAGCATGAAACGCGGCCGCGTGGTCAGCGCCCGCGCGATCTCGACCCGGCGGCGCTCGCCGCCGGAGAGCTGGTAGCCGCTGCTCTTGCGGATGTGCGTGATGCGCATCTCCTCGAGCAGCTCGTCGACCCGCTCCCGCCGCGCGGCGCGGCCCAGCGGCAGGGTCTCCAGCACGGCCATCAGGTTCTGCTCCACCGTCAGCCGCCGGAAGATCGAGGACTCCTGCGGCAGGTAGCCGATGCCCAGGCGGGCGCGCTTGTACATCGGCAGCCGGGCGAGGTCCGCGCCGTCCAGGGTCACGGTCCCGCCGTCGGGCCGGATGAACCCGACCACGATGTAGAAGGTCGTGGTCTTGCCGGCGCCGTTGGGCCCGAGCAGACCCGTCACCTCGCCGGGGCGGACCTCGAAATCCACGTCGTCGACCACGGCCCGGCCGCGGTAGACCTTGCGCAGCCCGCGGGCCGCGAGGATGCCGGTCGTGGCGGCGCCGTCGTTCACGGTCCCTCCCCGCCGGCGGCCGCACCCGTCCCGCCGCGCACGGTGGCGTCGACCTCGCGCTTCAGCTCGAAGTAGTCCAGACCGGGCGTCGCCAGCATGCCCACGCCCGTCATCACGTCGGCGCCGCGCGTGAACCGGTTGAACACCTCGTTGCTGAGGCGGCCGCTGCGGTCATCGTAGCTCAGCTCCTGGGTCTCGAGGCGGCGCCCGTCCCGGGCCTGGACCACGACGTCGTCCCAGACGAAGAGGTTCCCGCTGCGCTGGCTCGCGCGCCCGCGCGCGGCGGTCAGCACCGAGAACAGCGTGTCGGCCTGGAAGAACTCCATGTGCACGCCGTGGAGCTGGGCCTCGTCCTGGTCCAGGTACTTCTCGAGGCGGTCGCTGGCCAGGACCCAGCGCCGGACCCCTTCGTTGGAATCGGTGATCGTGGTGTCGAAGAGGATCTGGTCCGGAGCGCGCTCGGAGGTCGCGGGAGCCTCGACCGGCGCGGGCGGCGCGCTGCGCGGCTCGCCGCCGCAGCCGGCGGCCGGCAGCAGCGCGGCGCACAGCAGCAGCGCGGCGCAGAGCGCCGCCAGCCGCTGGTCGGCCGGCCGAGCGCTGCCGCAGTCCCGATCGATGCGTCCGGATCTCATGATCGCCTTCCGTTCGACAACGCCGCGACGCCGGGCCAGCGCCGGTGGAACCAGACCCACTCCGGCGGGTTCCGGCGCAGCAGGGTCTCCAGGGCCGCATTCGCTTCGCGCAGCAGATCGTCCACCGCGTCCACCGCATCCGTCGCGGCCCGGTCCCGGGGCCGCAGCGGCGGCAGGTGCGTCAACGCGTGGCCGCGGCCGCGGCGTCCGATGGCCACCGGGAGGATCGGCGTCCCGGTGCGCAGCGCCAGCTTCGCGAAGCCGGCCGGGGTCGGCGCCGCGACGCCGCAGAACGGCACGTCGCGGTTGCCCACCCGGGTGTTCTGGTCCAGCAGCACGGCCACGGCCCCGCCGGCGCGCAGCGCCCGCAGCAGGGGCCGCTGGTCGCCGTCGCGGGGCACGGGCGTCATCCCGGCCCGCCGTCGCCAGCCGTTGACCAGCCGGTCGACCGGCGGATTGCGGATCGTGCCGGTGACCACGGTCAGACCGCCCAGGCGGTCGGCCAGGTAGCCGCCGAGCAGCTCCCAGCAGCCGAAATGTCCCGTCAGGACCAGGGCGCCGCGGCCCTCGGCCAGCAGCCCGCGCAGCGCCGCCACCGTCCCGTCGTCCTCGACTTCCCGGTAGCCCGACGCTCGCCAGCGGTCGAGGTTCAGGGCGTCGTAGGCGTTCTCGCCCAGGGCGCCCGCCGCGCGGCGCAGCAGCGCTTCGCGCCCCGGTCGTGCGAGATCGGGGAAGACCAGCCCGAGGTTGGCGCGGGCGACCGCCCGCTCGCGGGGCCGCCACGCCAGCGCCGCGCGGGCGAGCCCGCGGCACAGGCCCCGTCCCGCCGGCGGCGGCAGGCGGCGCACCGCCTCCAGCACTGCCCGGGCCAGCCCGTGGTAGAACGCGCGACGGAGCCTGCGGTGGGTCGGCAGCATCGGTCGCTCCAGGGCTGTGGCGCGGGGCACACCCACAGTCAACACCTGTCCGCGGCGCGCGTCAAGCATAAGGTATGCCAGAGCATAAATTCAAAGGGGGGATCGGGCATTTCAGGGAAGGGCGGCGCCGGAATCAGACGATCCCGGCGCGCAGGATGTCGTGGATGTGCAGGACGCCCACCGGCCGGCGGTCGTCGTCGACCACGATCAGGACGGTGATCGGGCCCCCGGGGCGCTGCTCCATGCGGCGCAGCGCGCCCAGGACCAGCTCGTCGGGCCGTACGGTCTCGGGCGCGACGTTCATGAGCGCGTGGACCGGCAGGTCCAGGGGCTCGTCGTAGGCCATCAGGAAGCGCTTCACGTCACCGTCGACGCAGATCCCGGCCAGGCGGCCGTCGTGGTCCACGACGATGGCGCAGCCCAGCCGCTTCTCGACGATCACCGGCAGGCAGGCGCGCAGCGGCACGTCGCGTCCCACCAGCGGCAATTCGTCGCCGGCGTGCATGAGCTGCTCCACGCGCATCAGCAGCGAGCGGCCCAGCACGCCGCTGGGGTGGAAGGCGGCGAAGTCGTCGCGCGTGAAGCCGCGCAGGGTCAGCAGGGCGACCGCCAGGGCGTCGCCCATGACCCCGGCCGCGGTGGCGCTGGTGGTCGGCGTCAGGTTGAGCGGGCAGGCCTCGCGCTCCACCTCGCAGAGCAGCACGAGGTCGCTCAGGCCGGCCAGCAGGCTGTCGGCGCGCCCGGTGATCGCGATCATCGTCATGCCGAAGTGGCGGGCGAGCCCGGCGAGCTGCGTGACCTCGGGGTTCTCGCCGCTGCGCGAGATGGCCAGCAGCACGTCGCCGGAGCCGGCGATGCCCAGGTCGCCGTGGGTCGCCTCGACCGGGTGCAGGAACAGGCTCGGGGTGCCGGTGGCGGTCAGCGTCGCCGCCAGCTTGCGGGCCACGAAGCCCGACTTGCCCAGGCCGGTGACGATGACGCGCCCGCGGCAGGCCAGCAGCGCGCGCACGGCCGCCGCAAAGGGGGCGTCCAGGCCCTCTCCCACGCGCGCGAGGGCCGCGGCCTCCTGCGCGAAGGTCGCGCGGCCCAGGTCCAGGATCGCGCCGTCGTCCGGGCGGGTCGTCTCGGCGTTCATGCGTCCTCCGCTGGTGGGTTGTCGCCGGGGGCGAGCCAGGCGCGGGCCGCCACCTTCAGCAGCGCCGGCCCGAAGCGGCCCTGCAGGCCCAGCACCCGCTCGCAGACCTCGCGCACGGCGCCGGCGCCGCCGGGGGCGGCCGTGACGTAGAGGCAGCGCGCGCGCACGTCCGCGGCGCGCCGGGCACGGCGACCGGCGCCCCGACGACCGCCAGCGCGGGCGCGTCGATCAGGTCGTCGCCCATGTACAGGGCGTCGGCGGGTTCGATGTGCAGCTCGTTGAGGATCTCCAGCAGGGCGCGCCGCTTGTCGAACCGGCCCAGCTTCACGGCGTGGAAGCGCAGGTCGGCGGCGCGGCGCGCGGCCGCGGGGCTGTCGCGCCCGGTCAGCAGCGCCAGCTTCAGGCCGCCGGCGCGGGCCAGGACCAGTCCCAGGCCGTCGCGGGCGTCGAAGGCCTTGCTGGCCTCGCCCTGCGCGTCGTAGTAGAGGCGGCCGTCGGTCATGACGCCGTCGCAGTCCAGCACGATCAGGCGCACGCGCGCGAACGCCGCCAGCGCGGCGTCGCTCAGGCCGGCCGCAGCCTCGCGGCGGTAGTCGTCGTCCGTACGCGGGGGCCAGGGATGCGCGCTCACGCGGTCACTTCCAGGTAGAGTTCGCGGTAGCGGCGGGCCTGCGCCGCGAGCGCCGCGAAGCGCGCGAAGGGCAGCTGGCAGCCGGCGTCGCTCAGGGCGCGCGCCGGCTCGAAGTGCGTCTCGATGAACAGGGCGTCGGCGCCGGCGGCCAGGCCGCAGCGCATCAGCAGCGGGATCAGGTCGGGCGTACCGCCGGTGGCGCCGCCGGCGCTGCCCGGGGACTGCACCGAGTGGGTGGCGTCGAAGACCACCGGCAGGCCGAGGCGGTGCAGCGCGTCGTGGCCGCGGAAATCCACGACCAGGTCGCGGTAGCCGAAGAAGGAGCCGCGCTCGGTCGCCAGCACGCGGTCGCAGCCGGCGGCGCGCAGCTTCGCCGCCGCGTGCGCCATGTCGGCCGGGGCGAGGAACTGCCCCTTCTTCACGTTCACCGCGCGGCCCGTGCGGCCCGCGGCCTCCAGCAGCGAGGTCTGGCGGCAGAGGAAGGCCGGGATCTGCAGGATGTCCGCGACCTCGGCGACGGCCGCCGTCTCCCCGGGGTGGTGGACGTCGGTGACCACGGGCACGCCGTGGGCGTCCTTGATGCGCTGCAGCAGCCGCAGCCCCTCCTGCGGGCCCGGCCCGCGGAAGGAGTCGCCGCTGGTGCGGTTGTCCTTGGTGTAACTGGCTTTGAAGACGTAGGGCAGGCCCAGCCGGCGGCAGACCGCCGCGATCTCGCCGGACAGCCGCAGCATCTCGTCGGCCGCCTCCAGCACGCAGGGCCCGGCCATGACCAGCAGGGGCTCGCCCGGCCCGACCTTCAGTCCGCCGATCTCCACGACGCCCATGCGCACCTCCTAGGACGCCGCCGCCGCGCTGCCGTTGCGCGCGCGCAGGCGCGCGGCGGCGGCCGCGACGAAGCGGGTGAACAGCGGATGCGGCCGGTTGGGCCGCGACTTCAGCTCGGGATGGAACTGGCAGGCCAGGAAGAAGGGATGGTCGGGCAGCTCGATCATCTCCACCAGCCGGCCGTCCGGCGACAGGCCGCTGAACACCACGCCCGCCGCCTCGAAGCGCTCGCGGTAGGCGTTGTTGACTTCGTAGCGGTGGCGGTGCCGCTCGGAGATCTCCGGCGCGTCGTAGCAGGACGCGGCCAGCGTCCCGGGCCGCAGCGCGCAGGGCCAGGCGCCCAGGCGCATCGTGGCGCCCATCTGCTTGAGGTCGCGCTGCTCGCGCATCAGATCGATGACCGGGTGCTCGGCGGCGGGGTCGAACTCGCTGCTGTTGGCGCGCGGCAGGCCGGCCAGGTCGCGCCCGATCTCGATCATCGCCACCTGCAGGCCCAGGCAGATGCCGAGGAAGGGCAGCCCCCGCTCGCGGGCGTGGCGCACGGCGATGATCTTGCCCTCGATGCCGCGGTCGCCGAAGCCGCCGGGCACCAGCAGGCCGTCGCAGCCGGCGAACACCTCGGCGAGGCGGCGGTCGCCCACGTCGCGGTCCTCGAGGCTCTCCGCGTCGACCCACTCCAGCTCGACGCGCACGCGGTTGGGGATCCCGGCGTGGATGAAGGACTCGATGATGCTCTTGTAGGCGTCCTTCAGGCCGACGTACTTGCCGACCACGGCGATGCGCACCGTGTCGGGCGGGTTCAGGATGATGGCGACCATGCGGCGCCACGCCTCCAGCTCGGCCGGCGGCGCCGCGAGCTGCAGCCGGCCGCAGATCAGGTCGTCGAGGCCCTGGGCGTGGAAGTTCAGCGGCACCTCGTAGATCGAGCGCGCGTCGGGGGCGTTGATCACGTTCTCGGCGGGCACGTTGCAGAACAGGGCGATCTTGCGCCGGGCGTCCTCGGGCATGGGCGCCTCGGCCCGGCAGATCAGCACGTCGGGCTGGATGCCGATGCTGCGCAGCTCGCGCACCGAGTGCTGGGTCGGCTTGGTCTTGATCTCGCCGGCGGCCGCGATGTACGGCACCAGCGTCAGGTGGACCGACAGCGTGTCCTGCACGGGGCTCTCCAGGCGGAACTGGCGGATGGCCTCGAGGAAGGGCAGCGACTCGATGTCGCCGACGGTGCCGCCGATCTCGGTCACCACGACGTCGATCCCGGGATCCAGCTCCGCCGGCAGCTTCAGGCGGCGCTTGATCTCGTCGGTCACGTGCGGGATCACCTGCACGGTGCGGCCGAGGTACTCGCCCTTGCGCTCGCGCTGCAGGATGGTCTCGTAGACGACGCCGCTGGTGAGGTTGTTGATGCGCGACAGGTTCGTGTCGGTGAAGCGCTCGTAGTGGCCCAGGTCCAGGTCGCACTCGGCGCCGTCGTCGAGCACGAAGACCTCGCCGTGCTGGTAGGGGCTCATCGTGCCGGGGTCGACGTTCAGGTAGGGGTCGAACTTCTGCAGCACGACGCGCAGGCCGCGCGCCTTCAGCAGCTGGCCGATCGAAGCGCTGGCGATCCCCTTGCCCAGCGCCGAGACCACGCCCCCGGTCACGAACACGTACTTCGCCATGCGAGCCGTCCTTCCGTGGCGAGCCCGGCGCCCCGCGCGCCCGGCCGATCCTAAACCCTGGACCCCGCGCGCGGAAGCGCGGGTTTAGCGCGGGCTCCCCCACGCGGCGCGCACCCGCTCGAGATCGGCGGGCGTGTCGACCCCGACGGCCCCCGCCGCGGTCCCGACCACGAGCACGCGCAGGCCGTGCTCGAGGGCGCGCAGCTGTTCCAGCCCCTCGGCGCGTTCGAGGTCCGAAGGGGGCAGTTCCAGGAAGCGCCGCAGGGCGGCGGCGCGGTAGGCGTAGACGCCGACGTGGCGGCGCGCCAGCCGCCAGTCCGCCTCGCCGCCGGCGCCCGGATGCCCGCCCGGCAACGGGGCGCGGCTGAACCAGAGCGCCCGGCCGTCGGCGGCCGTCAGCACCTTGACCGCGTGGGGGTCCCGCCACTCCTCGGGCCCGCGAAACGGGTGGGCCAGGGTGGCGAGGTCCGCCAGGGGGTCGGCGCGCAGGGCCGCGACCAGGGAGTCGAGGGCGGCGGGATCGAGCAGGGGCTCGTCGCCCTGCAGGTTCACGACCACCGCGGCGTCGTGGCGGGCGGCCACTTCGCCGACCCGGTCCGAACCGCAGGCGTGCTCCCCCGTCATCTCGGCGAGGTGCCCCGCGGCGCGCACCGCGTCGGCGATGCGGGCGTCGTCGGTGGCCACGATCACGCGGGTCGCGGTCGCCATGCGCGCGGCCAGGTCCGCGACGCGGACCACCAGCGGGCGGCCGGCCAGGTCGGCCAGCGCCTTGCCCGGGAACCGGCTCGAGCCCCAGCGGGCCGGGATCACCACCAGCACGTCGCCATGCGGGACCTCCACAAAAGAGGAAACCCACCCCCCGTCAGGGGTGGGTCCCCGGAACCTCGTCGCACCGGCGATCAGGCCGGCTGGACACTGACCTTCTTGCGGGTCTTGTCGTAGCGGCCGTAGACCACCACGCCGTCGGTCAGGGCGAACAGCGTGTCGTCGCGGCCGATGCCCACGTTCGTGCCCGGGTGGATCTTGGTGCCGCGCTGGCGGACCAGGATCGTGCCCGCGGTGACCGTCTGGCCGCCGAAGCGCTTCACGCCGAGGCGCTGCGCGTTGCTGTCGCGTCCGTTGCGGGAACTGCCTACACCCTTTTTATGCGCCATGACGCGCTCCTCTCTCTGGCCGCGCTAGGCGGTGATGCCCGTGATGCGGATCTCGGTGAACGCCTGGCGGTGGCCGCGGTTGCGGCGGTAGTTCTGGCGCTTCTTCTTCTTGAAGACGTGGACCTTGTCGGCCAGGCCGTGGCCCACGATCTCGGCGGTCACCGCGGCGCCGGCCACCCGGGGCGCGCCGATGGTCGTCTGCGCGCCGTCGTTCAGCAGCAGGACCTCGTCGAAGGTGAGCTGGTCCCCGGCGTTGCCGTCGATCAGGGGGACCCGGACCTTGTGGTCGGTCTCGACCCGGAACTGCAGGCTCTGGATGTTCACGATGGCGTACATGGTCGTTCTCCACGCATTCAGGCGGAACCGGAGCGACGGGCGCGCCGGGTCCGCGAAGTGTGACCGGCGGCTCGTCCCTCGGGCCCGCCGGCTCGTCGCGGCGGGATCGCGTGATCCCGGCCGGAATTGCGCATGATAAGCTCCGGGGGCCTCCCCTGTCAAGGCCGCGGGTCCGGTTTTCGGCCCCGGGAGATCCTCGGGGGCGGTCTCGGCTGTTAAAATTATCCCCGGCAAGGAGGAGGCGAGGCTGCGGGGCCCCGCCTCCCGTCTCGACTCGACCCCAGGGAAGAGACCTAGAACCCGCTCACGTTGAGCCGCCCCCCGGTCACGCACTTGCCGGACAGCGACGTCGTGGGCACTACGCTGCCGAGCAGCGCCGCCCTGATCGTCGCCACCGAAGCGCCGGGATGCGTGGCCGCGTAGAGCGCCACGCCGCCCGTCACGTGGGGCGCCGCCATCGAGGTGCCGCTGTACGAGGCGTAGCTGGCGGCGCCGGATTTGCCCGGGACGGTGGAGTAGATCGCCGAGCCGGGAGCGCCGAGGTCGACGGTCGTCAGCCCGTAGTTGGAGAAGCTCGACAGGGTCCCGGTGGAGGTGATCGAGGCCACCGCGATCACGTTGGCGTTGGGGTAGCAGGACGGGTAGCTGGCGGTGGCGTCGGTGTTGACGGTCTCGTTGCCCGCCGCCGCGACGAACACGATGTTGGCCTGATTGGAGCGCTCGATCGCGTCCTGCAGGGCCTGCGAGAAGGCGCCGCCGCCCCAGGAGTTGTTGGTCGCCACGATGTTCAGCCCGTGGCGGCTCTTGAGGTCCGTGAAGTAGTCCAGGGCGAGGATGGCGTTGGTCGAGGTGCCGCCGCGCTTGCCCAGGAACTTGCCCGAGATGATCTGGACGTTCCAGCAGACGCCGACCACGCCCAGCGCGTTGCCGCCGCGGGCGCCGATCGTGCCGGCGACGTGGCTGCCGTGATCGTCGTACGTGCCGTCGTAGATCGTGTTGTTGTTGCCGTCGAAATCCCAGCCGTGGATGTCGTCGACGTAGCCGTTGCCGTCGTTGTCGACGCCGTCGGCCGGGTCGTAGGGGTTCGTCCAGATCTGGCCGGCCAGGTCGGTGTGGGTGAACATGATGCCCTCGTCGATCTCGCCCACCAGGACGGTGGTCGAGCCGGTGTGACCCGCCGCCCACGCCTCGCCCGCCTGGCAGCCGTACTGGTTGGCCGGCGTGGTGCCGTCGCCGTACATGCCCCACAGGGACCCGTTGGTGTAGTAGGTGTCGTTGGAGACCGCGTCGTGATAGTAGTAGTAGTTCGGCTCGGCGAAGACGACGCCGGCGCGGCTGCGCATCTCGCTGACGGCGGCCGGCACGGACATCTTCGTGCGCACCACCGTGAGGCCCTCGGCATCGCCGCGGCTCTTCATCGCCGCGGTCAGGATGCGCGATCCGACGACGCCCTGCACGGAGGCCAGCGCCGCACCGCGGTCGGCGGTCGAGGCGCCGTCCGCGAACTTCACGATCATCTCGCCGGAGACATACTCGAGGCGCGGGCCGTCGTCGCCGAAGCTTCCGACCTCGAACGACTTCTCGTCCGTCGTCGGCCCGGTCGGCCCGGATTCCCGCTCGCATCCCACCGCCAACATCATCGCGAAGACCAGCAACGATGCGATCACGACACGGACCGAACACATGGTCTTTCTGGACATTTCCGATCCCCTTCCAGCAGCTTCGTGGGTGCACAATCTGTGGATGCCCGCAGACCGGTGGTTGATGGCGAGGTACCATCGACCCGAACGCCTCCACACGAACACTGGCGAGGTCTCACGAGCATAGACGGGCGCGAGCGGTCAAAGCAAGCACAATGCGAGGCAAGCACGATGACCGGCCGCGTCGTCCGCCGGGGCCCGTTGACAGGATCCGGGTTCGGATATAGAAATGAGGGGCCCGCACGCTCCCCCTGCGACCCCAGCCACGTCCCGACGGAGGCCAAGATGACCCCGCAGACCCACCGCGCGATCGTGATCGGTTCCGGCCCGGCCGGCTTCACGGCGGCCCTCTACCTCAGCCGCGCCAACATCCCGCCCCTGGTCTTCGAGGGCACCCAGCCGGGCGGCCAGCTGACGATCACGACCGAGGTCGAGAACTTCCCCGGCTTTCCCGAGGGGATCCAGGGTCCCGAGCTCACCGACCGGTTCCGCGAGCAGGCCAAGCGCTTCGGCGCCGAGATCGTCAGCCGCACCGTGTCGTCGGTGGATCTCTCGGCGCGCCCCTTCCGGGTCGTCGCCGACGGCGAGGACTACCTGGCCCAGGCCCTGATCATCGCGACCGGCTCGTCGGCGCGCTGGCTCGGCCTGCCCGAGGAGGAGAGCTTCCACGGCAAGGGCCTGAGCGCCTGCGCCACCTGTGACGGCTTCTTCTTCCGCGGCCAGGAGATCGCCGTGGTCGGCGGCGGCGACACCGCGCTGGAGGAGGCCATCTTCCTGACCAACTTCGCCACGAAGGTGACGGTCGTGCACCGGCGCGACGAGCTGCGCGGGAGCAAGATCATGGCCGACCGCGCCCTCAAGCACCCGAAGATCGCCTTCGCCTGGAACAAGACGGTCAAGCGGATGGTCGGCGGCGACAACGGCCTGCTGCAGAAGCTGGTCCTGGCCGACACCAAGGGCGGACCGGACGCCGAGCTCGCGGTCACCGGCTGCTTCATCGCGATCGGCCACGTCCCCAACGCCGCGTTCCTGGCCGGCCAGCTCCCCACCGACGCGCAGGGCTACCTGATCACCAAGCCAAACGTCACCGCCACCGGGGTCGAGGGCGTCTGGGCCTGCGGCGACGTCCAGGACCACGTCTACCGCCAGGCCATCACCGCCGCCGGCAGCGGCTGCATGGCCGCCATCGAGTGCGAACGCTGGCTCGGCGAGCACGGCCTCTAGCCAGTGAAGCGGCGTAGTCAGGCACATCGGGTCGCGCCGCGGGCGGCGTGTCCGGAGCGAGCCGAAAACGAAGCAAGAGGACCGGCCCCGGGGCCGGTCCTTCTGCTTTGGTCGAGGCGAGCGCAGGCGCCGCCCGCGGCGCGGCCCGATGTGCCTAGTTCCAGGGCTTCTCCTGGATGAGGGTCAGGAATTCGCTCCTGGTCTTGGAGTCGTCCTTGAAGACGCCCACCATCTCGCTGGTCACCGCGAAGGAGTTCTGGCGCTTGATGCCGCGCATCATCATGCACAGGTGCTGGGCGTGCAGGACCACGGCCACGCCCTGGGCGTCGAGGTTGCGCTGGAGGCAGTGGGCGATCTGCGAGGTCATCCGCTCCTGGACCTGCAATCTGCGCGAGTAGGCCTCGACCACCCGCGCGATCTTGGACAGGCCGACGATCTTGCTGCCGGGGATGTAGGCCACGTGCGCCTTGCCGAAGAACGGCAGCAGGTGGTGCTCGCACATGCTGAAGAAGTCGATGTCGTTGATCACGATCATCTCGTGGCCCTCGGCTTCGAACAGGGCCTGGCGCACCATGGCGTCGGGGTCCTGGTGGTAGCCGTCGGTGATCTCGATCCAGGCTTTCGCCACGCGCTCGGGGGTCTTCAGCAGCCCCTCGCGCTGCGGGTCTTCGCCGATGTTTTCCAGGATGCCACGGATCAGCGCTTCCATGCCCGTCGTCCCTTCTGCAGAGTGCGCGCGGCGTCGCGGGCCGCATCGGCGGGGCGACCGCCGCGTCCGGCCCACGATACGTGCAAGCCCGACGGGGGTCAAGGCGGCGCGCCCCCGCCGCGGACGGGCACGTCGCTTGCACCCGTGAACCTTGCAGATCCCCAGACCCGGCGGAAGGGTCGCGTCCGACCACCGGACGACAGGCACGTCGGCGCACGTCCCGGAGACCGTCCCCCCCCAAGACGGGCGGGCGCACCCGGTGCAGGAAACGGCCCTTCCGCCGTCCACTTCACAGCCCCGCTCCAGCGTTCCGGCCTTCATTTTCAAGTCGTTCCACGGCTCCGGTCATGCCGAATGCACCTTGATTTCACAAGGCGGCGGCGGCTTATTTGATCCCAGACCCTCGATCCGGGAGTCGCCCGCACTTCGATCGCGACTCCCGCAGCACGCGCACTGAAGGAGAGGGACGCCGTGGCCAACCAGATCGTCGCCGCCAGGCTCCTGGCCGAGAAGACCATGCTGTTCGAGATCGAGGCCGAGCACATCGCCCAGCGCGGGCGCGCCGGGCAGTTCGTCATCCTGCGCGTCAGCGATCAGGGCGAACGCATCCCGCTGACCATCGCGCACCGCGACGTCGCCAAGGGGACCATCACCATCGTCGCGCAGGAGGTCGGCAAGACCACGCGCGACCTCAACGCGCTGAAGGCCGGCGACGCCATCCTCGACCTGGCCGG
Organism: bacterium; assembly: GCA_016706845.1. GTDB lineage: Bacteria > Krumholzibacteriota > Krumholzibacteriia > LZORAL124-64-63 > LZORAL124-64-63 > PNOJ01. The sequence goes on from JADJIV010000002.1 coordinate 120,506, forward strand.
GCCCCTGGGCCGGGCGACGACCATCCCGGAGGGCGGCAAGACCGTGGTCTGCGTCGGCGGCGGCATCGGCAACGCCGTGGTCTGGCCCATGGCGACCGCGATGAAGGAAGCCGGCAACCGGGTCATCGCCATCCTCGGCGCCCGCACGAAGGACCTGCTCATCCTCGAGGACGAGGTGCGCGCGGTCAGCGACCAGGTGATCGTCACCACCGACGACGGCAGCTACGGCCGCAAGGGCCTGGTCACCGAGGCGCTGCAGGGCCTCATCGACGAGGGCCTGAAGATCGACGAGTGCATCACCATCGGCCCGGTGATCATGATGAAGTTCGTCTGCAAGACCACCCAGCCCCACGGCATCAAGACGCTGGCCTCGCTCAACCCGATCATGGTCGACGGCACCGGGATGTGCGGCGCCTGCCGCGTGACGGTGGGCGGCGAGACGCGCTTCGCCTGCGTCGAGGGCCCCGAGTTCGACGGCCACCTGACCGACTTCGACGAGCTGATGAAGCGCCTCGCCTACTACAAGCCCGAGGAGGCCCGCTCCCTCGAGCGCGCCGAGCACGCTTGCCGCCTGCAGCAGGCAGCGGACCAGTTACTCGCCGAGCGCGACCGCTAGGAAGGGGGCCCGGATCATGGCGGAGACGGACAAGCCCAGCTACAAGTTCAACAAGTCCAAGACCAAGGTCCCGATGCGGGAGCAGAAGCCCGAGGACCGGATCTTCAACTTCGAGGAAGTGCCGCTCGGCTACACCGAGGAAGAGGCGACCTGCGAGGGGCAGCGCTGCATCCAGTGCCGGGACAAGCCCTGCGTGAGCGGCTGCCCCGTGGGCGTGGACATCCCCGCCTTCATGCGCCTGGTCGGCGAGGGCCAGTACGAGGACGCCCTGCGCAAGATCAAGGAGACGAACTTCCTGCCGGCGATCTGCGGCCGCGTCTGCCCGCAGGAGGACCAGTGCGAACTGGTCTGCAACCTGAACAAGCCGCAGCAGGAGCGCCAGCCGGGCGGCGTGGGCCGCGTCGAGCGCTTCCTCGGCGACTACGCCATGGAGCACGGGCTGAACGTGACCCCGCAGTGCGACTCGCCCACCGGCAAGAAGGTCGCCATCATCGGCTCCGGCCCCGCCGGCCTGACCGCCGCCAGCGACCTCTGCCAGCGCGGCCACGACGTGACGGTCTTCGAGGCCCTGCACAAGCCCGGCGGCGTGCTGTTCTACGGCATCCCCGAGTTCCGCATGCCCAAGGCGATCCTGGTGCGGGAGATCGACGGGCTGCGCCAGATGGGCGTGAAGTTCGTGATGAACTACCCGGTCGGCAAGGCCGAGCCGCTCCAGTCGATCCGCGACCGCTTCGACGCCACGTTCATCGCCACCGGCGCCGGCCTGCCCTGGTTCCTGAACATCCCGGGCGAGAACCTCAACGGCGTGTACTCGGCCAACGAGTTCCTCACGCGCGTGAACCTGATGGGCGCCTGGCGCTTTCCCGAGACCGACACGCCGGTCAAGGCCATCAAGCGCATCGCGGTCATCGGCGCCGGCAACACGGCCATGGACTCGGCCCGCACCTCGAAGCGCCTGCGGCCGAAGAAGGTCTACCTGATCTACCGGCGCAGCCGCCTGGAGATGCCCGCCCGCGCGGAGGAGATCCACCACGCGGAGGAGGAAGGCATCGAGTTCAACCTGCTCCACGCCCCGCTGCGGATCATCGACGACGGCACCGGCGCGGTCTGCGGCATCGAGTGCCAGGAGATGGAACTGGGCGAGCCCGACGCCAGCGGGCGCCGGCGCCCCGTGCCCATCGAGGGCAAGACGAAGATCTTCGAGGTCGACACCGTGGTGATCGCCACCGGCCAGGGGCCCAACCCCCTGCTGACCGCCGACGTGCCCGAGCTGAAGCGCGACGCGCGCAAGGGCACGATCATCGTCGACGAGAAGACCATGCAGTCGGTGACCTGGCCCGACGTCTTCGCCGGCGGCGACATCGTCACCGGCGGCGCCACGGTGATCCTGGCCATGGGCGCCGGGCGGATGGCGGCCAATGCGATGCACGACTTCCTCATGACCGGCAGCACTCAACCGGCCTGAGCATACGCACGTGACAGGGGACGCGCTCCGGGCACCTCGTGTGCCCGGAGCGCTGGCTTTCGGCCACCTGCGCCCTCCTGGCGCAGGCGGCCTGCAGACACCCCTGTCACGTGCGTATGCTCAGGCTCTGCACATGGCGGTGGGGCCGGCCACGGCCTCGTCCCTGCCATCTCCTCGATGCTGTTCGACTCGGGTCCGCACATCCTGCCGTGACAGGGGTGTCCTGGAGGCCCTGGAGCCAGGATGGCGGAAGGGCCGGAAGGTCAAGCGCTCCGGGCACACGAGGTGCCCGGAGCGCGTCCCCTGTCACGGCAGGATGTGTGGATCCGAGTCGCATCACATCGAGGGGTATGGCTGGGATCGAGGTCGTGACCGGAACAACCGAGATCAGCGGCCACCAAGCAGAGCCCGCGCCTGGTCCGCGATGATGCGCGGGTAGAGCTCGCACTCGGCGACGAACACGCGGGCGGCGAGGGTCTCGGGGTGTCGCCGGGCAGGACGGGGACGCGCAGCTGGCCGAGGATCTCGCCGGCGTCGTAGACGTCGCTGACGCGGTGGACGGTGCAGCCGGACTCGCGGTCGCCGGCGGCCAGCACGGACTCGTGGACGTAGTGGCCCACATGCCGCGGCCGCCGTGGCGCGGCAGCAGGGCGGGGTGGATGTTCAGCACCGGGCCGTCGAGCCACACGGGTGTCTGGTAGTGGCAGAGGTAGCCGGCCAGCACGATCATCCGCGGCGCGAAGGGGGCCAGCCAGGCGTTGATGGCGGCGTTGTGGGCGCCGGCATCGGGGTGGTCCCGGCGGCGGATCACGGCGCACGGCAGGCCGGCGGCGCGGGCGACCTCGACCCCGCGCACATCGGCGCGGCTCGCGACCACCGCGACGACCGCAACCGGGACCTCCCCGGACCGGATCTTCACCAGCAGGTTCTCCAGCGTGCGGCCGCTGCCCGACAGCAGCACGGCCACGGGCAGCGGGGTGGGCGCGGCGGGTCCGCTCACCGCCGCGCCTCGCGGTCGGCGGCGACGAGCGCGGCCAGCACCCGGCGGTGCGACGAGAAGGCGATGGGGCCGGGCGGCGCGTCCGGAGGCCAGAAGCCGACGGCGGCGGCGTCGTCGCCCGCCTGCAACTCGCCTCCCAGCTCGGTGGCGGCGTAGACGATCAGGATCACCGGTCGGTCCGGCGGCAGCACGCCCTGGTGGACGGCCAGCAGGCCGTCGATGCGCACGTCCAGGCCGGTCTCCTCGCGCGTCTCGCGGCGGGCGGCCTCGTCCGGCGCCTCGTCGTACTCGATAAAGCCGGCGGGCAGGGTCCACTCCCCGGCCTTGGGCGCGAACTTCCTCTGCACCAGGCACACGAGATTCCCGCGGCGGATCACGGTCGCCGCGGCCGGCGACGGATTGAGGTACTGCACGAACCCGCAGCCGGAACAGACCGGCCGGACAACACCTCCCTCGTCGGTGGTGTCCATGGGCGTGCGGCAGCGCGGGCAGAAGGCGAAGGCGTGGCGCAGCGGGTCGCTCATGCCGGCCTCCGGCGTCCGGCGAGCGCGCGTGCGACCAGCACGCCCAGGGTCCACAGACCCAGGACCGTCGCCAGCGGCGCGTGCCCGAGGCGGACGAAGGGGGTGGTCGTGTCGACGGGCGCGACGTCGGCCGCGACCACGGCCCTGCCGCCGAGTCCGGCGCGGGCCAGCACGGCGCCGTGGCCGTCGGTGATGAAGCTGACGCCGTTGTTGGCGCAGCGCACCACGGGCAGCCCGGTCTCGGCCGCGCGCAGGCGCGCCATCTCGGCGTGCTGGACGGGTCCGGCGGTCTTCCCGAACCAGCCGTCGTTGGTGATGTTGACCAGGGCCTGCGCGCCGTCGCGCGCCGCCTGCCGCGCCAGGGAGGGGAAGATCGACTCGTAGCAGATCAGACCCGCGATGCGCAGCGCGCGCAGGCTGTCGGGCGCCACGGTCATCGGCTGCGGCGGCAGGCCCGGCGTCCACTCGGCCTGGCCCAGGTCCAGCCTGCCCAGCCACGGCAGCCAGCGCTGGAAGGGCATGCGCTCCCCGAAGGGCAGCAGGTGGTGCTTCGCGTAGCGGTCGATCAGCTGCCCGTCCGGATCGAACAGGCCCGAGCCGTTGAAACGCTCCTGGCGGTTGTCCGGGCCCAGGGTGGCTTCGGGATAACCGGTGTACAGGAAGACGTCGTTGGTGTCGGCCACGGCGCGGACCCAGGCCAGCAGGCGCCGGTCCTGCAGCAGGTAGGCCGGGATGGCGGTCTCGGCCCAGACCACCAGCTCGGCGCCGCCGCGCGCCGCCTCGGCGGTGAGTTCCGTGTAGGGCTCGGTCGTGGACGCGGCGGTCGCGTCGAACCACTTGTCGTGCAGCGACACGTCGGCCTGCACGGCGGCGACGCGCAGCGGCGTCGAGCGGCCCACCGCCGGCACGCCGCGCGCGCCCAGGCCCAGAGCCAGCCAGGCGGCGCCGGCGGCGATCGACAGCGCGAATGTCGCGCCCCGCGGCCGCGAACCGCGTCCGGTCGCCAGGGCCGTCAGGGCGGCGGCGGTCAGCGCCGTGACCGCGCCCAGGCCCAGTTCGCCGGACGTCGCGGCCAGGGGGTACAGGGGGGTCTGCAGCCAGGCCGCGCCGCTGAGGCACCAGGGGAACCCCAGTTCCCCGACCGTCCGCAGCGCCTCCATCGCGGTCCACAGCGGCGGCGCGAGCAGCAGCAGCCCCGTCCCGCCGAACCGGCGGCGGACGAGCCCGGCGAGCCAGCCGAACAGCAGGTAGTAGCACGCGGCGTACAGGATCGCCGCGATCGCGGCGGCGGGGATCAGCCAGCGCGAGCTGATCGTGGCGTCGGGTCCGAGCAGGAACAGCCAGTGCAGCAGGGTGGCCTGATGGGCCACGCCGAACCACCAGCCGACGCGGGCCGGGGACGGCGCGGCGCGCAGCGCGCCGAAGAGCAGCGCCAGGGCGGGCACGAAGACCCAGCCGGTGCCGCGCAGGGGGGGCATCGCGAGCGTGGCCAGCGCGCCCGCGCCGAGCGCGACGAGCGTCGACGGCGCCGGCCGGCGTCGCGGTCCGGACCCGGGAGCCGGGACGGCGAAGGGCGCGAGGATGCGTCGTGGGAAGGACATGGCGGTACCATAGCCACTCACCCCGCCGCGTGCAACAAGTCGCCCATGCCGTAGCGCCGGATCTTCTTGTAGAGGCCCTGCCGCGAGAGACCGAGCCGGCGGGCGGCCGTCGACTTGCGCCCGTCGCAGGCGCTGATCGCCTTGCGGATGAGGTAACGTTCGAGCAGTTCGGTCGCCTCGTCCATGGGCCGCAGCGTCGCCAGGTCGGCGGGATCGACCGACCGGCCGGCGGCCTGGCGGATCTCGGCCGAGAGCTGGTCCAGTTCGATCACCTCCGCGCCGGGATGCAGGGCCAGCCAGCGCTGCGCCTCGTTCTCCAGCTCGCGCACGTTGCCGGGCCAGCGGTAGGCCTGCAGGGCGGCCAGCGCGTCCGGCGCCACCGCCACGCGCGCCGCCTCGGCGCCGCGGCGCTGCAGCATGTGCGCCAGCAGATGGGTGATGTCCTCGGGACGGTGGCGCAGCGGCGGGATCGCGATCTGCACCACCTTCAGCCGGAAGTAGAGGTCCAGGCGGAACCGCCCGGCCTCGATCTCCCCGGCGAGGTCCTTGTGGCTGGCGGCGACGAAGCGCACGTCGACCGCCCGGCTGCGCAGCTCGCCGAGCCGGCGCAGCTTGCGCTCCTGCATCACGCGCAGGAGTTTTATCTGCAGGGCCAGCGGCATGTCCCCGATCTCGTCCAGGAAGAACGTGCCGCCGTCGGCCGCCTCGAGCAGTCCGCTCTTCTCCTTGCCGGCGCCGGTGAAGGCCCCGGCCTGGTGGCCGAACAGTTCGCTCTCGAAGAGCGTTTCGGGCAGGGCGGCACAGTTGACGCCTACGAATCCGCGCGCGCGGCGCGGGCCCAGCCGGTGCACCGCGCGGGCGAGGATCTCCTTGCCCGTCCCGCTCTCCCCGTGCAGCAGCACGTTGACGTTGCTCGCGGCCACGGCCTGCACGGCGCGGCAGCACTCGGCGATCTCGCGCGAGACGCCCACCACGTCGGGGATCCCGGGCACCGCCGCCGGACGCGGCAGCGCGACCGCCCCTCCCGCCGGTGCGCAGCCCGCACTGCGGGCACCGGCCGCGGCCGGCCATTCGAAGAGCGACGGTTGCCGGCGCGCGTCGGCGAGCGGTCCGCCGCAGCCGGGCGCCGGCTCGAGGTTCCCCAGGACCGGGCCGAGGCGCGCCGCCAGGCGGCGGCACCAGTCCCGGACCGCATCCAGCCAGGGTTCCTCGTCGGCGCAGGCCAGGGCCAGCGCGCCCGCCGGACCGGCGGCGCCCGGCACCGGCAGAGTTTCCATCTGCCAGGCCCGCTCACCGTCGCGCCAACTCCTGGCCGCCGGCTCGCCGTCGACGGCCGCGCGCCAGAGCAGGCCCAGCGGCAGCGTCGGCGGCGCCGTCTGCGACCGCTCAGGCTGCCAGCCGTGCTGCAGCATCAGCGTGAGGGCCCCGTCGCCGTGCGCTCCGCCCCTGACGACCCAGACCCTGCTGCCGGACCCGCCGTGAGGAAACCCACGGAGTTCCTCATCCCAGAACGTCTGCATCACATCCATGATCCACCTCCACGCACGTTGATGCAGGCGGCGGTCCGCGGCCCGGCTCTTTCCACATGATCGTGGATCTGGTTTGATCCGAGAAGATTACTCGATTGTCATCGCGCCCGACGCGAAGGCCCGATCCGGCCGGGCGCGCCCGCGGAAGCGTTCGCGCCGCAACCGCAGCGGTGAACGGCGCTCAAGAGGTCGCGCCTGGTCGAGTTGGGTGACTGGAACCGTGGCGGGACACGCCGGCAGGGAGCTACAGCAGGACTTCGACCTTGTGGGGACCGTTCACGACCTCGCCAATGGGCAGCGCGCCGATCGCGGCCGGGACGGCGGGGTCGGCGTCGGCCGCCAGCACGCACACCATCCCGATGCCCATGTTGAAGACCCGGTACATCTCCGGCGCCGCCACCTCCCCGGCCCGCTGCAGGAGGCGGAACAGGGGCGGCACGGGCCAGGCCGCGGTCTCGATGCGGCAGCAGAGCCCTTCGGGCACGATCCGCGGCACGTTGTCGTAGAAGCCGCCGCCGGTGATGTGGGCCAGGCCGTGGACGGCGGGCCGGCCCAGGTCCCGCCACAGCGCGCGCACGTGCGGCAGGTAGCTGCGGTGGACGGCCAGCAGCAGGTCGGCGGCCGTGCCCCCGCAGCCCGGCAGTTCGTCGCCGGGCGCGTAGCCCGCCGTCTCGAACAGGATGCGGCGGGCCAGCGAGTAGCCGTTGGTATGCAGCCCCGTGCTGGGCAGACCCCACAGGCGGTCCCCCGCGCGGATGGCCGAGCCGTCGATGAGGTCCTCTTCGCGTACGCGCCCGACGATGCAACCGGCCAGATCGAAGTCGCCGTCGCCGTAGACGCCGGGCATCTCCGCCGTCTCGCCGCCGAGCAACGCGCAGCCGTTTTCGCGGCAGGCCCGGGCGAAGCCGTCGAGCACCTGCTCGAGCACGCCCTCGCGCAGTTTGCCGGTGGCGAAGTAGTCGAGGAAGAACAGGGGCTCGGCGCCCTGGACCAGGATGTCGTCCACGCAGTGGTTGACCAGGTCCTGGCCGACGGTGCCGTAGCGGCCGGTCTGCGCGGCGATCGTCACCTTGGTGCCGACGCCGTCGACGCTGGCGACCAGCAGCGGCTCGCCCGGCGCAGCGCGGTACAGGCCCCCGAAGGCGCCGATGTCGCTGCGCACGCGCTCGTCCCAGGTTGACCGGATGGCCTGCTTGGCCCCGGCGAGCGCCCGCGCGGCGGCGTCGATGTCGACGCCGCTATCGCTGTACTTCATGGACGGGATCTTCCTTGGTCGGGGTGGGCACCGCCCGCAACGGCGGCTCGCCGACGCGCTGGATCTGGCGGATGACCTTCTCCACCGCGGAATCGGGGATGATGTCGAACTCGCCGCGGCGGTGCAGGGCGAGCACGGTGTCGACCACCGCGGAGTTGAACTGGGTGCTGCGGTGCATGACCAGTTCCTCGAGCGCCCGCTCCACGGGCAGGGCCTTGCGGTAGGAACGGTCGCTGGTCATGGCGTCGAAGGCGTCGCAGATGTTCATGATGCCGGCGCCCAGCGAAATCTCGTCCCCCTTGAGGCCGTCGGGGTAGCCCTTGCCGTCGGGACGCTCGTGGTGGTGGCGCACGAGGTCGACGGTCTCGGGCAGGAACTTGATCTGCTCGACGATGCGGGCGCCGATGGCGGGGTGCTCGGCCAGGGTCGCGAATTCCTCGTCGGTGAGACGGCCGGGCTTGCAGATGATGTCGTTGGTGATCGCGATCTTGCCGATGTCGTGCAGCAGTCCGCCGTACTCCAGGACCTCGAGGTTGCGCGGCGACATGCCCATCGCGCGGCCGATGGTCACCGCGTACTGGCTGACGCGGTAGCTGTGGCCGTGGGTGTAGGGCTCGTCGGCCTCGAGCGTGGTGGCCAGCACGGCGATCGACGCCATGTGGGCTTCCTTCTGCTGCTTGTGCGCGCGGCCGAGCGAGAAGATGACCCAGATGATCGGCACGAAGATCATCAGCGTCCAGGGGCCGGCCTGCTGGAACAGCAGGATGACGATGGCGGTGAACGGCAGCTCCATCAGCCCCGCCAGCACGCCCCAGCGGATGTCGCGGTGCCAGATCTCGCGGGCGGGCTGGCCCGTGTCGAGGCTCATGATCCCCGTCACGATCAGGCTGTTGACCAGCGAGTAGGTCAGCAGCGCCACGGCCAGCGGCAGCAGGAACAGCGGCGTGGTGAACCGGTCGTGGAAGGGCAGGGCGTGGTAGATCAGCCCGGCGATGCCGTCCGCGAGGGTCAGCATGGCGATGTTGAAGAACATCTTGCGGGGCGGCGAGCGGCGCAGCAGCAGGCCGCGGACCAGCGAGGTGCCGGTGTCCATCGCCACGGCGACCAGGGGGCCGAACAGCACCAGCACCGACAGGGCGAGGGTGCGCGAGGAGAGGATCTTGCCGCCGTCGCGGGCCTGGGACTCCGACAGCTTGGTGTCGGCCAGCAGCAGGATCAGGAAGTAGAAACTCCAGCCGAGCCAGTCCTGGCTCTCGGGGCGGCGGGCGATGACGAGGAAGCCGACCAGTACGATGCTGGCCGCGATCACGGCCGCGTAATAGGCGTTGAACAGCCGGTGGCTGCGATCGGGTCTCGCGTGGCGCAAGGTGTGGGATCCTTGGCTCGGGAAACGCCCCTGCGGGCGGCGACTCCTCACACAAGATAGAAGGTTCGGCTACAGAAGTGAAGTTCTTGAGTGAAATGCGGGACCGGCGCCGGGGTGGTCAGGAAACTACCACTCCCACCGATAGAACAGCTTCAGAATGAAGTCGAGCATGATGTCACCTCCAGATGTCGGACAAAGGGGTTGTCCATGCGACAAGAGGCGGCTCCGCTCTTTTCACTCCGATCCGCTCCGCTCGCTCCTAAGGCGCCGGCCCCGCAAGCGGCCGGTTCCGAGGTCAGACGGAGGGTCTGCCCCCCTTCCCTGAAGTTCATGAGGTCCAGGCGCCGGTTCAGGGCGTCCAGGACGGCGTAGACGGCCGCCTGGTGCGGCCCGTGGCGCTGAGAACAGCTGCCGAAGAAGCGCTCGCTGCGGCGGCCTTCGACCAGGTCCACCGCGACCAGGGTCAGCCGCTCGCCGGCCATCTCGGTCTCGCGCAGGTCCGCCAGGCTCAGGGTCGCCGGCTCGTCCAGCAGGTCGGCCAGGGCGCGGACCGCGGCGCGGCCCACCAGCAGCTGGTCGGTCCCCGGGTGGTTCGGCCCCGCTTCCTGGATCCTGGCGACGGTGCCGCCGCGCACCAGTTCGACCGTGGCGGTCAGGGTCGCGCCGGCGGTCATCACGCCGACGCCCGCGCACTCCACGCGCGGCGCGATGGCCTCCTCGACCAGAACGGCGGGGCGCGCTGTGATCTGCGCGGGCACGACGTGGGGTTTGGGGATCTCGGGGATGCGCAGCGGCGGCGGCGCCGCCGGTTCGGCGGCAACGGGCGGCGCGGTCCCGGCATCGACGGGCGCGGCAGGTGCGGGTGCGGGCGCGGGCGCGGGTGCGGCGGCGACGGCCGCGGGCGCAACGGCGACCGGCGCGGTTTCGTCGGGCTCGATGATCTGCACGACGCCGATCTTCTTGTAGTAGACGTCCAGGTCCAGGCGGGCCTTCAGCAGGCTCTCGACGTCGCGCACCACGTGGCGCGGCTCGCGCTCGGCCGACGCGATGACGTGGATGCCGGCGACCTTGCCCAGCTCGTCGATGTCGATCTTGCACTGCCGGATGCCCTGGATCTGGCAGATCCAGCGCTCGGCGTCCTTGACCCACTCGAGATCGTCGTTGCGGGGTTCTTCCAAGGCGGGACCCTCCATCTCGACCACGAGCCTGACGCCGGGTGATCCATCAGCGGAATCCTAACAGAACACTTCGGACCTCTCAAGGAACGATCGCATTCGACGTAAAAAAAGAGGCTAAGAGGTGCATTGGGCCGGTCGGGATGTCCGGGACACCAGCGGGATCAGGGGGTCATCATGACGGCGAGGGTCGCCAGCCGCCGCTCGTATTCCGCCTCGTCGAGGGCCAGCACGCCGTCCACGCTGAAGGCCTCGGGGCAGGCGGACGCCACCGCCGTGCCGGCGAGCATGGCCCGGCGGAAGACGCCGTCGTCGTCGTCGCGCGTCGCGCCCGCCGCGGCGAGGTGCCCCACGAAGCCGCCGGCGAAGCAGTCCCCCGCGCCGGTCGGATCGACGACCTCGGGCAGCAGCAGCGCGGGCACCGAGAACAGGGAATCGCGCCCGAAGAGCAGGGCGCCGTGCTCGCCTTTCTTGATCACGACCGCGCCCGGTCCGAGTTCGCGATCGCCGCCGCCGCCGCGGCGAGACTGCGCTGCTCGCTCAGCAGGCGGGCCTCCCCGTCGTTGAGCAGCACGATGTCGACGCGGGCCAGGACCTCCTGGAGTTCGCGGCGCGTGGTCTTGATCCAGAGATTCATCGTGTCCAGCACGACCAGGCGCGGCGCGGCCATCTGGTCCAGCACATCCGCCTGCAGCGCGGGGTGGATGTTGGCGAGGAAGAGGTAGGGCGTCTCCCGCCAGCCCGCCGGCAGCTCCGGCGCGAAGTCCAGGAACACGCCCAGCTCGGTGGCCAGGGTGTCGCGCTCGATGAGGTCTTCGTGGTAGCGGCCGGCCCAGTGGAAGGTGGGTCCCTCGCGGCGGACGATGCCGGCGGTGTCCACGCCGCGGGAGCTGAGCAGCGCCAGGTCCGCGGCGCGGAAGTCGTCGCCCACGACGCCCACGGCGCGCACCGGCGCGAAGCGCGCCGCGGCCAGCGAGAAGTAGCTGGCGCTGCCGCCGAGCTGGCGATCGCGCCGCTCGCGAGGCGTCTCGACGGTGTCGTAGGCGACCGATCCCACCACCAGGATGCTCATCTCACTCCTTGTCGCCCATCTGCTCGGGCGCTTCGACTCCGATGAGGTCCAGCACGTCCCGCAGGACCTTGCGCGTGGCCAGGCACAGCTGCAGGCGGACGCGCGTGAGGTCGCGGTCCTCGCCCACGATGACGCACTGGTGGTAGAACTGGTGGAAGCTGCCGGCGAGGTCGGCGGCGTAAGCCGTCAGCCGGTGCGGCTCGCGGCTCTCGGCGGCGCCCAGGATCACCTCGGGCAGCCGGACGATCTCGCGCACGAGGTTCCACTCGGCGTCCTGCTGCAGCCCGGCCAGGTCCGCCTCGACGGGTTCCTGAGCTGCCAGCCGCCCGCCTCGGCCTTGCGCAGCACCGCGCAGATGCGCGCGTGCGCGTACTTCACGTAGTAGACCGGGTTCTCGTTGGACTGTTCGCGCGCCAGGTCCAGGTCGAAGTCCAGGTGCGAGTTGGGGCGGCGCGTCAGGAAGATGTACTTGGCGACGTCGGTGCCGACGTCGTCGGCGAGGGCGTCCATGGTGACGAACTGCCCCTCGCGCTTGGACATGTCGACGGGGCGCCCGTTCTCCACGAAGTTGACCTGCTGGAGGATCTGCACCTCGAGCCAGCCGTCGGGGATGCCGAGCGCCCGCATCGCGCCCTGCATGCGCGGGATGTGGCCGTGGTGGTCGGGGCCCAGGAAGTCGATCGCGTGCTCGAAGCCGCGCTGGTACTTGTGGAAGTGGTAGGCCACGTCCGCCAGGAAGTAGGTGGGCTCGCCCCCGCTGCGCACCACGACGCGGTCCTTCTCGTCGCCGAAGTCCGTCGAGCGGAACCAGAGGGCCCCGTCCAGCTCGTACACGGCGCCCGACTTGCGCAGCTGCTCCAGCGCGCGCTCGACGCGCCCCGTCTCGTGCAGCTCCGACTCGAAGTACCAGGTGTTGAAGCGCAGCCCGAAGCGCCGGCAGGTCTGGCGCTGCCAGGTCAGGATCTTCATCAGGGCGTACTTCGAGAAGCGCCGGGCCGACTCGTCGGGCGGCAGGTCCAGCCAGTCGCGGGCGTCGCCCTCGGGGGCCGTGACGCGCTGGAAGCTCTCGTCGTTGAAGACGCCGGCCTGCTGCTGGATCGCCGCGCTGTCGAGTTCCAGCAGCTCCTCGGCCATCCGCGCCACGTACTGGCCCTTGTAGCCGTCCTCGGGGAAGGGCTCGGGGCGGCCGGACAGCTCGGAGAAGCGCGCGCGCAGGGAGCGTCCCAGCAGGTGGACCTGGCGGCCCGCGTCGTTCACGTAGTACTCCGCGTGGGCGTCGTACCCGATCGCGTTGAGCAGCCGCACCAGGGTGATCCCGAAGGCGCCGGCGCGCGCCGACACCACGTTCAGGGGGCCCGTCGGGTTGGCGCTGATGAATTCGACGTTGATGCGGCGGCCGCCGCCGACGCGGATATCCTGGATCGCGCCCTCGCCGCACCACAGGTCCAGCAGCTGGGCGACCTGGTGCCGGCGGCCGATGCGGAAGTTGATGAAGCCGGGGCCGGCGATCTCGACCGAGGCCACGACGTCCTTGTCGAACTGGAGCTTGGCCGCGAGCTCGCCGGCCAGCTCGCGGGGCTTGCGGCCCAGGCGCTTCGCGGTGGTCATGGCCACGTTGGTGCTCAGGTCACCGTGCGTCGGGTCGCGCGGCTTCTCCAGCTCGACCACGGCGTCCTCGTCGAAGAGGCCGTACTCCTCGAGCCGGCGCTGCAGTTCCGTCCTGATGATGTCCTGGATGGTCACGATCCGTCTCCCGTCTGCGACGGCGCCCCGTCCCGCCCCGCGAGACGGACCAGCTGGAGCTCCGGCCGCCGCTCGCGGACGTCGGCCCGCGCGAAGTAGTCCACGCCCACCTCGAGCCGGGGCGCGTCGTTCCACAGGCGCTCGAGCGCGTAGTACTGGCGGGCGCGCGGCTGCAGCACGTGGACGATGACGTCGACGAAGTCGAGCAGCACCCAGTAGTTGCGGTCGCGCCCCTCCCCGTGCAGGAGCTTCTGGCCTTCGGCCGCCGCCGCCTCGACCACCCCGCGGGCGACGGCGTCGACCTGCTGGTCGCTGCCGCCGGTGACGATCACGAAGTAGTCGGCGACGTCGGAGCGCCCGGCGAGGTCCAGGATCAGCACGTCCTCGCCCTTCTTGACCAGGGCGGCGTGGGCGGCGGTCTCCGCCAGACGGAAGGCGGGGCCGTCCGCGAAGGGCGCGGTCTGCTTGACGGTCTTGCTCATGTTCTTCCCGGTGCTGGTGCGACGTCAGCTGAGACGGCGCAGGACATAATCGACCGACACGACGAGCAGGTCCCTCTGGACCCCCGAGGCGACGGCGGTGATCGCGGACTTGGCCCGATCTGCGAACTCCTTGGCCCTGCCGCGGGCGTAATCGGTGCCGCCGTGTTCCAGGACGAAGTCCCTGACCTCGGCCCAGGCCTCGGCTCGCGCCGGTCCCGTGAGACCTTCCACGCGGCCGAGCAGTCGCGCCCGCTGCTCGGCGGGAGCGTCGCGCAGCGCGGCGATCAGGGGCAGCGTGATGCGGCCTTCCTCCCAGTCCTGGCCGGTGGGCTTGCCCAGCCGCCGCTCGTCGCCGAGGAAGTCGAAGATGTCGTCGGTGATCTGGAAAACGAAGCCGATCATGCGGCCGAACTCGCCGTAGGCCTCGACGTGGCGTTCGGCCGCGGGGTTGAAGCCTGCCCCGATCGCGCAGGCGGACTCGATCAGGGACGCGGTCTTGCGCAGGATGATGTCGAGGTAGCGCTCCTCGGTGAGCGCGAGGTCGTGCCGGGTCTCGATCTGCATCATCTCGGCCTGGCTCATCTTCAGCGTGGTCGCGGCCAGCAGCCGCAGGGCCTCGTGCAGGCCGGCCCGGCTGAGGCAGTCCAGCGCCTTGCTGTAGAGGTAGTCCCCCATGACCAGCGCCGTCGCCGGCCCCCAGGCCTGGTTCACCGAGGGCAGCCCGCGGCGGGTCGGCGCCTCGTCGATGAAGTCGTCGTGCAGCAGCGTCGCGGTGTGGATCATCTCGACGCAGGCCGCGCACAGCACGGCCTCCTGCGGCGTCGGGGCGTCGTGCTTGGCGGTCAGCAGCAGCAGGGTGGGCCGGAAGCGCTTGCTGCGCCCCTGCTTGACATGGGCGCAGACTTCCTCGATCAGGGGCGTCTCGCCGCGCACGAGGCCGTCGTAGACGGCGTCGAAGCGGGACAGCTCGTCCCCGATGATCTTCTGCAGGGCCCAGAGCTGGACCCGTTCCTGGTCGAGCAGCGACATGCATCCCCTTCGGCGGCGGTCGATTCCCGGGGCGGCGGTCCGCATCCCGGCGGGACCGGGCCCCTACCTTATGTCATCCGGCGTCCTCTGGCAACCGCCCGGCGGCCGCCGCGGACCGGCGCCGTCCCCGCTCCAGGAGCAGGGCCGCCCCGACCGAGAGGAGGTAGAGGGCCATGACCGGCACGGCCATCAGCATCTGGCTCACGACGTCGGGCGGCGTGAGGACCGCCGCGACGACCACGATGATCACCGCGGCGTACCGCCAGCCGGCCCACAGGGTGCGGGCGCCGACCAGACCGGCCGCGCTCAGCAGCAGCACGACGACCGGCAGCTCGAACACCAGCCCGAAGGCCAGGCAGGTCTGCGCCACGAAGCTGAAGTACGGGCCGATGCCGATGAGCGGCCGCACGGACTCGGTGGCGTACCCCAGCATGAACGAGACGACCAGCGGGATCATCACCAGGAAGGCGAAGGCGACGCCGGTGTAGAACAGCACCACCGAAGCGATCAGCAGCGGCGTGACCAGCCGCCGCTCCCGGGGTAGAGCCCGGGCGCGACGAAGCGGTAGATGCGCAGCAGCACGAAGGGCAGCACCACGATCAGTCCGGCGACGCCGGCCACCTTCATCCGGGTCATGAAGGCTTCCATGGGCTGGCTGAAGTAGACCTGCTGGCCCACCGAGGTCATCGGCGCCACGATCAGGTCCAGCAGCCGCTGCGACACGAACCAGCCGCCGATCGCGGCTGCGGCCGCCACCAGCAGGGACTGCAGCAGCACGGTGCGCAACTCGTCGAGGTGGTCCAGGAGCGTCATCTGGCCGCCCGGGCGGCGCCTCTCAGCCACCGGCGCCCCCCTTGCGGTCGAGCAGGCCGCGCAGCTCGGACATGAACTCGTCGACGTGCTTGAAGGAGCGGTAGACCGAGGCGAAGCGGACGTAGGCGACCTCGTCCTTGCCCCGCAGCTGCGACATGACCAGCTCGCCGATGGACGCCGACGGCACCTCGCGCAGCAGCCCGCCGGCCAGCTCGCGCTCCACGGCGTCGGCCATGGCCTCCATCTCCTCCAGGGAGACGGCCCGCTTCTCGCAGGCGCGGGCGATGCCGCCGATCACCTTGGCGCGGTCGTATTCCACGCGCCGCCCGTCGCGCTTGACCACCAGGAAGGGCTTGATCTCGACGTACTCGTAGGTGGTGAAACGCTCGCCGCAGGCCACGCACTCGCGCCGGCGCCGGATCGCCCGGCCGTCGCGGGCCGACCGGCTGTCCACCACCTTGTCGTCGTCGGCTCCGCAGCCCGGGCACTTCACGCCGGCCTCCTACAGTTCCGGGTAGAGCGGGAACGCCTCGCACAGCTCTTTGGACCGCGTCCGCAGCGCGGCGCGCGCGGCCTCGTCCTCGCGGGCCTCCCAGGCGCCGGCGATGATGTCGCCGATCGCGCGCATCTGGTCCGGCCCCATGCCCCGCGTGGTCAGGGCCGGCGTGCCGATGCGGATGCCGCTGGTGACGAACGGCTTGCGCGTGTCGAAGGGCACCGTGTTCTTGTTGACCGTGATCCCGACCTCGTCGAGCAGGTGCTCCATCTTCTTGCCCGAGATGTCCTTGCTCGTCAGGTTGACCAGCAGCAGGTGGTTGTCGGTGCCGCCGCTGACCAGGTGGAAGCCGTGCTCGAGCAGGCGCTCGCCCAGCGCCTTGGCGTTCTCCACGCAGCGCCGCGCCCAGGCGGCGAACTCCGGCCGGGCCGCCTCGCGGAAGCAGACGGCCTTGGCGGCGATGATGTGCATCAGCGGGCCGCCCTGCACGCCCGGGAAGTTCAGCTTGTCGATGGCCTCGGCGTGGGCCAGCTTGCTCAGCACGATGCCGCCGCGCGGCCCGCGCAGGGTCTTGTGGGTCGTCGAGGTGACGATGTCGCAGAACGGCACCGGGCTGGGGTGGGCGCCGCCGGCGACCAGGCCCGCCACGTGGGCCATGTCGAAGATCAGGACCGCCCCGACCTCGTCGGCGATGCTGCGCATGGCCGCGTAGTCCCAGTGGCGCGGGTAGGCGCTGGCGCCGCCCACCAGGACCTTGGGCCGCTCCCGCTTCGCCTGCTCGCGCAGCGCGTCGTAGTCGATCGTCTCGGTCTCGCGGTCCACCTCGTAGTGCAGGGCGGTGAACAGCAGGCCCGAGAAGTTCACCGGGTGGCCGTGGGTCAGGTGCCCGCCGTGGGACAGCGACAGGCCCAGCAGCTTGTCGCCCGGGGACAGGCAGGCCAGGTAGGCGATCATGTTCGCCGTCGAGCCGGAGTGGGGCTGCACGTTGGCGTGCTCGGCCCCGAACAGCGCCTTCACGCGCTCGCGGGCCAGCTCCTCGGCCCGGTCGACGAACTCGCAGCCGCCGTAGTAGCGCTTGCCGGGGTAGCCCTCGGCGTACTTGTTCGTCAGGACGCTGCCGGCGGCCTCCATGACGGCCAGGCTGGTGAAGTTCTCGCTGGCGATCATCTCGAGCTGGTCGCGCTGGCGGCCGAGCTCGCGGGCGACGACGTCGGCGATCTCGGGATCGGCGGCCTGCAGGTGGCGGTTCATGCCTGTTCTCCTCGCGGTTCCGGTGTCGGCGGCGACGCGGCGGCGATGCCGCCCGCGTCCTGCTCGATGTCGGCGATCTTGCTGAATCCGGCCGGCGTGCCGTCCGCCCTCGAACCCGGCGCCCAGCCAGCGCAGCACCATGCGCTCGGCCAGCTCCGCGGACGTGTGGTCGGCACCGAAACAGATCACGTTGGCGTCGTTGTGGCGGCGGGTGGCCGCGGCCATCTCCTCGTTGCAGCACAGGGCGGCGCGCACGCCGCGCACCTTGTTGGCGGCGATGCTCACGCCGATGCCCGAGCCGCAGACCAGCACCCCCAGGGCGGCCCGGCCGGCGGCCACGGCCAGGCCCACGGCCCGCGCGAAGTCCGGATAGTCGACCGAGGCGGGCCCGTGGCAGCCCAGGTCCGCGACGGTGTGGCCCTCGCGGCCCAACAGGTCCTTGACCCGTTCCTTGAGGGCGAACCCGCGGTGGTCCGCGCCGACGGCGACGATCATGGCGTTCTCCCGGGCTGCAGGTGGGCGGTCCAGGCCTCCACGAGCCTGTCGACCTGATCGGCCATCCGCGCGTAGGCCAGGGACGTCCCGGCGCGGTAGGGGTCGTCGACCGTCTCGGCCGCCGCGGCGTCGCCGCCGGCCGCCAGATCGATCCCGGGCAGGCCCAGCAGGCCGACCCGGCCGGCATAACCGGGGAACCGCGACCGGAAGCGCGCGAGCTGCCCGGGCGTCATCAGCAGCACCCAGCCCGTCCCCTCCAGCACGGCCGAATCCAGCGGCCGCGAGCGGTGCCGCGCGAGGTCCAGACCCCGCTCCCGCGCCTGGTCGCAGGACTCCGCCGTCGCCGGGCAGCCCGGCGACGCGTCCAGCCCCGCGGAGGCGCACGCGGGCTCCCCCTGCCAGCGGGCGGCGGCGAGCGCGGCGGCCAAGGGGCTGCGGCAGGTGTTCCCGGAGCAGACGAACAAGACGGTGCCGGGTGCGTCCAAGCGTGTCTCCTGCGGCGTAAGTTAGGCCGGGAAGAGGGCGGCGTCAAGAAGGCCGCGCTCTCGTAATTACAATGCTAACAGACTGTTTCGCGTCAGAACTCCCAGTCGGGTGGAACCAGGGGGCCCGGGCGCAGCACCCGCGGCGGCCAGACGGTGAGGTCCAGCATCGCCGAAGCCGCCCCCGCCGGCGAACCGCCCCAATCCAGTTCCGCCACGAGGTCGACGCCCCCGGCGAATTGCCGCGCCGCCGCCTCCAGTTCCGTGGCCGGAGGTTCGCCGGCGAGGTTGGCGCTGGTGGAGACCAGGGCGCCCCCGCAGGCGGCGATGAGATCGCGCAGCCGGCCCGGCGCCGGCACGCGGACGGCGAGCGTCGGGCCGCCGCGGGTCGCCGCCGTCGGGGCCGACGCTCCGGCCGGCAGCACCAGCGTGAAGGGGCCGGGCCAGCAGCGCTCCACGTAGGCCCACGCGCGGGCGGGCAGGGCGCCGGCGAGGGCGCGCGCGTCGTCGATGCCGGCGCAGAGCACCAGCAGGGGCTGGCCCTCGTCGCGGCCCTTCAGCACCGCGATGCGCGCGACGGCCGCCGGTGCGTCGGCGCGCGCATGCAACCCGGGCAGCGTGTCGGTCGGCATCAGCACCACGCCGCCGCCGGCCAGGCAAGCGGCGGCGACCGCGGGGTCGCGCGTGCGGGCGACCATCTCAGCCGCCGCCGCGGGCCTGCTCGCGGCGGAAGTCCGCGAGGGCCGCGGCCACGCGCGCATCGCCGAGCGCCAGGATGCGCGCGGCGAGCACGGCGGCGTTCTTCGCTCCCGACGGCCCGATGGCGACCGTCGCCACGGGCACGCCGCCCGGCATCTGGGCCATCGACAACAGGGGCGTCGATGCCCGCCAGCGGCCCGGCGGCCACCGGCACGCCGATCACCGGCCGCAGCGTCAGCGAAGCCACCACGCCGGGCAGGTGCGCCGCCATGCCCGCGACCGCGATGTAGACCGCGATCCCCTCGCGGTCGCCCGCGGTCACCAGGCGCCGCAGCTTGTCCGGCTGGCGGTGCGCCGACGCGATCTCGACGCGGTGCGGGAGGCCGAAGCGGTCCAGCAGCGCCAGGAGCCCGTCGATGACCGGCAGGTCGCTCTTGCTGCCCAGCAGGACCATCACCCGGGCCGGGGGCGTCGCGCGTTGCGTCATGGTTCGCTCCTGGATGGAGGGAGGCCGCCGCCGATGTCGCGGCGGCAGACGAGGCCGTCGAAACGGACGTCGGCCAACAGGCCGTAGGCGGCGGCCAGGGCCTCGCGCGGGTCGCGCCCCTCGCCGACCACGCCGAGCACGCGGCCGCCGGCGGTCACCAGTTGCCCGTCGCGCTCGGCAGTGCCCGCCTGGACGACCCAGGCCCGCTCGCGGTCCGGCGGCAGCGTGATCGCGTCGCCGCGGCGGAGCGGGCCGGGGTAGCCGTGGCTCGCGGCCACGACGACCGCCGCGGCGCGCTCCCAGTCCGTCAGCGCGGCGCCGGGCCAATCCGGCGGCGCGCCGGGACCGGGCGCGGGCAGCGCCGCCAGCCAGGCGCCGAGGTCCGCCCCGCGCGGTCGCGCGCAGCAGGTCCAGCAGGTCGACGCGCAGCAGCGGCAGCACGGCCTGGGTCTCGGGATCGCCGAAGCGGCAGTTGAATTCCAGCACGCGGGGCCCGTCGGGAGTCAGCATCAGCCCGACGTACAGCACGCCGCGGTAGTCCACGCCGCGCCGCCGCAGCTCGGCGAGCACCGGCGCGACCACACCCTCCCCGACCGCCCGGCCGAGCGCGGGCGTCAGCAGTTCGGCGGACGCGACGACGCCCATGCCGCCGGTGTTGGGGCCGGTGTCGCCTTCGCCGAGGCGCTTGTGATCGCGCGAGGGGCAGAGCAGAGCGTAGTCGCGGCCGTCGGTGACCGCGAGGATCGAGAGCTCGGGCCCGGTCAGGCACTCCTCGAGCAGCACGCGCCGGCCGGCGTCGCCGAAGGCGTCCGCGGTGAAGCACAGTTCCAGGTGCGCCCGCGCCGCGGCCCGGTCGGCGCAGACCGCCACGCCCTTGCCCTGGGCGGCGCCGCAGGCCTTGACCACCAGCGGGAACGCGGCCGCAGCGAGGCGCGCGAGCGCCTCCGCCGAGACTCCCGCACGCCGCGTAGCCGGCGGTCGGCACGCCCGCCGCGGCCATGATCAGCTTGGCGTGTTCCTTGTCCCCCTCGAGTCGCGCGCCGCGCGCCCCGGGCCCGAACACCGCGAGGCCGGCGTCGCGCAGGACGTCGGCCAGACCGGCGATCAGCGGGTCCTCGGGCCCGACGACCACCAGGTCGATCGCGGCCTCGCGGCACCACGACGCGAGCGCGCGCTGGTCGGTGGGATCGACGGGCACCGGGGTCGCGAGCCGCAGCAGACCGGGATTGCCGGGAGCGGCCCAGAGGCGGGGACGCGAGGCGCAGGCGGCGAGACGGCGCGCCAGGGCGTGCTCACGCCCTCCCGCACCCACGATCAGCACCTGCGGCGTCATCGTCCGTCCACCTCCCGTCGCTGCCGGGACCTTAGCGCACGCACGCGGCCCCCCGCAACGGAAACGAGGCCGCCGCGCCGCGGGGCCCCTCAGGGGACGATGCGCGTGCCCGCCTCGCCGTGGACCGCGGCGAGCAGGTGTTCGGGATCGGTGATGACGACCTCGCGGCCGCCCGCGGCCAGGAACGCCAGGGCGGCCTCGATCTTCGGGCCCATGCTGCCGGCGGGGAACTCGCCCGCCGCCAGCAGCGCGCGGGCCTCCGCCGCCGGCAGGATCGACAGTGCCTGCTGCCCGGGCTTGCCCCAGCCGCGATAGACCTGCTCCACCTGGGTGATGATCACGAACGTGTCGGCCTTGATCAGTTCGGCCAGCAGCTCCGAGGCGAGATCCTTGTCGATCACCGCATCGATGCCCTCGATGCGGTCCTCCTCGCAGGTGACCACCGGCACGCCGCCGCCGCCGACGGCGACCACCAGCACGCCGGCGTCGAGCATGCGGCGGATGACCTCGAACTCGACCACCTTGCGCGGCAGGGGGCTGGGCACCACGCGCCGCCAGCCGCGGCCGGCGTCCTCCTTCACCGTCCAGCCGAACTCCGCGGCGACCCGGCGGGCCTGCGGCTCGTCGTAGTAGGGGCCGATGGGCTTGGTGGGCTTGGCGAACGCGGGGTCGTCGCGGTCCACGAGCACCTGGGTGACCACGGTGGCCACCGGCGTGTCGATCCCGCGCAGGAACATCGCGTTCTGCAGGTTCTGCTGGATCATGTAGCCCAGCCCGCCCTGCGAGTCCGCGCCGCACACGAACAGGGGCATCGGCACGATGCCGTGCAGCTGGTAGCCGGCGTCGTTGCGCAGGAAGATGTTCCCGACCACCGGGCCGTTGCCGTGGGTGATCACGATCTGGTGCCCCGCGGCCGAGAGCTCGGCCACCTGGGCCATCGTGCCCTTGGTGATCTGGTACTGCTCGAGGTAGGTCCCCTTGGTCCCCACCGGGATGATGGCGTTGCCGCCGAGCGCGATGACCATCCTGCGTCGATCCATGTGGCACCTCTGCCGACTTGGTCCGCGAACGTGGGCACCGCGCCCGGCCGGCGGACGCGGTGACGCGGGGTTCGGGATCGGTCAGCCCAGCAGGTCCGCGCTCATCGCGCGGACGCGCTCGAGAGCCTTGCGGATCTGCGGCTGGCTGTTGGCGTAGCTGAAGCGCAGGTAGCCCTCGCCGAAGCGGCCGAACGCCGTGCCGCTCAGGGCCGCCACGCCGTACTTGTCCAGCAGCAGCGTGGCGATCTCGGCGCTCTTGCGGCCGAGCTGCGTGATGTTCGGGAACACGTAGAAGGCGCCGTGGGGCATCCGGCAGGAGATCCCGGGGATGTCGTTGAGGCCCGCGACCAGCAGGTCGCGCCGGGCGCGGAACTCCGCCACCATCGCGATCGCCGCGTCCTGCGGGCCGGTCAGCGCCTCGGCGCCCGCGATCTGCGTGAACGAAGCGGTGCAGCTGTTGCAGTTGGTCTGCAGCATGGCGACGGCGTCGGCCAGTTCCCGGGGCATGACGCCGTAGCCCAGGCGCCAGCCGGTCATGGCGTAGGTCTTGGAGTGGCCGTCCAGGATGATCGTGCGCTCGGGCATGCCCGGGCGCGTGGCGATGGACTCGTGCGCGCCCTCGTAGATGATCTTGCTGTAGATCTCGTCGCTCAGCACCCAGAAGTCGTGCTTCACGGCCAGCCGGGCGATGGCGTCGAGGTCCGCGCCCGACAGCACGCCGCCGGTGGGGTTCTGGGGCGAGTTGATGATCAGCAGCTTCGTGCGGTCGCTGACCAGGCGCTCGAGGTCGGCGATGTCGAAGGAGAAGTCCTTCGCCTCGGACAGCGGCAGGGGCACCGCCGTGGCGCCCAGGAAATTGATCACCGACTCGTAGATCGGGAACCCCGGGTTGGGGTAGATGACCTCGTCGCCCTCGTCGACCAGGGCGGTCATCACGAAGTACATGATGGGCTTGCCGCCGGGCGTGACCACGATGTTCTCGGGGCCGACGTCCAGGCCGCGGTCGCGGGCGATGTACTCGGCGAAGGCCCGGCGGACCTCGGGCTTGCCGGCCGCGGGCCCGTAGTGGGTCTCGCCCTGCTGCAGGGCCGCCACGGCCCTGGCCACGATGTTGGGCGGGGTGTCGAAGTCCGGTTCGCCGATCTCGAGGTGGACGATGTCGCGGCCCTGGGCCTCGAGCGCCTTGGCCCGGGCCAGCACGACGAAAGCCGTCTCGGTGCCGAGTCTCTGCATCCGCTTGGCCAGCATGAAGAACCCCTTGCCTCGAGGATCTCGCGTGACGGCGCCGGTCGGCCGCCGGTGGACGCAAATTGTATACGGGTCGCGGGGGGGATGTCAAAACCGCTGCCGTCACCAGCCGCGCCAGTCCCGGGTCGCGGACGCCCGGAACTCGTAGGCAGCGGCGTCTTGCGGCTGTTGGGGGCGTCGGCAGGCAGCGCTGACCGAAATCCGGGATCCGCCCCGGCGCCAGTGGACGCCCAGCGTGCGCTCGTCGCGCCACCGCCCCCAGTGGCGCGGCAGCACGAGCCCCGGGGCCGGGGACTCGACGCTCAGCAGGTCGGCGCCGCCGCCCCAGGCCCAGACCTGGACGAAGCGCCAGCCCCAGCCTTCGGGCGGCTGCATGCCGAACGCCAGCGACACCGCCGAGCGGTCGTCGCTGTCCGCGCCCGCCCCGTCGCGATCGACCGTCCGCACCGTCCGCCAGCCGAGCCGCCCCTGCCACGCGCCGGATCCGGTCTCGAGCCAGGACGCCGCGCGCCAGGTGTCCTGCGCCGACTCCAGGGCCGGCGGGAGCCACGGCATGCGCCCGCTCCAGCCCCGTCGCGTCTCTGAACGTCCCGTGAGGCTCATCCCCCACCGGCGACGCGCATCGCCGCCCCCGGCTTCCAGCGACCAGCGCCTGACCTCGGTCGGGCGGGGCGACCCGTCCGACCAGCCGTCGTGCCCGGACACGCCGCAGGCGGCGGCCACGGTCAGGGCGTCGCCGCGGCCGCGCACACGGACCAGCCAGCCGCGACCGTCGTCGGCCGTGAGCGCAGCCGGGCGCTGTCCGGTGCGGGGGGCGGGACCCGGTTGCGCGGCGGCGACCTGCACCTCGGCCGTCGCGCGCCGGCCGGCCCGCCAGCGCCCCGCGACGACCCAGACCGCGCGGCGTGTCCCGCCTGCAAGCGCGCTCCAGACCGAGCTCTCGCCCGCCAGGACCAGGTCGCCACAGGTCCAGGCGGCGGACACCGAACCGCCGCGGCCCGCCGACTCGGTCGCGACGGCAAGCGCGGCCTCGCCCCCGCCCCCGGCCCAGGCGAGGGCCGCGCCCGCGCGCGGCGCCGCCCCCGCTTCCCGCGCGCGTCCCCGCCAGACGACGATCTCGCCGGGCCCCGCACGCCAAGCCGCAGCGGCCCCGCGCACGACCCGCCGCTCGGCGGCGCCCGCGTGCAGCCCGACCTCGATGGCGGCCTGCCCGCCGCCGGGCGAAGCCAGTCCCGCCCAGCGTCCGGCCCCCGACAGCAGCAGGCCGCTGCCCGCGTGCACGCCGGCGTCTCCGACCAGCACGCGGGCGCCGCCCCAGCGCAGCGCGGCGCCGCCCGCCGGCGCCGTCCGCCCATCGCCGCGCAGGCGGACCTCGCCGGTCCCGTCCGCTCGACTGAAATCCCACCGGTCTGCGGTCGCCGTCCGGCGCAGGGACAGACGCCAACGCCCGGCCCCGGCTTCCGGGTGTTCGAGGTTGTCCGGGACGGCGATGACGACCGGCGGTTCGGCGTCCAGCCAGGCCAGGGCCGCCGCCAGGTCATCGGGTTCCAGGCGGTCGATGGCCACGGCGAGGCTGTCCGCCGGTTGCACCCTGAACGCGTCGGGCTCGGCATGCCCAAGACCGGACGACAGAACGCACACCGCCGCCAGCGACGTGGCGAACACGCGCGGCGCCGCGTTCACGACGCACCCAGGGGGATCGCAGCCAGGTCCCAGCGGTGCGTCGCCCCCAGCACCGGATGGACCAGATGCGAGGTGCGCACCAGCAGGCGGCCGCGACGCCAGGCGGTGGTCACACCCGCCGCTCCGCTGCCGCCGTCGGCGACGAGGCCCCAGCTGAACACCGCGCCCAGCCTCAGGTCGCCCGACGCCCTCCAGGCGACGGCTCCGTGATCGGCGCGCCGGAACTCGCAGGCGGCGCTCCAGACGCCATCGTGCCAGCGGGCGGACAGCCAGGGTCGTGGGCCGGCGTCTTCCGGCCCGTGACGCAGGGATCAGAGGCAGGACCTGGAGCGTGCCGACGAACCGGCCGCGGGCGTAGCCGGCCACCGGCGCGATCTCCAGCACATCGGGCCCGGCGACGGTCGCGTAGCTCGGCCGCCGCCAGCGCACCGCCAGGCCGCACCAGGGCCCGGCCGCGATGGCGCCCGGTCCGCGGGCCGGCCGCCGCGCCCCCGGCGCTACGGCGAGCGAAGCCTGGAGATCCACCTGATCCTCGCGCCAGAGGTTTCCGCCCAGCCTCTGCCACGACAGCGCCGCCGACCAGCCGGCCGCACGCCGTCCCGCCGCCAGGCGTTGCAGCGGCAGTTCGGCCATACCGTGCAGACGGGAGACGCCGCAGGCCGCCCAGAAGCCGACGTTCCCGGCGCCGTTGTGCGCGACGCCGTCCAGCAGGTCGGCCGACGCCGCCGGTCCGGCGCCCCAGCCGTCGTCGAAGTCGCGGATGCCGGCCCTGGCCTGCCTGGTGCACCGGCGACGACGGCCGCGAGCGCGACCAGACCGGCGACCACCGCCGCATCGGCCGCCCCTCATCGTTCCCCCCCCGGGCACCGCCACCACCAGCAACCGGCGACGATCGCGCTGGCCACCCTGCGCATCCTGCCGCGACAGAACCGCGACGTAGGGACCCGGCGGCACGAGTTCCCCACGCCGTCCCTGCCGTCCCAGGCCACGTGACGCCGGCCGGCGCCGAGTTCGTCGCCGCCGAGGTCGCGCACGCACCGTCCCCAGAGATCCCACACCGAGAGCCGCCAGGCCGTTGCGGGTGCGGCGAGGTCCATCGTGAAGCTGACGCCTTCGCCGCCGGACGTGAAGGCGGCCGGCGAAGCCGACAGCTCGGTCGCCGGGACCTGCCAGGGCGCCTCGAGGCTGTTGCGGCAACCCGGCGTTGCGCCCGCCGCCGCCATGCACGTGCCCCAGAGATCGGCCGGATCGCCGGCGGCCGCGCCGGCGCGGCGTTCGAGGCTGCGACCGCGGGACACGACCGTGCCGCGGGCGCCGAGCGTCGCATGATCCAGCACCACCCCTGCCGCGTCGTGCAGGTGCACCCGCTCGGCGTACGGCCGACCGTCACCGGGCGCGTTGTTGAGGGCGGGCCAGGCGCCGGACAGTTCGGCGAGCGGGGGCACCGCGGGCAGACCGGGGCAGGGCGGCGGCGCACCTGCGTCCAGCACGCCCTGCCACCAGTCGCGGAAAGCGCCCGCGTCCTCGGCCAGGACCAGCCGTTCGCCGGGCAGCAGTTGCCAGGAGGGCAGCCGCAGGAGCGCGCCGCCGGCATCGGACAGCTGGTAGCCGGCGAGTTCGACGGGACCGGTCGGCCAGGCGATCAGTTCCAGCCACTCGCCGCTGTCGCCGTCGGGGTTCGCCATCACCTCCCAGACCGAGAGCGGCGACGGCCCGACGTGGTAGCTGCCCAGAGCCAGCGGCGGGATATCGACACCCGGCGCAGCGACTTCCAGTTCGAAGTTCACACTCCCGTCGAAGGGGAGCGTCGTCGAGAAACCGAGCGTCGCTTCGGTCTGCGGCCCCAGGGCCGACCAGGTCGCCACCGCAGGCGGCACTGCGTCCCCTGCGGTCAGCGTCGCGACCCCGTGCGGGATCGCGGCCAGGCCCGAGTTGCGCAGCACGACGGTGAAGGCGACCGCGCCACCGGCCGCGGGCAGGCTGGGAGGCTCCGCCGTGACGTCGAGGATTTGCAGCGCGTGGTCGGGGAAGTTGGGCCGACCCGGCGTCGGCTCGTCGCAGACGACCCAGTCGCGGTCGTTGCGGTCGGAATCGGCGCCGTCGGGACGGCGGCCGAGGGAAGCGGCGGCGGCGCCTGGATGCGGTGCGGACTCGTAGCAGGACGGATCCGAGAGATCCCCGTAGCCGAGCCGGTCCAGCACGATCTCGCCGCGTCGCAGGCGCACCGCGTCGGGACCATTCTGCAATCTCAGCGATACCAATACGTTGGGGACTTCCGTTCCAGTCCAACCCGAATCGGCGATCAGCCAGCGGGCGCCCGGCGCCAGGCTGTCGCCCGCGGCTCCTTCCCAACGCCGCTCCCAGACGGGCGCCGCGGCGCCGTTGGCGAACTCCAGCCTCACGCCGGCCAGATCCAACGGCGCCGTGCCGGCGTTCAGCAGTTCCACGAACTCCGCCCCGCCGTCCGCTCCCGGCGGATCGTAGAGGACCTCGTTGAGGACCGGATCGGCGGCTGCGGGGTGGACGGCGAGCAACAGGGCGAACATCACGACGGCCGGAGCCGTCGGGCGCGGGATCGATGGTGAGCTTGTCAGGGAAGGATTCCGCTTCCGGGAGGAAAGCCGGGAGGTCCGGACCTGTCTAGAGCATGCCGCGCCAGCGGCGGATGGCCCACTCCGCGCCCAGCAGCAGCGTCGCGGCCGCGATGAGCAGCCAGCCGTGCACGAGGCGGACCTCGGTCCGGCGCGCGCTGGTGATCGCGGTCCAGTCCGCGGCGTCCAGGACGGCGGCCAGGGCGCGCTGCGCGCCGGCCGCGTCCCCATCCACGTAGTGCCCTCCCCAGGCGGCGGCCAGGGCGCGCAGGCGGCGACGGTCCTGGCGCACCTGCGCTTCCTCGGGATGGGCGGCGACCACGACGAACTCGCGCGCCGGCCCGAGCGCCGAATCCGTGCCGGCGGCGACGGGCCGGATCGTGTAACGCCCCGGCGCCTGGGGCGGCAGCGTCACGCGCCCGCGGCCGACCTCGCCCGGCACCGCGGACGGCGTGAACGAGCGTGGCGTCGCGGCAGGCGCATCTTCGCGCAGTTCGAGCGCGATCGCGCCGGCTTCCCCTTCGCCGCGCAGCCCGCGCACCTGGGTCTCCATCCGGATGGCTTCGCCCTCGCGGTAAAGCGTGCGGTGCCCGGCGAGCGTCACGCCGCCGAGCTCGTCCCCGGCGGCCGTCCACACGAGCAGGTTGCGGGCCAGGCGACGCACGGGGTGCTCGGGCACCTCCCCCGCGCTCGCGGGCGGCTGCCAGAACGCCAGCGTCCACAGCTCGTCCGTGCCCAGCCAGGCGACCGTGCCCTCGCCGGCGGCGCCGAGCGCGAGCAGCGGCGCCCGGACGGCGCCGTCGGGCCCGGAGACCGTGAGCAGCACCTTCGCCTCGGGGCGCGCCCTGGCCGCCGCCACGATGTCCAGCGGCGGCAACCACGACCAGGCCGCGGCGTCGGCCGGCAGACCGGACAGCAGGGAATGCCCGGCCTGTTCCCGACGCAGCTGCAGGCTGCCGCCCGCGACGTCGCGGGCGCCTTCACGCACGACGGGCAGCAGATCGGCCAGCGCCGGGGGCAACATGCCCCCGCCCGATCCGACCACCAGCAGTCCCAGGCCGCCGGTGACCGCCTCGGCGAGCCCGGCGGCGTCGAAGGCGAACGGCGGCGCCGTCTCCCCGAGCAGCACCACGCCGTCCCAGGCCAGCCACGCCGCCGCACCGCGCGGAGGCGTCCAGGCCTCGCCGTCCAGCACGGGCCCCCGCTCCCCGGGATGGACCACGTCGAGCGACAGCCGCCGCTCGAGCGCAGCCGCCTGGGCGAACATGCGGACATTCCAGTCGGGCCGTCCGGTGATCAGCAGCAGCTTCTCGCGGTCCTGGCGGACGGCCACGGCCAGGGACACCTCGTTGTTGGCGAGGTACCGCTCGTTGACCAGGGGGGCCACGATCAGGCGCGCCACCTGGAGGCCCGCCGTGCGGGGAACGAAGGCGAGTTCGGCGCGCAGGGTCGGGTCGTCGGGTCCGGCAGGCACGGCAGCCGCCGCCAGCGTGTCGGCGCCCTGGACCAGCGCGAGCCGCAGGCGCAGACCGTCCCGGCGCGGCAGTCCCCGCAGTCCCACGACGGCTTCGACCACGACCTGGTCGCCGACGAAGGCCGACTCCGGGTAACGCACGTCCAGGAGTTCGAGATCGGGCGGGCCGGCGGGATCGCCGACGCCGATCAGCACCGGCAGGGCGCCGTCCGTGGGCGCGACGGGGCCCTCGGCGGCGGCCTGCGTCTCCTGCCCGTCGGTCACGATGAACAGGGCCCGCAGATTCCGCGCGGACCAGGCGCGCGCCGTCACGGCCGCGAGCCGGCCGAGATCCGTGCCCACGGCCGCGGGGGGCGCGCCGGGCGCGTCGTTCAGGTCCCTGGTCGCCTCCAGGCCGTTCCCGCGCAGCACCGTCGTGGTGACCGGCGGTTCGCGCGACGCCAGCAGGGACTCGACCTGCGCGGCCCACGCCTGCCCCTGCCGCCAGCGGTCCGGGGCATCGGGCGCGTCGCGCAGACCCATGCTGGCGGAGTCCTCGATCACGACCACGGCTTCGGGCGGCAGCACGGCGTCGCCGGACCGCTGCAGGCGCGGTCCGGCGATGGCGATGAGCAGCAGCAGGATGGCGGCGGTGCGCAGCCCCGCCAGCAGGCGGCGCGCGCCGCGGGGCGCGAGCGGTTCCGTGGCAAGATAGTGGCGGCGGACCCAGAGGGCCGCCGCCACCGCGAACAGGGCCAGCAACGGCAGCCAGGCCGCCGGGATGGCCCAGGCCAGGCTCACCTCAACCGTTCCTGATGGCCGCGTGGGCCGCCGCCAGGCGCGCGATGGGCACGCGGAACGGCGAGCAGCTCACGTAGTCGAGCCCCACCCGGTGGCAGAAGTCCACCGAGCTGGGGTCGCCGCCGTGCTCGCCGCAGATGCCCAGGTGCAGGTGCCGGCCGGAAGAGCGGCCGCGCTCGACCGCCATGGCGACGAGCTGGCCGACGCCCTCCTGGTCGAGCTGCTGGAACGGGTCCGAGGGCAGCACGCCCATCCGCACGTAGTCCGGCAGGAAGACGCCGGCGTCGTCGCGGCTGTACCCGAAGGTCATCTGGGTCAGGTCGTTGGTGCCGAAGCTGAAGAAGTCGGCGTGCAGCGCGATCTTGTCCGCCAGCAGGGCGGCGCGCGGGATCTCGATCATGGTGCCGACGAGGTAGTCGACCTTCGCGCCGAGCTCCTTCATCACCCGGTCGGCGATCGCCACGGACATCTCGCGCATGTCCTTCAGCTCGCGCACCGTCCCGACCAGGGGGATCATGATCTCCGGCTTGACGTCCACGCCGCGGGCCTTGACCGCCAGCGCGGCGCGGATGATGGCCTCGACCTGCACCTCGTAGATCTCCGGGTAGGTCAGGCCGAGGCGGCAGCCGCGGTGCCCGAGCATGGGGTTCATCTCGTGCAGCGACTCGATGCGGTGCTTGACCGCCGCCACGCTGGCGCCCAGCTCCCCGGCCAGCTCCGCGATCTCGGCCTGCTGGTCGGGCGTGGGCAGGAACTCGTGCAGCGGCGGGTCCAGCAGGCGCACCGTGACGGGGTAGCCGTCCATGGCCTCGAAGATCCCCTCGAAGTCGGCCTGCTGCAGCGGCAGGATCTTCACCAGGGCCTTGCGGCGCCCAGCCTCGCTGTCGGCCAGGATCATCTCGCGCATCTTCTTGATGCGGTCCTCGCCGAAGAACATGTGCTCGGTGCGGCACAGGCCGATGCCCGCGGCGCCGAAGGTGCGCCCCTGCCGCGCGTCGTGCGGCGTGTCGGCGTTGGTGCGCACGCCCAGGGTCCGGCGCTTGTCGGCCCAGGCCATGATCCGGTTCAGGTGGGGATCGTCGAGGCTGGGCGCGACCAGCGGCACCAGGCCGGCGATCACCTGCCCGGTGGTGCCGTCGATCGTCAGGAGGTCGCCGGCCTTGAAGGTCTTGCCGCCGATGGTCATCGACCCGCTCGGGTAGTCGACCGCGAGGTCGCCGCAGCCGGCCACGCAGGGCTTGCCCATGCCGCGGGCCACCACGGCCGCGTGGCTGGTCATGCCGCCGCGGGCGGTGAGGATGCCCTGGGCGCTGTTCATGCCCTCGATGTCCTCGGGACTGGTCTCGCGGCGCACGAGCACCACCCGGCGGCCGGCCTTGACGGCGGCCACGGCGTCCTCGGCCGAGAAGACGATCTCGCCCTGCGCGGCGCCGGGCGACGCGGGCAGGCCCTTGCCCAGCACCTCGACGCTGGCCGCGGGATCGATCTGGTCGTGCAGCAGCTGGTCGAGATGCGCGGGCTCGACCGCCATCAGCGCCTGGTCGGGCGTCATCAGGCCCTCGGTCTGCATCTCGGCCGCGATGCGCACGGCGGCGCGCCCGGTGCGCTTGCCGTTGCGGGTCTGGAGCATCCAGAGCTTCCCGTCCTGGATCGTGAACTCGATGTCCTGCATGTTGCGGTAGTGCTGCTCCAGCTTCTCGCGGATGCCGCACAGCGTCCCGTAGGCCGCCGGCATGACCTCCTCGAGCGTGGGCAGGTCGCGCACCGGGTTGCCCTCGGGCAGGCGGTCGCGGCCCTGGAGGTTCAGCGCCTGCGGCGTGCGGGTGCCCGCCACGACGTCCTCGCCCTGGGCGTCGACCAGGAACTCGCCGTAGAAGAAGTTCTCGCCGTTGGACGGGTCGCGGGTGAAGGCGACGCCCGTGGCGGAGTTGGCGCCCATGTTGCCGAAGACCATGGCCTGCACGTTCACGGCCGTGCCCATGTCGTGCGGCAGACGGTTGAGGTTGCGGTAGCTGACCGCGCGCGGCGTGTTCCAGCTGCGGAAGACGGCTTCGACGCTGCCCCAGAGCTGCTCGCGGGGATCGGTCGGGAAGTCGCGGCCCGCGGACTTGCGGATGATGGCCTTGAACTCGGCGATCAGGGCCTGCAGGTCCGCCACGCCCAGCTCGGTGTCGAGCTTCACGCCGCGCTTCGCCTTGAGGGCGTCGATGGCGTGCTCGAAGAGCTCGCTCTCGACGCCCATCACCACGTCGCCGTACATCTGCAGCAGGCGGCGATAGCTGTCGTAGGCGAAGCGCTCGTTGCCGCTGCGGGCGATCAGGCCGCGGACCGTCTCGTCGTTGAGGCCGATGTTCAGGACCGTGTCCATCATGCCCGGCATCGAGACCTTGGCGCCCGAGCGGCACGAGAACAGCAGGGGGTCGGACGGGTCCGCGTACTTCTTGCCCATCACCTTCTCGATGCGGGCGATCGCCGCGTCGGCCTCGGCGCGCAGCGCGGCCGGGATCGTCGGCTCGGCGAGGTAGTCGATGCAGCAGGCGGTGGTGATCGTGAAGCCCGGCGGCACCGGGATGCCGATGCGGTCCATCTCGGCGAGGTTGGCGCCCTTGCCGCCGAGCAGTTCCTTGCGGGCGCCGTCGCCCTCCGCCTCGTGGTTGCCGAAGTAGTAGACGCGCTTGCCTTCCATCGTGCTTGCCTCCCGTGTGACTGCGATCCGGGCGCCCGGCGAGGGACCCCGTTGGTCTGCGGTGAAATGGCCCGGCGGCGGCGCCGGGCCATCGGGATGTATGCGGCGGCTCCCCCGCGCGGGGCCGGGTCAGCGGATGATCACGACCTTGCCGTAGAAGTCCTCGCGCGCCGGCATCTCCACCTTGTAGATGTACACGTCGGAGGCGAGCAGGTCCCCATGGGCGTTGCGGGTGACCCAGGGCATCAGGTTGTCGATCTGCGACTCGGGACCGAGGTTCGCCACCTGGTCGCCGTCGAGCGTGAAGATCTGGACGCGGCTGCCCGGCGGCAGGTTCTTGAAGGTGACCTTCTCCCCCTCCGAGCCGCTGAAGCCCGCCGCCTGGCGCAGCGGATTGGGGTAGGCGTAGATCTCCGGGCCGTCCGCGGCGCCCGCGGCGGGCTGGGACACGAAGAACCGCGTCCGGTTGCCGGCGCCCCCGAACAGCGACAGCAGGTCGCCGGGGTAGCGGGTCGAATAGAGCCGCTCAGCAGTCAGCGAGGACGGCGCCACGGTCGCGATGTTGCCGTAATCGAAGGTCGTCACGGCGTAATAATAGTCGAACCCCTCGTAGATCGAGTCGTCGAAGAACGTCACGACTCCGGGTTCGGAGAAATCGAAACAGGCGGCGCGCTTGTCGGCGTAGCAGTTGGGCGTGTCGTTGTAGCTGGTTTCGCCGCAGTAGCCCTCGATGCAGGATTCGGGGTTGGACTTGTCGTAGAAGCCGACCAACTGCATCTGGTCGGGGTCGAGGCCCTCGCCGCGCCACACGGCGTAGCCCTGGAAATCCTGCGCGAGGAGCGAGAAGCTCGTCGAGTCGGGGACGCTGCCGGCCCCGAAGGACACCGTGAGTCCGAAGTCGAGGTCCTGGTAGGCGAGATCCGTCTGGGCCTTCTGGATGGTGTCGCTCCAGGCGCAGCGGCGTGCCGGGAATGTAGATTCCGCCGCCGTAGGTGGCCAGCCAGTAGCGCACGCCCGTCTGGGCGGCGGTGAACAGGCGCGTCAGGGACCGGTTGGCGGGCTGGGTCGGGCCGTCCTGCGACCAGACCGTGTCGCCCCGGGCGCAGGTCAGCACGCCGAAGCCGTCGGCGGTCGCCAGGTAGAGGCCGCGCGCCGCATCGAGCACGAGCGAGCGGATGGCGGGACGCGTCGCGGGGTCGGGCCAGGCGACCGAGGCGCCGACCTGGTTCCAGACGCGGCCGCCGTTGCCCGTCCACCAGATCCCCTTGTCCGTCGTGCCGGCCATGATCCGCTGGGGGCTGGCCGGGTCGACGGCGAGGTCCGTCACGCTGATGGGTTCGGCGCCGGGATCGAGCAGCTCGTCCCAGATCCAGCGCCAGGAGACGCCGCCATCGTCGCTGTCATAGAGACCGAAGGTGTTGACGCCCACCAGCAGGCGCCCGCCCTGGTCGACGATCCGGTTGATGACCGGCGTCGTAGTGCCGCCGCCGGTCGGGAAGTTCTGCGGCACGAGGAGCGTCGCCAGGTTCGCGTAGGACGCGCCGCGGTCGGCGGAGACGTACAGCCCGAGCCTGCTGATGGCGACGTAGAGGGCCTCCGGGCCGGTTCCAGACGATGTCGGTCACGCGCCGCAGGTTCCAGGTGCCGGCGGGCGAGAACTGCGCCTGCTGCTGCGTGAAGGTCAGGCCGCCGTCGCGGGTGAGGAACACGCCGCTCTTGCTCGTGCCCACCAGGAAGGTCAGGGCATCGTCCGGGGCGAACACCAAGGCGGAAACCGCGGAGTCGTTGAGCGAACCGTCGGGGAAGAGTTCGGGAGCCAGCCGTCGCCAGTCGCTCTCGGGACCCGGCTTCAGCCAGAGGCCGCGGTTCAGGCGGTCGCTGAGGGTGGCCAGCAGGGTTCCGGGCGAGGTCGGCGCCTCCGCCAGGACGTTCACGTCGACCTTGGAAAGGTAGGGGGGCAGACCGGCGTTGGCCTGCGACCAGACGCCGTCCTCGCCGAAGGCCAGGACGCCGCCGTTGTTGCTGAGGTTGACCTCGCCGAGGATGCGGCCGGTGACCGACTGGTTCAGGTTGGACCAGGAGATCAGGACGCTGTTCTCGGTGGGCGATCCGACCTCGCCGCCGAAGAGGCTGTTCCAGAGCAGTTCGCGGTCGAAATCGTCCCTGTAGGCCCCGTCCAGGGTCACCAGGAAGCCGAGGCCGGCGGTGTCGATCGGGACCGCGCAGGTCGAGGTGACATCGTCGATGACGGGCCAGGAGACCTGGGCCCCGAACCTGCCGGTCGTGGACAGCGCGATCTCGAGCGAGGCCGGCGAGACGAGCCGCAGCGAGTCCAGGGCGCAGACTTCGTCGGGTGTGTCGGCCGCCGCGGGCAGCGCGCCGATCGACAGCGACAGGATCGCAGTCGCCAGAAGAGCCCTCATGGTCATCATCGTCTCCGTGCTGTGCGTCCCGCCGGGCGCTTCGGGCGCCTCCGGCACGACGCGGTCCCGGGTCAGGGCGTCATGGCCAGGCCGAAGTGGTCGCCGAGCACCCAGCGGATGACCCGCTTCATCTGCGTGTGATCGTACAGGTGCGGGTCGAAGCCCCAGACGACGTCGGCCCTGCCGCCCGGCTTGGTGCTGACGGTCTGGTAGCTGAACAGGCCGATGGGCACGCCGTTGAGCGTGGTGCGGCCCGTAGCCGCATCCCGCGCGTAGAGCCCGCAGGGGTTGGTCACCGGATAGGTGAAGTCGTCGTCCGCGTTGGCCAGGTGCAGATCCAGGATCCAGTCGTAGCGGGGCATGGCCCGCCACATGGTCTCCACGGCGGGCCGTCCGTCGGGCAGGGTCTGGGGCGACCAGACCGCGCGGCGGGCGGTCTCGTTGTAGTCGTAGTACTCGTCGTTCTGGCTGAAGCTGTAGGGCGAACTGGGCGCGGGGATGCCGCCGCCCGCCACGGTCGCGGCGTCGGACCAGGCGATCTGGTCCCAGACAAAGATGGTGTCGGCGAAGGAGCCGGTCTGGACGTATTCGGACTTGAACTCGGGGTCGAGGATGATCGCCTTGGTCCCCACGCAGTTCTGCTTGCGGTGCGTCGTGCCGGATCCGCACAGCGTCGGCGAGTAGTAGAAGTTGCCGGGGGTGAACATCGACGAAGCGGCGATGCCCAGCGCCCGGTAGGGGTACTGCAGCGTCCCGAAGATGGTCCGCGTGCCGTCGTCCTCCTCGCGGATGCCGAAGCTCATGCCGCGGCCCTCGCCCGCGCACTGGAAGTCCTCGTCGTCGTTGTTGTAGATGACGGGGTAGAGCCACGGCGTGTTGTTGAACACGAAGTGGAAGTTCTGCACGATGCCCGAACCGGCGAGCAGGACGTTGCCGACGTTCCGCTGGTAGGCCTCGAGCCACACGTAGGCTTCGGTCGGGATCCGCCGCACTTCATTCCCGTTCGCATCCACCGTGATGTAGATGCTCGGCTGGAAGGTCGAGGCCAGGTAGCTGAGCGAGTGGCGGCGCGCCGACCAGATCAGGCTCTTGTAGCGCACGATGTCGCGGTAGCCCCAGTTGCCGATGAGCCGCTCGTTGTCGATCACGTCGCGGTCGGTGCTGAAGCGGGAGACGCCGCCGCTGGAGGCCAGGACGTCGTCCCAGAACGCGTCGCGCTGGATGTCGTTGTCGTAGGCGATCGATCCGGAACTGTTGTTCCAGCCGTTGCTGTTGACGTCGGGTACGTCGTCGATCAGGACGAGCGCCAGTCGCTCTTTCTCCTCGGGGACCGGCACGACCGACAGGAAGTACTGTATGCGCGTCAGCAGGCCGCTGTTGTCGATGACCTCGACCGTGAACACGTGCAGCCCCTGGGCGAAGGAGCGCACCTCGGACGACAGGTTGGCTTCCGAGAGGCCGAACTGCACCTCCCAGCCCGGATCGTTGTCGTCGCCGAGGTCCTGCACGTCCCAGCCGTAGCGGTAGGCCACGATCTCGCCGCCGTAGTCGGAGGCGCTGCCGAACCACTCGAACTGGAGCGGCTGGTCCTGGGCGATGTACTTCTCCAGGCGGGCGATCCCGGTGCCGATCTCGGTGCCCAGGTAGCGCTCGCGCAGGATCAGCAGGGGCGTCTGCGAGTCGTCGACGCGGAAGTTGGCGACGGAAGTGAAGTAGCCGCGGTCGAGGCTGACCGCGCCGGCGATGTCCTTCGCCTGGAGTGCAAAGATGTAGTAGATGATGTTGTTGTTCGCGTCGCGCTTGCTGCCCTCGAAGGTCTGGCGCCGGTCCAGGGGTTCTGCTCGTAGGGGATCCAGTCGCTCCACTGGGGATCGTCGAAGGTGACGAGCGAGTCGACCACCTGGTCGTACTCGTACTTGGTGTAGACGTAGTGGCGGCCCACGCCCGACGCGTTGGCGATGTCGGACGTCTTGTACAGGTAGCGGACCTGCACGGGGTTCCCCAGCTCGTAGTCCGGATCGGTGCCCGTCCAGCCGATGATGAATCGGGGCGGCACGGTCTGGGCCTCGGTGCGGCTGCCGAGCAGCGTCGGCGGCGACGTCAGGAAGATGCTCGGCGCCAGGGTCGTCGCCGTGAAGGTGATCATCGCCGGCGTGGGGTCGACGCCGCCGTGGTCGTCGATCGCGCGCACGATCAGCGTGTGCGGCTGGTAGAAGCGCTGCATGGGCTCCGGCAGGATCTCGTCGTCCTCGAAGCCCTGCCGGTCGGCCGACACCACGAAGATCGAGTCGCTGGCCGTCGTGAAGCGCCAGGGATTGAGCGTGTCGCCGGTGGCCGGGTCGACGGTCAGCGTGTCGCGGATGCTGATGCCGTCGTCGCCGTTGGCCGTCATCTTCCACTGGAAGCCGCGGATGCGGCCGTCGGGGTCGTTGCCCGTCCAGTAGAACTGCACGGTGTAGTCGGTGTCGCGCAGATAGGGCGGCGTGCCGGTGATGCGGGTGTCCGGCAGGGCGTTGATGAGCTCCACGCCGCCGAGGTCCGTCTCCGGGCCGCAGCCGTTCACGACCGCCAGCAGCAGGACGGGGGCCGCCGCCAGCGCCAACGCCGTCGCCTTGGTGATGTTCCGCACGTTCGACCTCCCGGTCCGCTGCCCCGCGCCGCGCCCGCCCCGGCTAGTAGCCGGTCGGATAGACGGCCCCGATCTGGGGTGTAGGCCTTGATCAGGTACTGTTTCGTGAACGTCTCGCTCTCGAGACAGAAGTCGTTGAACCGCAGGCGCGCGGCCACCCCGTCGCCGGGGATGACGTCGCAGCCCTCGTTGTGGGGCGTCGGCACGCGCAGCCCGCTGTAGTAGGCGTAGGCGCAGCGTTCGGGGCGGTAGATACTGCTGCTGGCGTCGCGGACCACGACCCTGGCCGTGTTCAGGCCCAGCTGCCGGGTCGTCAGGTCGATGGCGCGGTCGAGCGTTTCCGGCGTCCAGTCGGGATGCTGGCCGGCCAGGATGCTCCGGTATCCGACGTCGCCGAGGCTCAACAGGAACTGCGGCACGAACACCTCGACCCGCAGGCGCCAGACGCCGTTGCTGTCGTAGTTGTTCGAGAAGTTATCGTTGAAGGTGTAGGACACCTGGCTCCAGGTCGTCCGACCCCCGCCCTCGCGGATGACGTTGGCCAGCGAGTCGCGGTGCGAGACGATCTTGTAGCGCCACGACATGGCGCGGTCGATCGCGTTGCCGTAGGTCTGCGGGTCCGCCGGGGACTGCCGGGGCAGGAACAGGCGCTCGTCCTGCTGGTCCTCCGCGTACAGCAGCAGATCGTACTGGTAGAAGAACCCCTGGACGGAGGCCAGACCGGTGATGTCCGCCGGCTCTTCGTACCAGACGGCGTTGGTCGCCGGGTTGAAGTACACCGTGCGCGGCACGAGGTAGACCTGCTGCAGGCGCGTCCAGGTGGGATCGGGGGCGGTCGACCCGGTCAGGGCGCAGTAGTAGGTCTTCAACTCGTCGCTGCAGTCGTCCTCGGGATACCCGCTGGGCGCGTTGTTCGTAACGACTTCGACGCACTGGACTTCCGGGCGGAAGTTCGCGTAGAACGCGAAGACGTCCGGGGTGCCGTCGCGGCGCTCGTGCTCGTCGAGGGCGCGCATGCTGACCCGGTAGTCGAAGGAGCCGACGATGAAGCTGATCGTGTCGGCGCTGCCGATGGCCATATTGTTGAAATCGTCCCAGACGCTGTTCTGGAGCGCGCTGTACTGGGTCGCGAAGCGGAACAGCGAGTTCTCGCCACCGAGGAAGCGGCCCACGGCGTCGAACTTGGCCTGGAAGCGCAGGCCGTAGCCGGGGGGCGTCTGGCCCGGAATGTCGCGCAGGCGCGTGTCGCGGTAGTCGTCCCAGCCGATGGCCTTGAAGTGGACGACGGCCCGTTGGGGCACGCGGGTGCCTTCGGTGAAGGCGGTGGTCGAAACGGTGCCGTCCGGGCGGTACACCTCGAAATAGGGGTAGTCGTTCGCGTCCGCGGGGTAGAAGGGGTCGCTGACGTACGTGAGTTCCTCGCCGGGCTCGATCGTGCCGTCGTGGTCGGCGTCGATCGGCTTGGCGTGGCCCAGGATCATCGTCTCGGGGTCGTAGTTGTGGACGAAGTTGAGGTCCTGGTTGTCGGCCTGGATCTCGACGCCCGCCACGTCGATGGCGTTGACCAGCAGCGTGTGGACGCCCTGGGTCAGCAGGCGCCGCGAAACGTCCTCGCCCGTGTCGTCGTTGCTGAAGTCGAGGCTGTTGACGTCGCTGAAGTAGGAGACCAGCCGGTTCGTGGCCGGGTCGAAGCGCCGCGGGTTCCAGCAGTCCTCGCTGGTGGCGTCGCAGACGACGTCCAGCGGCATGCGGTACTTGAAGCCGAACAGGCCGTCCAGGGGCGGCACGGTGTCGCGCTCGGCCAGGATCGCGGGCGAGAAGCCCTGGATGTTCGACGTGGTCCCCTGCCAGGTCAGGCGGAAGGGCAGGGCGTAGCCGATCGTGTCGAAGTCGGCGAAGCGCGTCGCCACGGTCGGCTCGTCCCCCAGGTAGAACTGGATGGCGGGCTGGCCCAGGGCGTTGCTGAGGAAGTACAGCCGGGCCGGCGTGCGGTCGTAATCCCCGCGATCGTCCACGGCCACGATGTGGAACGTCAGGTCCGCCGAGGTGGTCGACCCCTGGTTGATCTGGAAGTCGAAGAGCGAGTCGGTCCGGGTCGTGTAGTGGCCGATCTGCAGCGTCGTGATGTTCTCGGCCGGGTTGAAGCGGATGTCCTCTTCGTCGTCGTCGGTCGTCGGGTCCTGGATGGTGCCGTCGGTCAGCGCCCAGACGTAGCGCGCGACACGGCCGTCGCTGTCGGTGCCGTACCAGAACAGGTGGTGGTGGAATTGCCCCCCCGCCCCGCCCTGCGGTCCGCCGGTGACGTAGGTCTCGGGCGCGTGGTTGACGATGACGGTCTCGGGCTCGAAGGCCCGGCAGCCGAACAGCGCGATCAGCGCCGCCGCCAGCAACGACGGCGCCCAGATCCGGAGATGTCGGAAGACTCGCATGTTGGGTCTCGCCTTTCCAGCACGGCGCCGAGGACCGGACGGGCACGGCCGTCCGTCCGCGGGCGACAGACCGGCCAGAACGACGCGGAAACACGCCGTTTCCACGTCGAGGAGCGGTTGCGAGCTGCCTGGGAAATATAGGGATCGGCAGGCGGGAGTGTCAACTTCTAGTTTCCCCGCCGCCGGCCAGAACTCCCTACCGACATTAAGGTTCCGCACGCCGCACCACGCCGGCGGCCCGCGGCTGGTACAAGCAGGAGGGCGGCCCTCGCGGACCGCCCTCCCTCGGACGCCGACCCGTGAAGTGACCGGAGGTTACTTCACGAGCGCCATCTTGTTGACCGACACGTTGTCGCCGGAGCGCACTTCGTAGAAGTACACGCCCGACGCCACGTCACGGCCGTTGTCGCTGGTGCCGTTCCACTCGGCGACGCCCTGCTGCTCAGCAGAGAAGCCGTCGTGCAGGGTGCGGACCAGCTCGCCCTTCACGTTGAAGACCTTGATGGACAGATCACCGGCGCGCGGGATCGACCACTCGATCTTCGTGACGGGGTTGAACGGGTTCGGGTAGTTCTTAGCGAAGAACACACCGCTGCCCGGGGTCGGCGTGGTGCCGAAGCTCGGCGTGTAGCCGAACCACACCAGGATCTCGCCGAGGGCCTGGGCGCGGGCGGCGAACGGAGCCGGATCGTCCTTCGCCACGCCGTACGGGGTGTACCAGGCGCCGAAGTCGACCGTGGCGGTCACGATCTTCGAACCCACGTCCGTACGGTGGTTCGAGACGATGGCCGCGTAGGTCGGGTAGGCGCCGGCCGCCGTGAACTCGCCCACCTTCGTCGAGTAGCCGAACGGCGAGGCGTAGACGCCGATGCCGTTGAACACGCGGAAGGTCGGGCACGAGCCGTAGGCGATGAACGGGGTGTTGAAGCCCACCACGTTGCTCGGGGTCGGAACGACCAGCGGAGCCGCCTGGCCGCCGATGAGCGCGCGCACGTCCGTGGCCAGCCGGGTGCAGCCCAGCCAGTTCTGAACGAACGCCGCGCCGCCGGCGACGGTGGTCGAACCGGTCGCGACGACGACGAGGTCGCCGGTCACGAGCAGGTTCTTGCCGGTGCTCAGCCAGGCCGACAGGCGGGCGACGTCGTCGCCCTTGTCGCCGGCGTTGCCCGGAGCGATGGCGGGACCGGTCAAAGGCGAGCCGGCCAGGGTGCCGGAGCCGTACAGGATCGTCTCGTAGCCGGCCAGGGCGACCGCGGACGCGTTGGCGCCCAGGCCGTTGCCGACGTTCGAGGACGGGGCCTGCGTGTAGTAGATGTCGTAGTCGACACCCTCGACGAAGCCCAGCTGAGTGAGAGAGGTCTTCCACTCGTTGTAGCCGCCGCCGAAGACGCCGAAGTCGTTCCAGAACAGGATCGACGGCTGCGTCCCGGCGAGGTCGGTCACCGAGGGCAGACCACGCCAGATCCACTGGAACGGCCACTGGAACTCGACGTAGCCGGTCTCGCCCGGGAACACGCCGAACCCGGCGATGTTGGCCGGGTAGGTCGTGGTGCCGTCGGTGCCGGGGTCGCCGTTCACACGGTCGGTCGCCGAGATGTACCAGTGCATCTGGTCACCCGGGAACAGCAGGCCGGTGTCGTCCAGGTCGAACGCCCAACGC
Source organism: bacterium (assembly GCA_016706845.1). Lineage (GTDB taxonomy): Bacteria > Krumholzibacteriota > Krumholzibacteriia > LZORAL124-64-63 > LZORAL124-64-63 > PNOJ01. The sequence continues at coordinate 162,062 of JADJIV010000002.1, forward strand.
CACTGCACCAGGATGCCGGCGGACGTGTAGACGCTGTCCGCGATGGCGTCGCCCTCGATGTAGCCGCCCACGGGGGCCACGTTGCGCACGCCGTCGAACAGCGGGTTGCACTTGATCTTGTAGTGCATCTTCGGCAGCTCGGTCAGCTCGGAGCCGGGACGAACCGGCTGGATGTTCAGCACGATCGAGTCGCCGTGGACGATGTTCGGGCTCGTGGTGTCCAGCAGGTCCTGGCACATGTCGAAGGGCAGGGCGTTGCTGGCCAGGTTGGTCAGGTCCAGGTTCTTGGCGAACTGGTCCTGCGGCAGGTCCCACTCGCCGCTGATCGAGATCGCGGGGCCGCCGAAGCCGTAGACGAAGAACGACACGTTATCGAAGTACGACGCGGGCGTGCCGTCGGTCCCGATGTTGTAACGCGCGTCCTCCATCAGGCCCAGCGCGAGCTGCACGTGGGTCGTGCCGGGCTCGAGCAGGTCCGTGACCACGTACTGGCTGCGGCCGTAGGCACCCTGGGCGCTGTAGTAGATCGTGTTGCGATCGGCCCAGCCGTACCAGGTGTTGCCGCCGTCGGTCGAGCAGCGGACGTGCCAGACCTGGAAGACGCCGTCGAACGTCGGCGTGCCGTACGGCGAGTGCAGGTACGAGCCGAAGGTCAGGGCGCCGGCGACGTAATCGCCGGCGGGCCAGGCCAGAGCCGGCGACCAGATCTCGTTGGACAGCAGGTTGTCGTCCGTGTTCGCACCCAGGGCGCCGCCGGTGCAGTTGCGGGTGAACCCGCTGGGACCGTAGGTGTACAGGGTGTTCGAGGACGGGCCAACGCCGGGGACGACGATGCCGTCATCGATGAACGCGAACTGCGGGGTCTCGTTGGTCACGCAGGGATCGAGGTCCTCAAGCAGCGGCCAGACCTTGCTGAAGTCGCCGTAGCCCACGGGCAGCACGGTGAACCAGTTCGGGCCCATGCCGGTGTTGAAGTTGTCGAACGTCTGCAGGACGCCGCCGAAGTAGACGCTGACGTCGTCCATCTGGCTGTGGCCCTGGCTCGGGTACAGGCAGTCGCTGTCGGACCAGGCGCCGTCGGCGTCGGCCTGCCAGCGCAGGTGGACCTCGTTGCCGTTGACGTAGTCGGCGGCGGTGATGGTGAAGGTCTCATCCACGGCCTCGGCCAGGCAGCCGGCGTTCAGGCCCATGCTCCACCATACCCGCGGGGGGTGTCGTAGCGCAGGGCCAGGAAGTCGTAGTTGGCTCGTTGTCCAGGTTCAGGATCGCGGTGACGCGGACTGTCGTGTCGGCGAGCGGGTTGGCGACGGTGCCGACCCAGTCAAGGTACTCCAGGAAGCCGTTCCCGTAGCCCATGAAGTCGCCGGTACCGCAGTCGTTCGGGTACTGCTCGCCGGCCCAGATGGCGGGAGTGCCAGTCGGGCTGTTGTAGGTGGAGACGTTCCAGCGCGAGACCGCGGGAGCGGTCAGGTCAACGCCGGTCCAGCCTTCCGCATCCGGAAGGTTGGGGTTGACGTTGTTCTGGAACTTGCCGTCGTTGCGGGCGGGACCGCCAATCAGGTACACGGTGTCCTGCTTGGCCGTCGAGCCGATGGACGACAGGTCCATGGTATTGGTGACGTCGACCAGGTTGTAGTCGGCGAAGCGCTGGGGACTGCCGACGGCGAAGGCGGAGCCAGCCGTCAAAAGCAGGGCCAAGCACACGAGAGTGAGTTTCCTCATACTTTCCCCCCATCGTTGAACAAGTCAACAAATGGTACAGGTGAAAGGCATTGCCCTCGAGTTCCCGCAGGAAGATCGAAGGCTCCAGCAGTGCAGGCAAAAGCTCTTCCAGTCACTGGCCTCAGGGGGCTTGCTGTGAAGGGGTCTTTTCCTCTGTGACCGTGACGGTTTGACTCGCGAATCAAGCAAGCGTGTCAAGTTAATAGGGACTTACTTGGAGTGGAGTCGGGCGCAACGTCACGTCGGAAAAGGCTTTTGCCCTTGAGTCGCACGCGTGAGCATACCCAAGCCCCCCCCCCAAGTCAATAGCATATGTCAAAAATCACAGGGGCCCCGGACGGGGCCCCCGGCCGTCAGCGGAATGCCGGGTCAGGGGCCGATTCCAGGGGGCCACCTCGCTGAAATCGGCGAAGCGGGCGAACAGCCCGTAGACCTCGCGCAGGAAGGCGTGACGCAGTTCCCGCAGGTCGGCCTGGTCGGCGTTGACCCGGACCGTCTCGAAGAACCCGTCGATGTCCGGTCCCAGGGCCGAAAGGGCCCGGAAGACCCCGATGTAGTCCCCCGACTCCCGCGATGCGAGCAGACCCGGGACGGCGGCGGCTACCGCGGCGGCCAGGGCGGTCTCGGCCGGCTCGGGCAGCCCGTCGAAACCCCGGCCGTCGGGGTGCCCCCCCGCCCGCCAGCGCTCCGCACAGGCGGCGAGCGCCGCTCCGGCGAGGGTGCGGCCCTCCAGGATGTTGCGGCAGCGCTTGAAGCCCTTGGCGAGCAGCAGGAAGTCCGTCTGCTCCCGGAACCCGTCCAGCGCCCGCGCCCAGGCGGCCGCGTCGGTCGGGTCGTTCCCGTGGGCGGGCAGGACCGCCCGGACCGCCTCCGGCGAGACGCCCCCGGCGACCAGGGTGGCCTCCAGGCGGGTGCGGGCGAAGGCCGGAGCTCGCCGAGCGCGTGCGCGGCGGTCCGCATCCGCCAGCGCCGCGTAGCCCTCGAGGGCCGCCGCCAGCGCGTGGTCGAGATCCAGGCGCGCGGCGCGGTCGAGCAGGATGCGCAGCACGGCCAGGGTGTGGCGCCGCAGCGCGTAGGGGTCCTTGGCGCCGGTCGGGGCGAAGCCCGCCAGCCAGCAGCCCGCCAGGTTGTCCAGCCGGTCGGCCACGGCCAGCGCGGCGGCGCCGCCGCCGGCGGGCAGGCCGTCCGCGGCGGAGCGGGGGCGGTAGTATTCCTCGAGCAGCTCGCAGACGGCGGGGCTCTCCCCCGCCGCCGCGGCGTAGCGCGCGCCGATGGTGCCCTCGAGCTTCGTGAACTCCTTGCCGTCGCGGATCATCTCGGTGACGAGGTCGAACTTGCAGATCCGCGCGGCGCGGATCAGCTCGGCCGGCGGCGCGCCGCCGTCGCCCAGACCCGTGGACCAGAGGCGCTCCACCAGGCGGCCCACGCGGCCCACCTTGTCCAGCACCGAGCCGTAGCCCTCGAGCCAGGTCACGTCCGCGAGGCGGGCGGTGTGCTGGTCGGGCGTGAGCTTCAGGTCGCCGCGCCAGTAGAACAGGGCGTCGTTGAGCCGCGCGTTGAGCACCTTCTCGTTCCCGCGGACCACGTTGTCCAGCGCGGTGCGGTCGCCGTCGCGCACCGCGAAGAAGACCGGCAGCAGGCCGCCGCCCCCGGCGCGCCGCACCGCGAAGTAGCGCTGGTGGGACTTGAGCGCCGTGATGATCACCTCGTCCGGCAGGGCGAAGTAGGACTCGGGGATGGCGCCGAGGAAAGGCGTGGGATGCTCCAGGAGGTCGGTGACCTCCTGCAGCAGTTCCTCGTCCTCGACGATCCGGCCGCCCGCCTCGCGCGACAGCGACTCGCCGCCCTCGCGCACCACGCGCCGGCGCTCGTCCTGGTCGGGCTCGACACCCGCGGCGCGCAGGGCCGCGAGGTAGTCGCCGGGCGCGGGGATCTCGACCGGCGCGCCGTCGGCCAGGGTGCGGTGGCCCCGCGAGACGCGCCCCGCGCGCAGGCCGGCCATCTCCAGGGGCAGCACCTGCTCGCCGAGGATGGCCACGAGCCACTGGATCGGCCGCGCGTACTCGAGATCCGAGGTTCCCCAGTGCATCGTCTTGGGGAAGGGGATCGACAGCAGCAGTCCCGGCAGGCGCTCGGCCAGCAGTTCCGCGGCGGTGCGGCCGGCCAGCGTGCGGCGCACGCCCAGGAAGGCGCCGCCCTTGCCGTCGCCCAGCTCCAGGCAGTCGCCGATCTCGACGCCGTTCTTGCGGGCGAAACCCAGCGCGGCCGGCGTGGGCGAGCCGTCCGGGCCGCGGGCCGCGGTCAGCGGCGGTCCCTTGACTTCGATGGTGCGGTCGGCCTGCTGTTCGGCGACGGCCTCGACGAGCACGGCGAGGCGGCGCGGCGTGGCCAGCACCCGCAGCCCACGGTGCGCCAGCGACAGTTCGGCCAGCAGGGCCGTGAAGCCCTCGCCCACGTGCTGCCGCTCGACGGGCAGGAAGCGGGCCGGCAACTCGTCGGTGCCGATCTCGAACAGGAACGGGAGCATCCTCGCACCGGTCATCGGGTCTCCTCCTCGCGGCGCAGCAGGGGGAAGCCCATGGCCTCCCGCTTCTCCAGGTAGGCCTGCGCGACGCGGCGCGACAGCACGCGCACGCGCTTGATGTAGCCGGTCCGCTCGGTGACGGAGATGGCGCCGCGCGCCTCCAGCAGGTTGAAGAGGTGGCTGCACTTGATCACCGCGTCGTAGGCCGGGTAGACCAGGCCCGCCTCGACCAGGCGCAGCGCCTCGGCCTCGCGGTCGTCGAAGTGCCGGCGGTACATCTCGACGTCGGCGTGCTCGAAGTTGAAGGCGGAGAACTCCTGCTCGAACTGCCCCTGGACGTCGCCCCAGGTCAGGCCCCCGCCCCACAGCAGATCCTTCACGTGGCCGACGCCCTGGACGTACATCGCCAGGCGCAGCAGCCCGTAGGTCAGCTCGACCGAGACGGGGTTCAGGCGCAGCCCGCCCACCTGCTGGAAGTAGGTGAACTGCGAGATCTCCATGCCGTCGATCCAGACCTCCCAGCCCAGGCCGCTGGCGCCGAGGGTGGGCGACTCCCAGTCGTCCTCCACGAAGCGGATGTCGTGCTCGCGCGGCTCGATGCCGATCGCCCGCAGCGATTCCAGGTACAGGCCCTGCGAGTCCGCGGGGTTCGGCTTCAGGATGACCTGGTACTGCAGGAACTGCTGCACGCGGTTCGGATTCTCCAGGTAGCGGCCGTCCTTGGGGCGGCGGCTGGGTTCGACGTAGGCCACCTTCCAGGGCTCCGGCCCGAGGCAGCGCAGGAAGGTGGCCGGGTTGAAGGTGCCGGCGCCCACCTCGGAGTTGTAGGGCTGGATGATGACGCAGCCCTGGTCCATCCAGAACCTCTGGAGCCCGGCGATCATCTCCTGGTAGCTCAGCATGGCTCGTCGTCCTTTGCGGCCGCGGCCGCGGCGTCGGCGCTCCGCGCCGCGCGCAGCAGCTCCAGGCCCGCGGGCAGGCGGTACTCCGGCAGGTGATAGGTCAGGAAGCGGTGCAGCAGGATCCCCGTTTCGCGGGAGGTCCGCCGCGAGGGACCGCTCCGGCGCCGCGCCGCCCAGCGACCGCAGGGCCGCCAGCGTCTCGGGCGCGAGCGGTCGTTCGGCCGCGTCGGCGCACGCCTCGCAGACGGCGCCGCCGGCGGCCGGACTGAAACGGCAGCCCGGCGCCTCCAGGCCGCCGCCGCAGGCGGCGCAGGCCGACAACTCGGGCGCGATCCCCTGCAGTTCCAGCAGCGCGGTCTCGAAGGCGTAAAAAAGCGGGGCCTCGTCCCCCGCCGGCGCCGATGATAGCATCTCCAGATAGCTGCGGCAAAGCCCGAATAGACCAGGGGCTGCAGACGCGACAGGCCCTGGCGCGCCCCTTTGGCGATGACCCGCACGTAGCCCCGCGCTTCGGTCAGCAGCGAGGCGACCACGCTGGTCTCGCCGCTGGGCCAGGCCCGCAGCACCACGGCCCGGGAGTGGACGACGGGTTGCGGCAGGACCGGCACGTCGCCCCCCGTCAGCGGATGAGCAGGGAAGCCATGCCCAGGTAGATCATCACGGCGATGAAGTCGTTCGACATGGTGATGAACGGGCCGGTGGCGATGGCCGGGTCGGCGCCGGCCCGGTAGAGCAGCAGCGGGATGGTCGTGCCGATCATCGCCGCGCTGAGGATCACGGTCATCATGGCGATGGTCAGCACGACCGCCACTTCCATGTCCCCGAGCAGCAGGCGCGCGGCGACCATCACGCAGGCCGAGATCAGGGTGCCCGTCAGCAGGGCGGTGCCCAGCTCGCGCATGAGGTAGCGGCCGATGCGGTAGATGCTGACCTCGCCGGTGGCCAGGCCGCGCACCACCACCGAGGAGGTCTGGATGCCGGTGTTGCCGCCCATGGCCATGATCGCCGGCAGGAAGAAGGTCAGCGCCACGGTGGTGGTGATGGTCGCCTGGTGGTGCTTCATGATCTGCATCGTCGCCATCTCGCCGGCCAGGGCGCCGAGCAGCCAGGGCAGGCGGGCGCGCGCGACGCGCACGGGCGAGGTCTCGCCCAGCTCCTCGCTGGTGCCGGCGAGCAGGGCGTAGTCCTCGGTCGCCTCCTCCTCCAGGACGTCGATCACGTCGTCGGCCTGGATCACGCCCACCAGCCGGCCCGCGGCGTCGACGACCGGCAGGGTGACCAGGTCGTGCGTCTGCACGTAGAGGGCCACGTCCTCCTGGTCGAGGTCCACCGAGACGCGCAGCGGGTCGCGCTCCATGATCGTGTCGACCGGGGTCGACCAGGGCTGCAGCAGCATCGTCACCAGCGGGATGCGGCCGGCGGGGCAGCCGTCGCCGTCGACCACGAAGACGAAGTGCAGCCCCTCGCGGTCGTCCGCCTCGACGGCGCGCACGGCGTCGACCGCCTGCATGATCGTGGCGTCCTGCGGCACCGCGATGAACTCCTTGGCCATCAGGCCGCCGGCGGTGTCCGGCTCGTAGCGGAGCAGCTCGGCGACGTCCTGGCGCTCGGCCGGCTCCATCGCCGCGAGGATCTCGCGGGCCTGGTCGTCCTCCAGCTCGCCGACGAAGTCCGCCGCCTCGTCCGAGGGCATCTCCTCGATGAGGTCGGCGATGGCCTCGATGTCCAGCAGCTGCAGCAGGGCCGAGACGCTGTACTGGTCGATCTCGGCCAGCACGTCGGCCACGAGGTCGGGCGGCAGCAGCTGCAGCACGCGCGCGGTGTCGTCGACGCCGAGGTAGCGCAGGCTCTCGGAAAGGTCGCCGGGCGACAGCGCGGCGGCCGTGCGCCGCAGTTCCTCGCGCTCGTCGTCGCGCAGCAGCCGCTCGAACAGCTCGGCGTACTGGTGCCACTGCTCCTCGAGCTTGCTGGCGTCGAGCAGGGTCTCCTCGCCCTCGGCCGCTTCCGCGCCGGGTCCGGGCGTCAGGTCGCTCATGGGGCTGCACCTCCTTCCCCGCGTGGTCCCGCGGCGGCGACGACCGCCAGGATCTCGTCGACCGTGCGGCCGCGCCCCGTTTCGAGCACGGCGCCGCCCGAGATGATCAGGCGGATCCCCTCCTCGACCGTCAGCGGCAGCTGGATCGTCTGCTCGCGGGGGATCAGCAGCAGGAACCCCGACGTCGGGTTGGGGGTGGTCGGCAGGAAGACGTGCAGCAGCGGGCGCCCCGGCTCGTCCTGGGTGACGAACCCCAGCGAGTAGAGGCCGCGGCGGGGGTACTCGAAGGCGACCACCTGCTGGAACGCCTGGCGGTTGTCGGCGAGCAGCACCTCGGAGACCTGCTTGACGGCCCCGAACACGCTCTTGATGACCGGGATGCGGGCGACCAGGCGGTCGACCGCGCCGAACATCGCCACCCCGATGAGGGTCCGCATGACCAGGCCGATCAGCACCACGACGATCAGGCTGCCGATCACGCCCATCAGCGTGATCAAAAAAGGCGGCAGGTGATCGCGCAGGTAGGGGAACCGCTCGAGGCCGGGCCGCAGCGCGCGGTCGACCAGCAGGTAGACCCGCCACAGGATGGCGCCGGTGATCGCCGCGGGCGCGATCGTCAGCAGACCGGTCAGGAAGTACTGCTTCAGACGCGAATTCATTCCGGCGCCTCTTGCGGCTGGCGGCCCGGCAGCGGCGCGGACGCCGCAAGGCGGACCTGCATGATGCGGCGGTCCTCGACGCGCTCGACCTCGATGTCGAGGCCGGCGATGGCCACGCGGTCGCCCTGCTCGGGCACCCGGCCCGCGGCCTCGTAGATCAGTCCCGCCAGCGTCTCGCTGCCTTCGCCCAGGGGCAACTCGATCCCGAGCACGTCCTGCAGGTCCTCCAGGTTGATCTTGGGATCGACGCGCAGCGAGCGGTCGTCGAGCCACGTGAAGAGCGACTCCTGCTCGTCGAACTCGTCCTCGATCTCGCCGACGATCTCCTCGAGGACGTCCTCGAGCGTGACGAGCCCGGCGGTGCCGCCGTACTCGTCGATGACCACCGCCATGTGGATGCGCTGGGAGCGGAACTCGGCCAGGACCTCGTCGAGCCGCTTGCTCTCGGGGATGAAATAGGCCGGGCGCGCCAGGCCGCCGACCTTGCGATCGCCGTCGCGCAGGCCCTCGCCGTCCACCAGCGACAGCAGGTCCTTGGCGTAGAGCAGACCCACGACGCGGTCGATGCCGCCCTCGTAGAGGGGGATGCGCGAGTGGCGGCACTCCTCCACGGCGCGCACGGCCTCGCGGACCGGGCAGCCGGCGTCCAGGGCGACCATGTCGATGCGCGGGATCATGATCTCCCGCACCGCCGTCTCCCGGAAGTCGAAGATGCTCTGGATCATCTCGCGCTCGTCGTTTTCTAGGCTGACCCCCTCCTGCCGGTCGTCGATCAGGCTGCGGATCTCGCCGGCGCTCAGCAGGGTGCCCGCGTCGGCGCCGGGCAGCGTGTCCTCGGGGCGGGTTCCCATACCCATCAGCAGCGAGGTCCACGGGCGCAGCAGCCAGACCGCCGGGGCCATGGCGCGCACCTGCAGCCGCGCGGCCGCCACGCCGGCGCCCCGGGCCGACCACCTGGCCAGGGCGGCGCCCAGCGACCAGAAGACGGCCACGGCCAGCGCGACCGCCACATAGAAGCGGGCGCCGGACAGGCCGGGCCACGCCGCGGCCGCCCAGCGGCCGGCCGCCAGGCAGCCGACGGCCGTCGCCGCGAGATGCAGCGTGCCCGCGGTGGCGGCCAGGCGCTGGGGCACTTCCAGGCTGCGGCGCAGATCCCGCCCCAGCGACTCCGCATCCAGCAGCCCGTTGCGGTAGAGACCGACCACGCGCGAGTAGGCGGCGAGCAGCCCCACCATCAGCATGGCGAACAGGTAGGCGGCCGCGAAGATCAGCAGCGCCGTCAGCCCGTTTTCACCGGAGCCCATCGTCCTCCTCCTTGCCCGCCAGCGGATGCGGCCAGCCGCGCCGGGCGAGCAGTTCCGCCTCCCGGGCGCGCATGGCCGCCGCCTCGCGGGGCGACTCGTGATCCCAGCCCAGCAGGTGCAGGGCGCCGTGCACCGTCAGCAACGCGAACTCCGCCGCGACGTCCCAGCCGTGCTGCTCGCAGCGCCGGCGCACGAATTCCGGAGCGATCACGATCGCTCCCGCGTCGCCCGCCTCCGCCTGTGCTTCGCTGTCGGCGCCGTCCCACCACAGGTCGCAAGCGGCGTGATCGTCGCCCGCGCGCACGGCGGGGCGGCCTTCGCCGCCGGCGACCAGGTTCCCGAACGACAGCACGTCGGTGGGTTCCGGCTTGCCGCGGTAGAGCCCGTTCAGGCGGGCCATCTCCGCGTCGTCGACCCAGACCTGCTCGGCGGTCCAGCCGTCCGGGCCCACCGGCTCGGCCAGGGCCGCCAGCTCGCGCCGCGCTCCGGCGTCGGGCGCCGCGTCGCCGGCGGATCTCATCACCGTCAGCAGCCTCATGTCCAGTCCCTGCCCGGGAACGCCTCGGCGTGCTCGCGCTGGCCCGGGTACGGGATGCGGGCGTGGTGGATCCCCGCCAGCAGCGGCACGAAGGCCTCGCGCACCGCCGTGATGTCCTTGAGCGTCAGGCCGCAGTGGTCGAGCTCGCCGCAGAGCATGCGCTCGTCGGCGACCTGCTTGACCACCTCGCGGATGCGGCCCGGCGTGGGTTTCGCGAGCGAGCGCGTGGCGGCCTCGACGGCGTCGGCGAGCATCAGGATCGCCGTCTCGCGGCTCTGCGGCTTCGGACCGGGATAGCGGAAGTCGTCGACCTTGACCGTCTCGTTGCCCTCGTTCTGCAGGGCCTTGTGGTAGAAGAACTTCATCACGTGCGTGCCGTGGTGCTCGGGGATGAAGGCGATCACGGCTTCCGGCAGCCGCCACTGCCGGGCCAGGGCGATGCCGTCCTTCACGTGGGCGGCGACCACCAGGGCGCTCAGTCGCGGGCTCAGTTCGTCGTGCTTGTTCGGACCGCCCCCCTGGTTCTCGACGAAGTACTCGGGCTTGTTCAGCTTCCCGATGTCGTGGAACAGCGCGCCGACGCGCGTCAGCAGGGAGTTCGCCCCCACCGCACGGGCCGCGTTCTCGGCCAGCTGGCCGACGACCTGGCTGTGGTGGAACGTGCCCTGGGACTCCAGCGCCATCCGCTTCAGCAGGGGATGGTTGAGATCCGAGAGGTCGATCAGCGTCAGGTCGCTGCACACGCCGACCCGCGGTTCGACGATCGGCAGCAGGAACAGGCCGAGCGCCACCGACGCCACGGGCGAGAGGGCGGCCACCAGCGCCTCGTGCAGCAGGCCCACGGCCCGCGCCCCGCCGGCGGCGCGATCCAGTCCCACGAGCGCCACGCCCGCCGCGGCCAGGATCGCGATCGCCTGGTAGAACTGGCTGCGCTGGCGGATGCGCCGCATGAAAGTCACCGCCAGCAGTCCCATGACCAGCCACGCCACCGCCGCGGTCGCCCCGGCGGCCGCGTGGAAGGAGAGCAGACCGGCCGCCAGCAGCGTCATCGCGTAACCGACGCGGTCGCGGAACAGCACCGTGGCCAGCATGCCGAGCAGCGTGACCGGCACCGCGTACGGCCCCAGCCCGGGGCGCGCGAGGCACGCCGCGCCGGCGATCAGCACCACCCCCAGCAGCAGGGCCGCGACGACGAGCCGCCGCGGCTCGCGCAACAGCGACGGGAAGTGCAGCGAGGCGATCCAGCCGAACAGCAGCAACAGGCCCAGGACCAGCGTCGACCTCGCGACCTGCCGCCAGATCCGCGAGCCGCCGCCCGGCGCGCCCTGGGCGAGGAGGTGTGCGTGGAGCGCGTCGAGGTCGAGCGCGTCCTGAGCGGTCAGCCGCACGCCCTTCTCGACCACGCGTTCGCCCGCGAGGAACGGCGCGCTCGACCGGCACGGCCTCGCGGGCGGCGAGCCGGCGCGCCCGCGTGTCCTCGTCGCTGTAGACGAGGTTGGGCAGCACCAGCGGGCGCAGCAGCAGCCCCCCCCAGGCGGCCGGCTCGGGGGCGAGTCCCGCCGCCGACAGGGCCTGCTGCAACCTGGCCGCCACGTCGTCCTGCTCGGTCAGCGTCGCTGCGTCGACGACCGTTTCGCCTGCGGCGGCGACGATGCGGACCTGCCGGTAGGTTCCCGGCGGCAGGATGTCCACGACGCCGTCGTCCAGGACGCTGCGCAGCGCGTTCTCCGCCCCGGCGAAGAAACCGGCCGGGTCGGGCAGGGCCAGGGCCCGCGCCGCGTCCTGCGCCGAGAGTTCGGGGAAGAGCAGCCCCACCAGGTCCGCGCGCTGTTCCAGGGAGATCTCCGTCTGCCCGGCCCGCCGCACGATCGCGTCGCGCCAGGAGGCGAGCCGGTCGAGCGCGTCGCGGCGCGGGTTGCCGAGCCGGCGCAGAACCGGCGGCTCGGCCCTCATGGCCTGCATCTGGCGCATCTCGATGTCCTGGGCGAGAACCGGCGCGTTGAAGGGCACCGGCGCCAGGATGTCGCGGTCGGCGATCTCGCCCGCGTCCGGGAAGTCGAGGTCGACGCGCGGCACCACGGGCATCAGCTGGGCGTGCAGCAGCACCAGCGCCGCGGCGGTCGCTGCGGACCAGGCCCACCGGCGCCAGCCGGAAACGGGCGTGCGCTGCAGCAGCCGGCGGCTGCCCACCGCGAGACGCGACGAGCGGCGCCCCTCGCGGGGCCCCCTCATCCAGCCGATGCCCGGCCACCGGTTCACGCCGCCTCCCCTGGAGTCGTCACTTCCGGGCCCCGCCGCGTTCCTCCGCCTCGCGGAACGCCTCCACGATGCGCCGCACCAGCGGGTGGCGCACCACGTCCCGCTGCGTCAGTTCGACGAAGGCGATGCCTTCGGTGCCGGCCAGGATGTCGCGGACGCGCACCAGGCCGGAGTCCTTGCCCTGCGCCAGGTCGATCTGCGTGATGTCGCCCGTGATGACGGCCTTCGACTGGTGGCCCAGCCTGGTCAGGAACATCTTCATCTGGCCGAGCGTGGTGTTCTGGGCCTCGTCCAGGATGACGAAGGCCTGGTTCAGGGTGCGGCCGCGCATGTAGGCCAGCGGCGCGGCCTCGATGACCCCGCTGCTCATGTAGCGCTGGATGCGTCCGGGGCCCACCGTGTCCCCCAGCGCGTCGTGGAGCGGCCGCAGGTAGGGATCGATCTTCTCCTGCAGGTCGCCGGGCAGGAAGCCCAGCTGCTCGCCGGCCTCGACCGCCGGCCGCACCAGGATGATGCGCTCGACCAGCCCGCGCTTGAGGTAGTCCATCGCCATGACCACGGCCAGGTAGGTCTTGCCGGTGCCGGCCGGCCCGATGGCGAAGACCACGTCGTGGGCGCGGATGGCCTCGACGTAGCCCTGCTGGCCCGCGGTCTTGACGCGGATGGCGCGGCGGTTCCCGGCCACCAGCAGCGTCTCGCCCACCGCCTCGGGTTCGCTCTCCTGCGGCCGCAGCTGCTGTTCGAGCACGTAGTGGACGCTCACGGTGTCGAGGGCCTTCTCCCGCTCCAGCAGTTCGACCAGCCGGCAGACCACGCGCGCCATCGCCTCGGTCTCGGCGGGTTCGCCGCGCAGGACCAGGGCGTCACCGCGCACCGAGATGCTGCCGCCGTAGTGCTCCTCCAGGACGCGCAGGTTGGCGTCGTGCCAGCCCAGCAGGGCGAACTGGTCGACGCCCGCGAGGTCGATCGCCGCCTCGCCGGGCGACGCCGTGCTCAGCCTGTCGATGGCGCCGCTCATCCGCGCTCCGCCTCGTCCACGACCCGGATGTGCAGCTCCGCCAGCTGGGCGGCGCTGATGCCGCCCGGCGAATCGTCCAGCGGCGACGAGGCCAGGTAGGTCTTCGGGAATGCGATCACGTCGCGCAGCGACGAGCTCCCGGTCAGCAGCATCGCGATGCGGTCCAGGCCCAGGGCGATGCCGCCGTGGGGCGGCGCGCCGTACTCCAGGGCGTCCAGGAAGAAGCCGAACTTGTCGCGCGACTCCTGCTCGGTCATGCCGACCACGCGGAACACCGCCTCCTGGAGCGCGCGGCGGTGGATGCGGATGCTGCCCGAGCCCAGCTCCACCCCGTTGCAGACCAGGTCGTAGAGCTGGCCGTGGCAGGCGCCGGGATCGCTCTCGAGCAGGGGCTCGCTCGCGGCGTCGGGCATCGTGAACATGTGGTGGCAGGCCGCCCAGGCGCCGGTCTTCTCGTCCCGCTCGAACAGCGGGAAGCTGCGCACCCAGGCGAAGGCCCAGGCGCCCTCGGGGATCCAGCCCCGCTGCCCGGCCAGTTCCAGCCGCACCGCTCCCAGCGCCGCGCCGACGGTCGCCGCCGGACCGGCGCCGAACAGGACCAGGTCGCCCTCGCGCAGCCCGAGCCGCTCGCGCAGCGCCGACTGGAACGGCGCCGGCATGAACTTCGCGATCCCGCCGTCGAAGCCGTCGGCGGTCGCCTTCGCGAAGGCCATGCCGCGGGCGCCGCGCTTGCGCGCGACCTCCTCGAGGTCGGTGATCTGCTTGCGGCTGTAGCCGGCGCAGCCCTCGGCGGCGAGGCAGCGCACGACGCCCCCCTCGGCCAGGGCCGCCGTGAAGACGCCGAAGCCGCTGTCGGCCGCCAGGTCGCTCACGTCGCGGATCGGACAGCCGAAGCGCAGGTCGGGCTTGTCGGAACCGTAGAGGTCCATGGCCTCGGCGTAGGAGAGCCGCGGGAACGGCGTGGGCAGCTCGATGCCGGCGGCCTCGCGGAACAGGGTCGCCACCATCCCCTCCACGAGCGCGAAGATCTCCGGCTCGGTCACGAAGCTCATCTCGAGGTCGATCTGGGTGTGCTCGGGCTGGCGGTCCTTGCGCAGGTCCTCGTCCCGCAGGCAGCGCGGCAGCTGGTAGTAGCGGTCCACCCCCGAGACCATCAGGATCTGCTTGTACAGCTGGGGCGACTGCGGCAGCGCGTAGAAGCGGCCCGGGTGGATGCGGCTGGGCACGACGTAGTCGCGCGCCCCCTCGGGCGTCGTCTTGATCAGCAGCGGCGTCTCGACCTCCAGGAAGTCGCGCTCGCCGAGGTAGCGGCGCACCGCCTGGGCGGCCCGGTGGCGCACCATCAGGTTGTTCATCATCTCGGGCCGGCGCAGGTCGACGTAGCGGTACTTCAGGCGCAGCTCGTCCGCGGCCTGCGCCGCCTGGTCGAGCTGGAAGGGCAGCGGCTTGCAGGGGTTGAGCACCTCGATCTCCGCCGCCGCCACCTCGACCGCGCCGGTGGCCATCGTCGCGTTGACCATGCCCTCGGGCCGGGGGCGGACGCGCCCGGACACCGAGATCACCGACTCCAGCTTCACCAGGCCGCTGCGCGCGGGCAGGTCGCCGTCCTCGAACACCACCTGGACGGTGCCGTAGCGGTCCCGCAGGTCGATGAAGGTGACGCCGCCCATGTCGCGGATCTTCGCGGCCCAGCCCGCCAGCCGGACGGTCTCCCCCACGCGGGAGGTGTCGATGTCGCAGCACCGGTGCGTCCGGATCAGTTTCGTTTCCGGCTCACACCCTCCAGCACCTCCCGCACCGCCGCCAGCAGGCCGTCGCCCGCCACCGCGCGTCTGGTGCCCGTCGCCCAGGTCCTTCATCTGGAAGTTGCCGGCGGCGAGCTCTTCGTCGCCGGCGATCAGCACGAGCCGCGCCCCGCGCGCGTGGGCGCTCTTCATCTGGGCCTTGACGCCGCGTCCGGTCGTGTCCACCTCGACGCGGCACACGCCGCGCAGCAGCTCGGCGTGGGCCAGGGCGTGGATCATCGCCGGCTGGCCGAGGCAGGCCATGTAGACGTCCACCGGCGACTGGCGGCTCAGCTGCGGGTCGAACTCCTCGGGGTACAGGTGCCGCAGCGTGCGCTCGACACCCATCGAAAAACCCACGGCCGGCGTCGGCGGCCCGCCGCACTGCTCGACCAGCCCGTCGTAGCGCCCGCCGCCGCACAGCGCGCTCTGGCGCAGGTCCTGGCGCGCGGAGATCTCGAACGTCGTGCGCGTGTAGTAGTCGAGCCCGCGCACCAGCGACGGGTCCTCCGTCACGCCCACGTCCATCGCGGCCAGCGACGTCCAGCAGCGATGGCGTGGTGGTCGCGGCAGGCGCCGCACACCGCCTCGCTGATCGGCCTCACGCCGCCGAGCAGTTCGCGGCAGGACTCGACCTTGCAGTCGAAGAGCCGCAGCGGGTTGATCTCCAGGCGCGCGCGGCAGGTCTCCGGCACCTCGGCATGCGCGCCCGCGCGACCAGGGCCTTCAGTTCCGCCACGTAGGCGGGCCGGCACTCGGGACAGCCGATCGTGTTGACCTGGACCAGCAGGCCCCGGGCATCGACGGCGTCGAACAGGGACATCGCCGGCGCGGATCACCTCGGCGTCCAGGACCGGCGAAGGCGAGCCGATGGCCTCGACGCCCAACTGGTGGAACTGGCGGTAGCGCCCCGCCTGCGGCCGGTCGTAGCGGAACATGGGACCGAGGTAGTAGAACTTCAGGGTGCCCGGCTGCCGGGTCAGGCCGTTCTCGAGGTAGGCCCGGACCACGGACGCGGTCGCCTCGGGCCGCAGGGTGATCTGCTCGCCGCCCTTGGTCTCGAAGGAGTACATCTCCTTGTCGACGATGTCGGTCCCCGAGCCCACCGCGCGGGTGAACAGGTCCGTCGGTTCGATCAGCGGCGTACGGATCTCGCCGAAACCGTAGCGCTCCAGCACTTCCCGCCAGCGCTCTTCGCACCAGCGCCAGCGCTCCATCTCCTCGAGCAGGACGTCGCGCGTGCCCCGGGGCCGCCTGTACCTGATGTCCATGCTTGCTTCGCTCCTCGGTCGGGGTCCCGCCGGTCAGGGACGCCGGGTGTCGCCGACGACCACGATCATGACCTCCGGCGGCGACAGCGCCACGAGGCTGCAGGCCGCGGGCAGTTGCACGTCGGGCCGCACGGTGTGCGCTCCCGGGCCGAAATTCCCGGCGGCGACCGTCAGCGCGACGGCTTCGTCCGCCATGGCGGCCAGGTCCGCAGCCGGGCCGCGGACCTCGACGTCCGCCACGGGGGGGAAAACCTCGACGCGGAGGCTCCCGCTGTCAAGCCGGGGCACCAGCGGGATGCGCTCGAAGACCCGGTTGCCCGCCTCGGCCACCACCGCCGTGACGCGCACCTCCCGCGGCACGGTCCAGAGCTGCGACCGGGGCGCGTGCACGGCCCGCATGATCTCGAGCCGCCCCGTTCCGCGGCCGATCGCGACCGGGTCCGTGCGCGGCTGTCCCGCGCCCGGCAGGAAACGGGAGGGGCCGACCAGCTGGACGATGGCCGGCGAGGCGACCGGCGCCGCGGTCAGCACCCGGTCCGCATGCGGGCTGTCGGCGATCGGGACCTCGACGGAAACCGCGATCGAGTCGACGCGGTCCACGTAGAGTTCGAGCCGTTTGGGGGCCGTCACCAGGATGTCCACGAGCTCGCCCCGCCGGCCGTCGACCGACACTTCCCGCTGGACCACGCTGCCGGGCTCCGCCCCGCTGAGGTCCACGAGCGCCTCGCCGAGGTCGCGCCCGAAGTACCGGTTCAGGAAGAAGTTCAGCTTCGAGCCGCCGGCGCGGATCCGCACCGAGTCCGGCACGAGGTTGCCGGCCAGGGTGCAGCCGCTGGCCAGCCCGGTCACGCGCAGCGGCACTTCCACCTCGCGGGTGACCTGGCGGTCGGAAGCCACCTGGATCCACAGCAGGATCGAGACGGCCAGGCAGCAGATCTTCAGCAGGTGCCGGTTCATGACGCGCATCGCCTTTCGGGGATTGCGGGAGCCGGGTCAGGGCAGCAGCAGCTTCTGGCCGATCATCACCCGGTCGGTCTTGAGCTTGTTGCGTTCCTTGATCGCCTTGACCGTCGTGCGGTGCCGCTGCGCCAGCGCGGAGAGCGAGTCCCCCCTGCGCACCACGTAGCGGGTCTGCCACTCGGCGGTCTTCGCGACCTCGGTCAGGGGCCGCTCGCCGCGCCAGGCGAGGACGCCGTCGCACAGGATCCGGGCCAGCTTGCGGCGACCCTCGGCCGACTCGAGCAGCGCGCGGTCGGCCCGGTTGGAGAGGTAGGCCACCTCGACCAGGACCGAGGGCATCGCCAGCGTGCGCAGCACCTGGAAGCCCGCCTGCTTGACCTTCTTGGCCGCGACCACGCGCGAGCGGCGCGCCTCCTGCAGCAGGTGCTCGGCGAGCCGGTTCGACTGGGTCAGCACCTGGCTGAGCCGCAGGTCCATCAGGATGGTGAGCACCGCGTCGTCGTCGCGCTCCTGCGGCGCGAGGCCGACGAGGTCGGCGGCGTTCTCCTTGTTCGCGAGCTCGCGCGCCTCGCGGTCGGTCGCCTTCTGCTGCGAGAGGAGGTAGACCTCCATGCCGTTGATCGCGCCGTTGCGGTGCGTGTTGGCGTGGACCGACACGAACAGGTCCCCGCCGGCCTCCTTGGCGATGCGCACGCGGTCGGCGAGGCTGACAAAGTAGTCGCCCTTGCGCGTCAGCACCGCCCGGTAGCCCTCGCGCGCATCGACGAGGCGGGCCAGTTCCAGCGCGATCGCCAGCACCACGTCCTTCTCGCGCAGGCCCTTGCGGATCGCGCCGGGATCCATGCCCCCGTGTCCGGCGTCGATCACGACGGTCACCGGCCGCGATGCGGGCTGCGTCCGCGGGGGGCGCCGGTCCGCGCCGACCCGCGCAGTATCGGCCGGCACGGGGGCCGCCGCCAGGGTGTCGGCCGCCGCCGTGCCCTTGTCGTCGGCCGGCGTCTCGGCCGGCGTCTCGGCGGGCTTCCCGACGGGGACCGCCGGGGGCGTCACCACGGCGGGCGCCGCTCCGGGCGCGCGGAAGACATCGATCACGATGCGGTCCGGCCGGCCATCGGCGGCCTTCAAGGCGAAGTGGCGGAACCGGAGGTCCCCGGCCAGGTCGAGCACCACCTGGGCGCGTCCCGACAGGGCGTTCTTGCGCACGCGCAGCAGGGTGCCGTCACCGACCTCGAGCGTGGCCGATTTGCGGAAGCTGGCCGCGGCGATGTTGACCGAGATGCGGTCGGGGCCGGTGACGCGGCGCAGGTCGTAGGCGGCGGGTCCCGACAGGTCCAGGACGACGCGGGTATGGTCGGGAGCGGTCCAGAACCTGACCTGATCGACCACGACGCCCGCGCGCGCGGCCGGGACGATCCCCAGGAGCAGGAACACGATGAGCCGCGCCGCGGCGGGGGTTCGCCGCCGGGCGATGACGTAGGATCTGGGCCTCATGCCGGGTGCGCGCTCCTCTTCCCGGGATAACGGATCACGGGCGAGCGGACCATAGCACAGGCCGCCGGGCGCGCCAACAGGAGAACCCGGCCGGACCGGGCAGCAACGGCGCGCTGGCCGTCAGGCGTAATCGCGCAGCAGCTCGCGTCCCGCCGCCTGCCGCATCTTGCGCAGGGCCTTCTCCTTGATCTGGCGGATGCGCTCGCGGGTGAGGCCCAGGCGGTGGCCGATCGCCTCGAGCGTGAGCGCCTCGTCGTCGTCCAATCCGTAGTAGAGCACGATGACCGTCGCCTCGCGGTCGCTGAGCGCGGCCAGGCTGCGCCGGACATCCTCGCGCATGACGCGCTCCAGCAGCCGGGCGTCGGCCCGGGGCTGGTCGTCGTCGGTGAGCGTCTCGCTCAGGGGGCGGTCCCCCGTGTCGACGTCGTCGAGGGCGACTTCGCCGCCGCCGAGTTCCAGGCTGCGGCGTACGTCGCCGGTGGCCAGGCCGAGGATCGCGCCGATCTGCTCGGCCGACGGGTTCTCCTGGCCCTCGCTCTGCAGTTGCGTGCGGGCCCGGTTGACCTTCAGCAGCTGGGCCGTCTGGTTCTGGGGCAGGCGCACCAGGCGCGAGTGGTCCAGCAGCGCCTGCAGGATCGACTGGCGGATCCACCACACGGCGTAGGAGATGAACTTGAAGCCGCGGGTCTCGTCGAAGCGGTCGGCCGCCTTGAGCAGCCCGAGGTTGCCCTCGTTGACGAGGTCCGCGAGCGTCAGCCCCTGGTGGACGTAGCGCTTGGCCACCGTCACCACGAAGCGCAGGTTCGCGTTGACGAGACATTGCAGGGCGTCGCGATCGCCGGCGCGGCTGCGCCGGGCGAGGTCCGCCTCCTGTTCGCGCGTCAGCAGGGCGTAGCGGTTGATTTCCCGGAAGTAGACTTCCAGGCTCTTCTCGTGCATGGGGGGCACGATCGATGGTCTGTTCGCCATGACGTCCACCTCTTCCCTTTCAGTGCACGGACCCGGTCGGTCCGGGGAGTCCGCCCCGGACCTCGGCTAGCCCTCTCGCGACCCCGGCTCCCGCTCGAGCAGGCGGTAGCTCTCCACGCCGCCCGACACGATCAGCAGCATGACGGGCCCCTCGCCGCCGGCGGCCTGCTGCTGCAGGCGGCGCCACGTCGCGACGCCGTCGGCCGGCTGCCCGTCGACTTCGCGGACCACGTCGCCGGGGTGCAGGCCCGCTTCGGCGGCGGCGCTTCCCGGCTCGACCCCGACGATCATCATGCCCTTGCCGGCGACGATCCCCAGCGCGTCCCGCAGACGCACGACCCGCGGGTCGTCCCCGTCGGCGGGTTCGGCCGTGATGCCGAGCCAGGCGCCGGCGGCGGGCCCGGCGTCGACGGGGCCGGCGCTCTCCTCGGACGGAGTCACGGTCAGGGCGACCTCGCGCCCGTCGCGCCGGACCCGGCAGGCGACGGCGCGTCCGACGTCGGCGTCGCCCACCAGGAACTGCAGGTCCCGATCAGCGGCCACGGGCCGGCCGCCGAATTCCACGATGACGTCCCCGGGCTGCAGCCCGGCGCCGGCCGCGGGCGTGCCGGGCAGGACCGTCTCGACCAGCGCGCCGCGCAGCTGACCTTCGCTGACGAAGTCGACCGTGACCGCGCCGAGGTAGCCGCGCACGACGCGGCCGTGCGCGGCGATCTGCTCGAACACGCGACGCGCGTAGTTGCTCGGGATGGCGAAGCCGATCCCCTGGCCGGCGCTGTTGATGGCCGTGTTGACGCCGATCACGCGCCCGGCGAGGTCCAGCAGCGGACCGCCGCTGTTGCCGAAGTTGATGGCGGCGTCCGTCTGCAGGAAGTCCTGGTAGCGGGGCGCGCCGCCGTGGATGGCCAGGTCCCGCCGCCCCTTGGCGCTGACGACGCCCACGGTGAGGCTGCCCTCGAGGTTGCCGAAGGGGTTGCCGACCGCGATCGCCCAGTCCCCCACGCGCACGCGGTCGGAATCCCCGAAGACCAGCGGCTCCAGCCCGGAGCGGTCGATCTTCAGCACCGCGAGATCGCTGGCGGGGTCCGTCCCGACGACCTCCGCAACGACCGCCTGCTGTTCCCCGCTCAGCCTCACGGTCACCACGTCGGCGCCGGCGATCACGTGGTTGTTGGTCAGGATGTGGCCGGCCTGGCTGACGACGAAGCCGGTGCCGCTGCCCGGCGGCGCGAAGGGGGTGCCCTCGCCGGGGCCGCCCGGGAAGAACTCCCGGTACATCTCCTGCATCGGGTCGAGGTCCAGCCCGCCGCGGGGGTCGCGCTCGACGCGGATGTTCACGACCGACGGCCGCACGCGGTCCGCCACCGCCGTGAACGGCGAATCCGGAGGCGGCCCGGCGTCCAGCCGCGACAGCGGGCGGTCCTGGGCCGAGGCCCGGCCGCCCGGCGCGACCGGCAGGCACAGCAGGAGCGCCGCGGCAAGGGCGGCGATCAGGATGGAGTCGTGGCGGCGAACGTTCACGGGAGCTCCCGGGCTGCGGTGACACCGCGGGCCGCTGATGCGGACCGCAGAACGCGGCAGTGCCGGTCGCTTCGTGGGGGGAGCGGCTGGGTGGGACCAGGGTCGGCCGGCCGCGGGGCGACCAGCCTGTTGCAGGGATGAACCGATACTACCCTACATGGATATAGGCGGTCAAGTGTTATCGCAACCGCTCAGTACGGGCGGGGATCGCCTTCTTCGTCGTCGTCGCGGGGCGCCCCGCGGCTGCGCGGCAACCCGGGATCCGCGAGTCCGCGCCGCCGGCGTTCGCTGTCGCGGATCTCCTCGATCTCGCGCCGCTTCACCTCGAGGTCGGCCTCGAGCTTCTGGATCCGTTCGACGAGGTCCAGCACGGCGGGGTCGGCGCCGAAATCGGTCCGCCCCTGCAGGAGCCCCTCGTGGACGAGCTTGCCGATCTCGCTGTAGCGGCGCTCGATGTCGCGGCCGATCCCGAAGATGTCGTAGCGCCGCGAGCCGACCCGCGCCAGCTCCCCGGTCTTCTCGGCCGCGGTGTCGTACCACGCGCCCGCGTTCCTGCGCAGATCGTCCCAGACGCCCATCGCTTCCTCCCCTGCTGCGGTCCGTGGCCCCGCGCCGTGGCCGAAAACACCTTGCCGCGAACGCGCCATTCATATACTAACATCCGACCATGTTCAAGAACGACGAGCACACGATCCTGGTCGCCGGCGACACGCACTTCAAGCTGCGGCCCGATCCCGCCGAAGTCCGCCGCCGCGATCTCTTCCTGTCCTTCCTCGAGGCGGCCCGGGACGCCGACGAGCTGGTCCTGCTCGGGGACGTCTTCGACTTCTGGTTCGACTACCCGCATTTCCGGCTGCGGGGCTACGACGAGCTGCTGACCGCCCTCGACGGCGTGCGCGACGCGGGCGTCCGCCTGCACTTCGTGGGCGGCAACCACGACATCTGGGCCGCCCGCCTCCACCCCGAGCTGCTCTACGCCTTCTCGCACTGGTTGAGCCACGCCAGCCGGCAGGCCTCGCGCGACGAGCGCCACCTCATCGAAAAGCGCGCGCGCCGGCACCTGGCCCGCGCGCGCGGCGAATGGGATCTGCTCTTGATCGGACACGTTCACCACGCCTTCCGCATCGCGGAGGGCGGGCGCGAGATGGCGGCCTTGGGCAGCTGGTTCGCGGGCGAGGCGAGCTACGCGATCGTCCAGGGGGGGCGGTTCGAGCTGCGCGACTTCGCCGCCGAGCCCCGCCCCCCGGTCGCGGACCCTCAGTAACCGGCGCGGCCCAGCGCCAGCTCCAGCGCGAACCGGTGCCAGTCGCCCAGGTCGTTGGTGGCCTGTTCAAAGGCGTAGCCCAGGGTCAACGGGCCGCGCGTGAAGCCGGCGCCCCAGGTGTAGCCCTGGGACTCGTAGTTGATGCGCGTGCCGAGCCTCAGGGCCAGGGCCGGCACCAGCCGGTATTCAGCGCCGACGTGAGCCTTCTCGTTGCCGTCGTTCGGGGAACAGGACGTCCGCGGCCACAGTCAGCTTGCCCGAGAAGAAATCCTGCTGGGGATCGTAGGCCAGGCCGATCCGGCCGGCCTGCGGCAGGGCGAAGGGCGCGTCGTTGAGGTTGAGATCGGGGCCGAGGTTCGTCAGCGAGGCGCCGAACCAGAGGCCCGGGATCTCGGCGCGGTGCGCGATGAACACGTCGTAGGCCAGGCCGGTGTCGCCGTACACGTCGATCTCGGTGTGCAGCAGCTTGACGCCCACGCCGGCCGCGAAGGCCTCGCCGATCGTCCGCGCGTAGTTGACGCCGAGCGCCACCTCGTAGGGGCGGAACGTGCCCAGCGGCACGCCGACGCCGTCCTCCTCATAGCGTTCGATCTCGTCGGCGTAGAGGCCGGAGAAGATGAAGCCCAGCGTCCCGTACGGGGTGCGGTGGGCGACGGCGGCCGTCTCCTTGTCGAACAGCCCCCACAGACGCTGGTGCTGCAGCAGCAGGTCGGTGCCCTCGGTCGCGAAGGCGAGGCGCGCGGGGTTCCAGTACACGGCCGCCGCCCCGTCGGCCGAGGCCACGCCGGCGCCGCCCATGGCGGCCTCGCGCGCGCCCACCGGATTGCGCAGGGACAGGAAGCCCGAGGTTCCCGGAGTCCCGGCGGCGGCGGCCCCCGCGAGCAGCAGGACGGCGAGGAGCGCGGCGAGCGCGCTGCGGCGCGGCGATGCAGACATCATGTCGATCCTTTCCGGCGCGACCGGCGCGCCCAGACCCGCGGACGGCGACGGCGGCGGCTCACCGCGAGACGGCCACCGGCACGACGCTCGTTTCGGAACGGCCGCCGCCTTCGGCGACCAGCCGGCAGAGGTACAGGCCCGAAGCGAGCCGCGGCAGGTCCAACCGGACCTCCACGGGTTCGCCCGCGCGGGCGGAAGTAGCGGCCGCGACGGCCACCTCCTCCCCCTCCAGATTGTACAGGAAGACCCGGACATCGCAATCCCGCAGGACGTCGGCGCGCACGCGCAGCACCTCGCCCGTCAGCGGCGACGGGTAGCAGACGTGGCTGCCGGCGGCGAACAGGCCCGCGCCGGTGGGGCCGGCGGCGGACGCCGGGAGCCACGTCCAACCGTCGGCGCTGCCGCCGTACATCGGCCAGACCGGCGCCGCGTCCGCGGTGCCCTCCAGGCTCCAGACCGCAAGGCGGGACACGGGTTCGCCGTCGAAACCACCGTCCGCCGCGACGCCCGCAATCCGCTCGAAGCTGCCGGCCGCAACCAGTTCGAGACCAGGCGCACCGTCGAGATCCGTCAGCAGCGGCGTACCGGCGGCCGTACCCGCCCCGGCCAGCGGCCAGCCGGGAAGCAGAGCGCCGTCCTGTCCGAGCAGGAACAGGCGGCCGTCGACGAGCGTGAAGAGATAGCGCCGCGACTCGCCGACATCGAAGGCCAGCGGCTGCGGTTCGGTCCCGGGAGCGGCGGCCAGAGCGCCGGTCGCCAACTGCCGAGGCCAGCCGATACGGGGCGCGCCCGTGCTGCCCGCGCAGGCGAACGCGCCGTCGCGGGTGCCGTGCGCAAAGTCGGGCCCGAAGGGCGTCGCCACCGCCGGCCCGGCCGGCCAGAGCACGGGCGCGTGCAGATCCGGCAGCATCATGGCGCCGCCGTCCCGCGTCGCGACCGCCAGCGCGTACTCGCGATCGCCCATCGTCAATGGAACCGGTGCCTCCTGCGGGAATCTGCCAGATCTGCGGCCGGAACGCGGCCGGTTCCGCCGGCAGTTCGCGCACGGGTTCGAACCCGCCACCGAAAAGCAGATCAGCTGCTCCCACCGCTCATCGACCAGGTTGCGCGCCAGCAGATGGAGACTCCCGCCGGCGATGTGCGGCACCGGCGGCGCCAGCACGCGGCACTGCTCCTGCGGCAGAGCGATCACGGCGCCGCCCGGCCAGACCCGCAGCCGGCTGCGGGCGCCGTCATCCCAGGTCTCGACGACGGTGACTTCGGTCGTCCCGATGACGGGGGGCCAGTCGCAACCCGTCAGCGCCAGTGCGAGTCCAATACTGACGGGATCAGCGTCGCCGTCGACGGCCTCGCTCCCGTCCTCGCCGTTGAAGACGAACAGGCCGGTGGGCGCCGACAGCACGACCTCCGGCCGCCCGTCGCCGTCGACGTCCGCCACCAGCGGCGCTCCCGTCCACGCGGCCGCCGAGCCGTCGGCGTTGCGCCCGACGGCGAGCAGGCCCGGTTCGGAGGCGCCCGCACGGAAGTCCGACAGGTCGCTGCGGAAGGCCAGGACGCGCCCGCCGTCGGCGGCGGTCACGATCTCGAGCGTGCCGTCGGCCGGCCAGTCCAGGTCGGCGGCGATCAGGTGCATGCCGCGCAGGTCGCGGCCCGGCAGTTCGCGCACCTCCAGGGGCTCGGCGTCGCCGCGGGACTCGCGCGCGCAGCGGAACTCCATCCAGGGCGCGTAGACGATCACGGGGTCCGTCTCGCCCGGGGCCACGTAGGCGGGATCCCGGACGACCGCCGTGATGGAATCCATCACGATGCCGGTGGCCAGGCCCGACGCCGTGGCCGTCGACGGCCGGGTGTCGGGTCCGAAGCGCGCCGCCTCCTCGCCGCGGAAGCTGTCATTGTCGCCGCCCAGGAACCAGGCGCTCGGCGTGCTGGCGTCGAGATCCTGGATGCCGTCGGCCTCTTCGAGGTCCACGGACTTGTGGGCGGGGTCCGCGTTGTAGAGGTTGCCCTCGGCGCCCGCCGAGGCGCGGATCACCGACTCGTCGACGTGCCAGACGTAGAGGCCGCTGCCGGCGCCCTTGACGCCGGGGGCCCGGGCCTGGTTCTCGCTCATGAAGAAGTCGAACTCGCCGCCGTCGAGCCACTCGCGCTGGTCCGTCGCGGGATCGAACCAGCTGGTGGGCGTCCCGTCGCCGTAGGCCGAGTCGGCGTCGTAGTAGTCGGGAATGTTGTTGCCGTTGAGGTCGCCGGGGAACGAGAAGATGCGGTTGCCGTCGGGGTCCTGCTGCCGGTACTCGACCAGCCAGTACTCCTGCGGCGCGATCTCCACGCGCGCCAGCGTGGAGTCGGCGGCCGGGAACTCGGCGGGGTACAGGCGCAGGATGTCGCCCGAGCCGGGGTCGACCCGGTAGGGCTCGAGCCAGCCCATGAGCATCTTGTTGAACGCGCAGGGATGCGCCGGGATGTAGCCCGCGGCCGTGAACAGCCCGTAGCCCATCAGGCAGAACTCGCCGACGCCCTGGCTGTCCGGGCGCCCGGCGGGCGTGAAATCGCTCAGCGAGAGCATGCCCAGGCGCAGTCCGACCTCGAAGCAGTAGACGCCGAGCGAGCCGAAGTAGCCCTGGAAAGCGCCGACCGGGTCCTGGAACTCGTTCTCCGGCAGGATGAGCACGTGGTCGATCAGGGCGAAGCCGCCGCCCGGCAGGGGGTCGTCGGTGAGCAGCCCCGGCTCCGTCAGCAGGCCCTCCTCGACGGCGAGCGCGAAGTCCTCGGGCCCCAGGTAGCCGCTGTAGATCTGCTCGGGCGAATCGCCCAGGATGTCGGTCTCCTCGCCGGCGCCGGCGTGGACGATCACCACGGTGTCGAAGCGCGAGAAGTCGATCCCGGCGTCCAGCGCCGCGATGGCGTCGCGCGCCAGCAGCACCTTCTGCTCCCCCTCATCGGGGTGGTCCCCGTACCAGGCCATGGGCCAGGCCAGGTTGGCCACCGCAGGGTGGACCTGGAAGCCGAACTCGAAACGGTCGCCGCTGGCCGCGCGGAAGTAGGAGCGCACGTCGGCGAACTGGTGAGCGAAATAGAGCGAGTCGTGTGCGGTGTAGTAGGGATCGCTCTGCCGGGGAACCGGGAAGCCCGTCAGGTCGCGCCCGTAGAAGAGACTGTCGGCGAAGTCGCACATCAGCACCGCGGCCATCAGGCTGTCGGGCGCCGCGCGGCCGGAAAGGCGCGCGGCCTGCAGGGCCGGCGACCCGTCGCGGGCCAGCGGCGCCGCCTTCTCGCCCAGAACCCGATCCACACCCGCAAGTCCGCTCGGCCGGCGGCATCGCCTCGCGGCGGATCGGCGGGGCGAGGCCCGCACGGCTGCCGCCAGGGCCGCCAGGCAGCACACCCGACGACGGCGGCCCATCGCCGGCATGCGGCGCAGCCGCGCCCGGGAACGCGGCCCGACGGTTCGGCGGTCTTGGGGCGCTCTGCGGCCAGGTTCATGAAGTCCGGCTTTCGCGTGCGGGTTCGCTTCGACAGCCGGCACCACCGGCGGAAACGCGGAGTATAGGTGCGCGTCGCACAACCGTCAACGAACGGCCCCGCCGGAAACACGGCGGGGCCGGGGATCGAACGCCGCCACCCCTGATTGGCATCGTCGTCACCCCTGCCCCGCCGTTCGACGTCGGTGATCATTGGCTGACCGGCTCGGCTTCCCGTTCCCCTACAGGCGCCAACCTCTTCAAGGATCAGGCCCTCGCCGGTCCGCCAACACGATGGGGGGATCCGATCACCTCCGACATCACGGGGGCGTCAGCGCCCCTTGCTCCTGGACTTGCTGGACTGCCCGGACTGCCCGGCCCCGAGGATCCGCCGCGCGAGCCGCCGTCGCCGCCGCTCTGCTGCGTGCCGGACCGTGAATCCTGACTCTCGCGGGCCGGGCGCGTCTGCGTGCCGCCCGTGTCGCGGGAACTGTCGCCTTCCTTGCCGCGGGGAGTCTCCCGGACCGCCGGCGGCGTCTCGTTCCGGCCCTCGTTGGTGCGGGGCGTGACCGCCGACGCCGGCCGCTCGGGCGCCTTGTGCTCCTCGCTGCGGCCGCCGCTCCACAGGCGCGGGCCCTTCGTGCGGGGTTCGACCGGGCGCACCGCGCCCTGCTCGGCATCGCTCTGGTCGCGGCGGGGCACCGGTCGGATCGTGCGCTCGCCGTCGTCGGCGCCCTTTGCCGCGCTCCGTCTGGGTTCGGCCGGACCTCGCCCGCCGAGCGGCCGCGCGTCCCCGCCTGCGGCCGCACCTGGGTCGCGGGCGTGCCGCCCGTCGCGGCGCCGGGCCTGGTCACGGCTTCCCCGCGGCTGCCCCCGACGCGCCGGATCGTCCCGGCACGCGGATGCCGGGGGTCCGGTCGTCGCGGGCCGGCGGCGTGAAGGTCTGGGCCGAACGCTGCGTCAGCGGCACGTCGCGGAAGCGGGCCCGCTCCTGGTCCCGGGCGCCGTCGCGCTCCGGCGTCGTGCGGGAGGACATCCGGTCGCTCACCGCACGGTCCGGCCGCGGATTCTTCACCAGGCCCGCGGGGTGGTGCTGGCTGTCCTCGCCGTCGCCCCGCTTCAGGCGCAGATCCTTGCCGAGCGGCCGGTAGCGGCGCTCGCCGTCCTTGTAGCGCGTCCAGACGTCGCCCCGGCCGCGGGGGGAGTAGTTCCAGACGTAGCAGTCGTGGTCCCAGCCCCAGCCGTGGTTCACGGGCCACGCGTACCAGGGGCGGTACCAGTAGTTGATCCAGGGATTCCAGGTCCAGGGATCGACGTAGTAGTAGACGGGATAGTAGTAGGCCGGGTAGTAGCCGTAACGGACGTACCAGTCGTTGTCCCACCGGTAGTCGTGGTGGATCGTGACCACGCAGGTGTCGCGGTAGGGCTCGTAGCTCTGCCCGGCGTCGTGGCACTGGTTGCAGAGGTAGCGCGGGTGGTCGACGCGCCGGTGGACGTACCAGCTCGCGTAGTTCGTGGCCACGTAGTCCTCGGGGTTCTCCAGGCCCGTCACGGCGAAATTCACCTCGTTCATCGCCAGGAAGGGATCGCCGGCGACGTAGTACGCGAAACTCCGCGGCCCCTCCACTTCGTGGTGGAAGTCGACCTCGAGCTCCCGCAGATCGAACGGGTAGGCCGAAACGACGGCCTCGACGTACTCGACGCCCTCGTCATCGGCCGCGAGGATGCGCGGCGCGCCGGGGCCGGGCAGGTTGTAGGTGTGGGTGCCGAACACGAACCCGTCGTCCAGCCGGCTGCGCGGCCAGAGGACCGTCACCAGGCCGTCGGTGTCGATGCGGTAGACGACGACGTAGGCGTCCTGGTTCGTCTCGAAATGGACGCGCACCGACTCGCCACGCTTGTAGACTTCGTCCTGCTGGCGGTCGTGCCAGACGTTCACGCGCAGCGGCTGCTGGTCGTACCCCTGCCAGCCGTCGGCCGCCGCGGGTTGCTGCGCGCGGGCCGTGGCGAAGCCGAGCGCCAGCGCCAGCGCGCCGAGCAGCCCCAGCAGGGCCAGCCGCGGGGCGCGGTCCCTTCGCGCCGCCGTCCGCGCGCCCGTCGTCGATGTCCTGTGTGTCATGACCGGACCTCCTTCCGGGTCAGCGCCTTCAGAACCGGATCAGTTCGCTGCGGGGGGCTCCGGCGACGCCTGCCCGCAACGACTTTCAACTCCGGGTTGCCTTCGTCGAACTGGTAGGCCCAGTCGATCTCGACGTAGCCCGCCGCGATCGCGTAGACGTAGAACTTGGCGTAGTGGACGTCGCTCTCGGGATCCACGACGATCGCCACGGCGTAGGTGTGGCCCTCGATCAGTTCCGCAACGCCGATGGCGGAGTACCCGGACGTCGGGGCCTCGTCGACCGCCGAGAAGGGGATGGTCCCGAGGTCCTGGAGCAGGACGATGCCGGGGCGCGCCGAGTAGACGAAGGGCACGTCCTCGACGATGGCCACGAAGATGTCGGCGGTCGGGGCGTCCCACTCCATCCGGCCGTTGTCCAGGCGGCTGAAGTCGAAACCGCTGCGCTCGGGATAGCCGCCGAAGCGGTCGTAGAGCAGGACTTCGTAACCCTCGGGCCGCGGCGTGTCGTCGACCGTTTCCCAGCTCAGGGAGCTCTCGTTCCCGCTGGTGTCGTAAGAGAGCACCGCGTAGTAGTAGGTCTGCCCGTCCACGACGTCGAAATCGTCGAACCAGTGCAGCAGGTTGTCCTCGTCGAAGTTCTCGTCCCAGGCGACGTCGCCCAGCCAGTGGTAGCGGCCGTGCACCGGGTCGGTCCCGTCGTGACGGTAGACGGCGTAACCGGCGAGGTCGGACTGGTCCAGGTCGTTCCAGTAGACCGAGACGACACCCTCGCCGGTGACGGTGAAGACGCCGGTGGGGACGGTAGGAGCCTGGGTGTCGACAGGGTCGTCGTCACAGCCAGGCAGCGGTATCAGGAGCGCCAGCACGAGCAGGGACAAGACGGCCTTCAAGACCACGTTCGAGCGGCTTCGATCCTCGGTACGCATCCGGTTCACGGTCCCACCTCCCTCGGGACGGCATCACGCCCACCCGCAGGCTCTTCATGGCAGGAGGCGTGCCAAGGGGCGCGCACAGCGCCACTTCCACGGCCACATTGTAATTCATTATTATATCATGAATTAAAGATCAGATTAAGAAATGACATGAAGTCGGAGGAAGGATGGGCCAGTTGCCAGTGTCCCACACGAGGTCCACGGCATCCCCAAAAAAGGACGACGGGGGCGATCAGCCGACAAAGAGAAAAGAGCCAGCGGTCCTGGAGTAGACCGAGGATCCCGAGTCTCGCCTCTGCGGGATCTGCTGGCTCTTTCTCTGATCTGTTACTGCGGCCGGTGCGATCGGAAGGGAACGGATCCACGGTTTTCTTCACCCGTTGTCCGGTCGGATCGGAACCCCACATTCCTAGCCGCCCACCACGGGCCTTGTCGTTGAAAAACACTTCCAGCATGCCGGTTGACACTGAAAGTTGTGGATCCGGTTTCCCTTCCGAAGTCTCGGCTCGCAGTACGGGTCGGTCCAGGTTCATCCCTGCAACTGGTCCCACCCACGTTCGCAATGCAGGTTGCAGTCGGCATGCCATTCAAGAGCGCCGGCGGCTGGTCGCGCAATCCATTGATTTATTTATGGTTAAGAATCCGGGAGCATCTCCGGCTTCAACATGGAGCGGCCGGACAAGAAAAATCGTTGCCCCTGCAGGCAGCGTACATGAGAGCCGCTTGATTCTTATGAAGTTGGAGTGGCAATAACTTTAATACCCGGCGGTCCCGGGCGAACATCCGTTGCTACCAGGTTGGTTCAGCGAGAGGTCGTCAGTCGGCGTCGGGATCGTAGAGGCGGATTTTCTTCAGAAGATTGGGATAACTGATGCCGAGCAGGCGGGAGGCCGCCGCCTTGTTGCCCCCGGTCGAAGCCAGCACGCGCGCGATCTCACGGGCTTCGACCGCTCCGAGCACCTCGCGCAACGTCGACGGGGTGCGGGGCGCGGCGGTCTCGCCGTTGGCGGGAACGATCTCGGCCGGCAGGTGCTCCGGGCGCAGCATCGGTTCGCCGTGGGCCAGGACGATGGCGCGGTTGATGGCCTTGACCAGTTCCCGCACGTTTCCGGGCCAGGCATGACTCATCAGGGCGTCGATGAACGCCGCCGTGTAGCCCGGCGGTTCGATGCCGCGCGCCGCGGCGTAGCGGGCGATGAAGTGCGGGACCAGCAGGCCGATGTCCTCGCGGCGCTCCCGCAGCGGCGGCACGGCGAGCGGGAAATCCAGCAGCCGGTAGTAGAGGTCCTCCAGGAACTCGCCCCGCGCGACCTGCCCCTTGAGATCGCTCTTGGTGGCGCAGATGACGCGCACGTCGATGACCTGGTCGACGTTTGCGCCGACGGGACGGATGGTCATCGAGTCCAGGAACAGCAGGAGCTTGCCCTGCATGCCGAGCGGGAGCTTGCCGATCTCGTCGAGGAACACGGTGCCGCCGGCGGCTTCGGCCAGGAGGCCCTTCTTGTCGCCGTAGGCGCCCGTGAAACTGCCCCTGACATGGCCGAACAGTTCGCTCTCGAGCAGAGTCTCGGGGATGGCCGCGCAGTTGATGGCGAGGTACTTCCGACCGGCGCGGCCGCTGAGATCGTGGATCGCCCGCGCGAACAGACCCTTGCCGGTGCCGGTCTCGCCCTGGAGCAGCACGAGCAGATCGCTGGCTGCGACCTTGCGGACCACGTCCAGGAGCCGCAGCATGTCCGGGTGCCCGGTGATGATGCCGCTCAGGGCGCTCTCGCGCTCCGGGACGGCCAGCGCCGAGGCGGCGGGCCGGTCGCGTTCGAGTTCGGCCACATTCATCGCCAGGAAGCCGGACGCCGTCGAGAGGAATTCCAGAGCAGGGCGGAAGGCCGACGCACCGGGATTGCCGGGGCAGCCCGACAGGTAGAGCAGGCCATAGAGCTTGTCGGGCAGGGCGATCGGCACGAAGAGGTTGATGTCCGTCGCGCAGGGCAATCCGGCAAGGAGCTTCGCGACGGCCGTGCCGGGTTCCGGCTTCGAGATCAGGCGGGGGGTCGGCGAACCTGCGTAGAGCTTGTCGGCGAACCAGGTGGTGAGCTTCCGGGCGGTCGTCGCCGGCACGCCGCGGCTCGTGACGACCTGCTCGGAGACCGGGTAGTCGGCCAACGGCGTCAATGCCGCGAATCCTTCCCTGGCGCCCGTGCGGACGAGAGCGGCTTCCAGCAGCCCCCGCAGGGCGGTCTGGACGGCCTCCACGCGTTCGCCTTCACCGCGGATCGCGAGGCGCTGCGGGTCCAGGAACGGCTGCTCGCCCACCAGGGCCCGCTCCAGTCGCACGCGCAGGGCCGCGGCCTGCCCTGCCAGATCGGGAGCGTCGAACGCCGACAGGGCCCGGTCCAGTTCGCCCAGGGCGATCAGGGCCTCGTCGTGCTCACCGAGCAGCAGCAGGATCTCGGCGAAACCCTGCAGCAGGCGGCCGTAGAGGTGTTCGTCCCCGCGCACCGCGTCGCACTCGACCGCCTCGCCGAGCGATCGCCGCAGGGCGACGAGTTCCTCGTGGGGCGCCACGCCGGCGCCTTCCCGGAGGTGGACCAGGACGGCGCGCGCGGCCTGGAGCGGCAGCTGCTGTTTGTGGAACGTGCGCGTCGCGGTCTTGAAGTGGGAAGCGCCGTGCTCGATGTCGCCGAGTCGCGTCCATGCCTGGCCGAGGACCAGATGGCAGAAACCGACTTCGAACAATTCGCCGCAGGCGAGGCAGACTTCCAGCGCCGCTTCGGCGCTCGCGGCGGCTTCGCGCCACTGCTGCCGGCCGGCCCTGGCTTCCGCGATCCGGCGCAGCAGTTCCCCCTCGAGGTCGGTGGACTTGGCGATCCCGCGCGCCTTCGCCAGGCCCAACTCGTAGTTGTAGAGCGCGCGTTCCCACTCGCCGCGGCGGGCCTGGATGTCTCCCATGTACTCGTCGGCGATGGCGGCTTCGCGCGGGTAGCCGGCCTGTTCGGCGAGGTGCTGGCCTTCCAGCACCAGTTCCTCGGCACGCAACAGGCGGCCCTCGAGCAGGTCGAGCTGGCCGAGTGCGAGGCAGGCCTTGGTGCGGCGGTCCAGGTCGCCGAGGCTCGTCGCCAGGCGCAGGCACTTCTCGAAGCTGGCGCGGGCCTCGCCGTGCCGTTCGGACTTGCGCAGGATGATGCCCTCGTTCAGGTGGAGGCGCGCCATCAGGTGCGTGGCGCCGTGGGCCGCGGCCAGATCCAGGGACCGGCGCTGGTAATCGAGGGCCCGGTGCCAGCGGCAGGCGTTCTTCTGCAACAGGGCCAGGTTGTTGTAGAGGATGGCCATGCCGAGGTCGTCGCCGATCCGGCGGAAGGTCGCCAGCGCGTCGGTGTAGAACTCCTCAGCCTTGTCCAGACGGCCGAGTCGATGGTGGCAGACGCCCATCGTCACCTGGAGGTTGGCGACTTCGGTGTGGTTGTCGGTGACGGCCAGGACGGCGAAGGCCCGCTTGCAGTTCAGCAGCGCATCCGCGTAGGCGCCCCGCTGCACCTGCAGCCCCGCCTCGCGTCCCAGCAGGGGGGCGGCGAGCAGGCGTCGCGCGGAATCGGGCAACCCCACCGCTGCCTGCACCTGAGACTGTGCGTTCTGAAGCAGGTCGTGGGCCAGCACGAGATCGCCCAGATTGAGGGCGGCGTCGACGGTCTTGCGCTGCAGGGTGAGGGCGTGATCGAGATCGAGGCCGTCCAGCGCGGGGCCGTCGAGGATGCGCTGGTAGTATTCGAGGGCCGAGGAGTAGGCGCTCGCTTCGAAGTGGAGGTCGCCGATCTCTTCCAGACGCACCCAATCGCCCCGCTCCTGGCTACGGTGGGGGCCCGAGTCGTGGCGGCGTTCCTGGCGCCTGTGTCTGGAATCCCGATCCATCGAATGAGTCCCCTGGCGAGAAAGTGGGCTATTCGAACTGGACTCCCATCACCTCTTCAAGATCCGTGCACTTCAAGGTTCGTGCACTTCAGGGTTCGTACATGCGCGGTGCGGAGTCGGCCGTTCTCCAGACGGCCGGCTCAGATCGTCGGAGCAACGCACGCGAGGACCGAGATCAACCACTGGGCGAACGAGGCCGCCGTGCTGGACGGTGCGGGCGGCGTGCAGCTCGAAGTTCCGCCGACGATGCTGTTGCCCCGGTTGCCCGTGATGGCGTCGTCGGGATCGCCGTACTGGTGGACCAGGTCGTTCGCAGGTGGTGCGACCGGCGAAGCCACCGAGACGGCGGCGACGGGCGCCGGCCCCTGAGGACGCGGCTGGGGACGTCGCCTGGGCCGGCAGGGCCGAGGCGAGGATCAGCAACAACGCCACCGTGTGCATTGCCCTTTTCATGATCCCACTCCACTTCACTTTTGCCTGGCGGCCGATGCCCCCGGGCAGTCTCCCGTCCCCAGGTGCGCTGGGCAGTGGGCCGGCGCCGGGTGGCATCCAGGCCCGAAATCATGACTACAGTTTACAGATCGGTTTCGGCAGTGTCAATGGCCCCCGGTCCGGTCGCCTGGGTGCGCAGACCGTACTTGGCGATCTTCTTGTACAGATTGCTGCGCTGCATGCCCAGGGCTTCGGCTGTCCGGCTGACATTGTAGCCGAATTCCTTGAGTTTCGCCTGGAGGTACACCGTCTCGGTCGCGGCCTTGAAATCCTGGAAATCCGGGATCCCGAGCCACGCGGCGCCGTCCGGCGACACGGTCCGGCTGTCCAGCAGGGGTGGCAGGCCCGGGGCGTCCACGACCTCGCCCGTGGTCAGGATCAGGACCCGCTCGACCAGGTTCCGCAGCTCGCGGACATTGCCCGGCCAGGTGTGCCGCCTCAGCGCGGCCAGGGCCTCGGGGGCGAACCGCTTGGGCTGGCGGCCCAACTGGGCGGAGAGGGTGTTCATGAAATGGTCCAGCAGCAGGTCCACATCTGCGGCCCGTTCGCGCAGCGGCGGCAGGTGGATCGCCAGCACGTTCAGGCGGAAGAACAGGTCCTGCCGGAAGCCGGAGCCCGGACTGGCCAGGTCGCGGTTGGTGGCGGCCACGATGCGCACGTCGACCTGGCGGACCTCGCGGCCGCCCTACGCGTTCGAAACGGCTCTCCTCGACGGCCTTCAGGACCTTCGCCTGGGCCTCCTCGCTCATGTCCCCGATCTCGTCCAGGAAGAGCGTGCCGCCGTCGGCCTGTTCGAACTTACCGATGCGCAGCCGGTCGGCGCCCGTGAAGCTGCCCTTCTCGTGACCGAATAGCTCGCTTTCGACGAGTTCGCGCGGGATGGCGGCGCAGTTGACCTCGACCAGGGGCTTGTTCCGGCGCGGGCTGCCGGCGTGCAGCGCCTTGACCACGAGTTCCTTGCCGGTGCCGTTCTCGCCCGTGATCAGCACCGTGGCGTCGGTCGGGGCCACGCGCGCGACAAAGTCCCGGACTTCGCGCATGCCGGCGCACTCCCCCACCAGCGGCGCGTAGAAACCGGCGCGGACGCGCAGCCCCTCCTTCTGGGCCCGGTCCCGGTGGTGGTCGAGGCTGTTGCGCAGGGTCAGCAGCAGCCGCGCGCGGTCCAGCGGCTTCTCGAGGAAATCGTAGGCCCCCTTGCGGACGGCTTCGATGGCGGTTTCGATGTTGCCGTGCCCCGAAACGACGATCACGGGCACGTCGTACCCCTCGGCCGCCATGCGCTCGAGCACCTCGAAGCCGTCCATGTCCGGCATCTTGACGTCCAGGAGCATGGCGTCGATCTTCTCGGCCCCGAGCAGGCGCAGGGCGGCCAGACCGTCGCCGGCGGTCAGCACGCGGTAACGCTCGTAGGTCAGGATCTGGTCGAGGGTCGACCGGATGGCAGCCTCGTCGTCGACGACCAGGATGGTGTTCACGGGGTCCTCCGCGGGCGGCCGGCTTGCGCCCGGCGCGCAGGTGGTGTAACTCTGGATCTCGGATCCACCCCAGCACGATGTGAGCGATGCCGACCGGGTGTCAAGACCGGATCGCCCGCCGGACACGCCCGACCGCCACGCAGGAGCGCCATGGACCGCAATTTGCCGCCGCTGATCCGCGACGTTCCCGTCGCCGGCCTGCGCGGCCTGCTGGAGGGGCTCGGCGTCTCCCCCTACCGGGGCGACCAGCTCGCGGGCTGGCTCTACGCCCGCGATGCCGCCGCCTGGGACGAGATGTCCGACCTGCCGGCCGACCTGCGCCGCGACCTGGCCGCGGGCTGGGACCTGGACGGGCTGTCGGTGCGCGAGCGGCAGGTGTCGCAGGACGGCACCCGCAAGCACCTGTTCTCGCTGCGCGACGGCCACGCCATCGAGAGCGTGACCATCCCCATGGAGCAGCACCTGACGTTCTGCCTCTCGTCGCAGGTGGGTTGCGCGATGGCATGCAGCTTCTGCGCCACGGCGCGCGGCGGCCTGGTGCGCAACCTCGGCGCGGGCGAGATCGTCGAGCAGGTGCTCCGCCTGCGCCGCGACGCCGCGCGCGAAACCGTGCCCGGCTGCGCGGAGCGGGCGTTCAACCTGGTCTTCATGGGGATGGGCGAACCGCTGGACAACTTCGATGCGCTCGCCCAGGCCATCGACACGTTCACGTCCCCCGCGGGCCTGGGCATGTCGCCGCGGCGGATCACCGTCTCGACCTCGGGTCATCCCGCGGGCATGCGGCGGCTGCTGGATCTGCCCCAGGGCGTGGGGCTCACCGTCTCGGTCAACGGCACGGATCCCGCCCTGCGCCGCCGCCTGATGCCCGTGCCCGGGCGCACGCCCCTGCCCGAGGTGCTCGACCTCGCGCAGGAGTACGCCCGGCGCCGGCAGCGTCGCGTGACGATCGCCTACGTGCTGATCGACGGCGTGAACGACGGCGACCCCGAGGCCGCCGCGCTGGCGAAGCTCGTGAAAGGCCGCCCCTTCAAGGTCAACCTGATCCCCATGAACCGCATCGACGAGCGCTTCGGCCCGCCGGACGCGTCGCGGCTGCTGGGGTTCCAGGAGGTGCTGCGGCGGGCGGGCGTGGAAGCCTACATCAGGATCAGCGGCGGCGACGACATCGCGGCCGCCTGCGGGCAGTTGCGGGAAAAGCATGCCGGGAAGGATCGCTGACCGGCAGCGCGGCCGCAGCTCGCGTGATCAGACCAGGTCGGCGAGCGTCGTCTGCTCGAGCGCCGTGGTGAGCGCCGCCTGCGCCTTCTCCCAGACGTGGTTCATCTTGCACTCGTCGGTCCGGCAGCAGGGGTCGACCTTGCGCAGGCAGTGGTTCAGGGCGATGCCCCCCTCGCAGATCTCCACGATCTCGCGCAGGTTGATCTGGGACTTCTCGCGTCCGAGCGAGAAGCCGCCCTTCACGCCGCGGTGCGATTTCACGACGTTGTGCTGCGACAGCATCTGGAAGATCTTGGCCAGGAACGCTTCGGAAACCTCGCAGGCTTCCGCGAGCGCCTTGAGACGGACGGGTGTGCCGTTGTCCCGCTCGGCGAGCTCCATCAGACCGCGGATGGCGTATTCGGTCTGGCGAGTGATCTGCAGCATGGTCGTCCCACCCTTCTGGCGCATCGTGCTGCGGACGCGGCCGGGCGATGGTCCCTCCTGGACGCCGGCAGTCCGCTATCAGAATGATGGAAAAGCGGACACGCTAAGTCAAATCTCAATCGACACCCCCGCGCGTCCTAGTGCTTTGTGCGCCAGCGAACTCCAGGGAATCGCCGCCAGACGGCCCGGACCGCAACGGACCCAACCCGCCGGCAGGGACCCGTCCCGTCCGAGCCCCGACTCGAAGACGTCCACACGCAGGCGGTAACGCGTGATCGCGTGCCGGATGACCCCTCGGTGCTGCGGTGCGGCCGCTGCGGCCGGCAGCGCCCCCCGCCAGGCGGCGGCGAAGGCACCGCGGGGATCCGTCCCACTGTATCCGTACCAGGTGGTCGACGGCAGACCCCAAAGCCCCTCGTAGAGACCGGCGAAGCCGTCGCGGACCGGCATGCCCAGTCCCCGGCAATGGATGGGGGTCGTCGCGCCGGGCGGCACGGCGACCAGTCCGCGTCCGACACGGATCACCAGGAGCGACAGGCTGACGGGCGTGGTCCCCGGCCCGACGCGCCGGCCGGCGACCGCTCCAGGATCGCCGCCGAGCCGGGCCAGGCACCCCGCAGCCAGGGGGCAGGCGGCGCAGTCCGGCGCCGCCGGGGTGCAGATCGCAGCGCCCAGATCCATGAGCGCCTGGTTCCAGTCCCCCGGCCTGACGGGATCGACCAGTTCCGCGGCAAGGCGGTCGAGCGCCGCGCCGGCCAGGTCACGGGCGGCCGCGGCGTCCCGGCAGTGCAGGCGCCGCAGCACGCGCGCAACGTTGGTGTCGACGGCCGCCACGCGTTCGCCAAAGGCCATGCTGGCCACGGCGCCGGCCGTGTAGGGGCCGACGCCGGGCAGGGCCCGCCAGCCCGCGGCATCGCGCGGGAGCTCGCCCCCCGCCGCCGCCACGGCGCGCGCCGCCGCGTGCAGCGACCGCGCCCGGCGGTAATAGCCGAGCCCGCTCCATGCGGCCAGGACGTCCTCGAGCGGGGCGGCGGCCAGGGAAGACTGATCGGGGAACCGGTCGAGGAACGCGCGCCAGCGCGTCATCACCGTCGCGACGGTCGTCTGCTGGAGCATGATCTCCGAGATCCAGATGCCGTAGGCCGACGGCCGCTCCCGCCAGGGGAGCGGCCGTCGCTCGCGGTCGTACCAGGTCAGCAGGTCGCGGCGCAGCGCCACGGCGTCGGCCGCCGCACCGCGATCAGTGCCGTCGCTTCTCGTTCTGACGGTCAACCTTCTTCTCGCAGACGCGGATGTTCTCGCGGGCCTCGGCCTTGTACAGCGGGTCGCTGGACTCGGCGTCCGGGAGGGCCAGCGCCGTCTCGAACTCGGCGATGGCCGCCTCGAACTGCTTCATCTCCATGTACGTGATGCCGAGCTCGAGATGGTGGTTCACGGCCCGGGGATTGATGCGGATGGCCTCCTGGAACTCGGAGACCGCCTTCTCGTCGCTGGCGCCCTGCGGCACGCCGCCGTAGACGACCTTGGCCGCGAGCTTCAGCACGGGGCTCAGGTGCGTCACCTCGCGGTTCCAGCGACCCAGGATGTGGTGGGAGCGGTCGTTGTTCGGGTCGCAGGCGATGGCCTTCTCGGCCTCGTCCCGCACCTCCTTGGACAGTTCGATCTTCCGCTTGCCGCCGACCGTCAGCGCCAGCTTGCCGACCGAGGCCGCCAGGTAGTGGTGTCCCCAGGTGTCGCCGGGTTCGAGGGCGACCGCGGCGCGGGCGTGCGAGACCGCCTCCTCGAACAGCGCCTGCTTCTTGCCGCTGTCCTGCTCCAGGTTGCCGAGGTCGATCAGGACGCGCGCCAGGTTCCACTGCGCCGCGTAATCGCCGGGATCCGCCTGCACGGCGGCCGTCAGCTCGACTCTTTCCGCCGCGGGATCCGCCGCGACGGCGGCCGGCGGCACGGTCGTCAACGCGCCGCACAGCGCGCACACCAGGACAAGGAACGTGATACGGCTTCGCATGCTGCCTCCTGTGGGTCGCTGCGGGTCGAATGGCGTTGACACAGGCTGGAGCCGCTGCTACAGGTTGTCAACTGCGAATCCATGCAGCTATCTCCGACCCTTGAGGAGCAGGCATGCCCGCCACGACCATACCCGGACTTTTCCTGGCCGCCGTGACCGAAACACCCAGGCCGGACTGCTTCTCCTACAAGGGACCGGACGGGAATTACATCGACGTCTCGAGCGCCGAAGCGCTCATGAAGGTGCGCGCATTGAGGGCCGGCCTGCTCTCCCTCGGGATCGTCCCCGGCGACCGCATCGCGATCCTCTCGGAGAACCGCCTGGAATGGGCGCTGACCGATCTGGCCGCGCTCTCCCTGGGCGCCGTGGACGTGCCGATCTACCCCACCCTGCTGCCGGACACCATCGCGTACATCCTGAAGGACTGCCAACCCGTCGCCCTGTTCGTCTCGACGCGCGAGCAGGCGGAGAAGATACGCGGGATCCGCGGCCGGTTGCCCTTCCTGACCCACCTCTACGCCTACGACGACCTGGATCTGCCGGGCGTGGCGCGGATGTCCGACCTGGAACGGGCGGGTCGCGACCTCCTCGCGCGGGATCCGGCGGCCGCCGGCGACGACGCCGGCCCGGCCCGGGCGCAGGACCTCTGCAGCATCATCTACACCAGCGGCACCACCGGCGACCCCAAGGGCGTGATGCTCTCGCACGGCAACTTCGTCTCGAACGTGCTGGCCAGCGCCTCGCTGATCGACATCGGCCCGCACGACCGGGTGCTGTCCTTCCTGCCGCTGTCGCACGTCCTGGAACGGATGGCCGGCTTCTACATCATGATGGCGGTCGGCACGGGCATCGCCTACGCCGGCAGCGTGGAGACCGTTTCCGACGACATGCGCCTGGTGTGCCCGACGGTGATGATCAGCGTGCCGCGGCTGTACGAGAAGATCTACGCCCGGGTCACCGCCGCGGCCGCGGCCGGCGGCCCCGTCAAGCGCCTGATCTTCGACTGGGCCCGCGGCGTGGGCCAGGACTGGGGCCGCCGCGTGCGCGCGGGCGAGAAGGTCTCCCCCGGCCTCGCGCTGCGACGCCGGCTCGCCGACCGGCTGGTCTTCTCGAAGCTGCGCGCCCGCACCGGCGGCCGCCTGCGCTTCTTCGTCTCGGGCGGCGCGCCGCTGGCCCCGCACATCAACGAGTTCTTCTACGCCGCCGGCATGATCATCCTGGAGGGCTACGGCCTGACCGAGACCTCGCCGGTGATCTCGGTGAACAGCTTCGAGCACTTCCGGGTCGGCAGCGTCGGCAAGGTGATCCCGGGCGTCGAGGTGAAGATCGCCGAGGACGGCGAGATCGTCACCCGCGGCCCCAACGTCATGCTCGGCTACTACAACAACCCGGTCGCGACCAGCGAGGTGCTGACCGGGGACGGCTGGCTGCACACCGGGGACATCGGGCGCTTCGACGAGGACGGCTACCTCTACATCACCGACCGCAAGAAGGACCTGATCGTCACGGCCGGCGGCAAGAACGTCGCGCCGCAGCCGCTGGAGAACGCCTTCAAGAAGAACAAGTTCATCAGCCAGGTCGTCGTCCTGGGCGACCACCGGCCCTACCTCACTTGCCTGATCGTGCCGAACTTCGAGGAGCTGGAAGCGTGGGCCGCGTTGCACAAGGTGGCGGCGACGGACCGGGCCGCCCTGTTGCGCGAGCCGGCCGTGCTGGAGAAGTACCAGCGCGGGCTCGACCGCACCAACCGCAAGTTCCCCGGTTTCGGAACCGTGAAGAAGTTCGCCCTGCTCGAGCGCGAACTGACCCTGGAGAACGACGAGTTGACGCCCACCCTGAAGGTGAAGCGCCGGGTGATCCAGAAGAAGTACGCGGCGATCATCGATGGGATGTACGGGGAGGCGGCGCACATCTGAGCCGCCGTGCGCTCAGCGGGGTCGCGCGCGCAGCGTGACGGCGAAGTCTCGGCGGCCGCCGTCGCGCTCGACCGTCACGGTGACCGTCTCGCCCGCGCCGTGCGTCTGCAGCAGGGCGGTGAGCCCCGCCAGGTCGGCCACTTCGCTTCCCTCCATCGCGACCAGCACGTCTCCCGCCGCCAGGCCGGCCTCTTCGGCCGGACTGCCCGGCATGACCCCGGACAACTTCACGCCGCCGGCGTTCTCGACGAAGTCGGGGATCGTGCCGAGCCACGCGCGGGTCTTCCCCCGCTCGCCCCCGGCGGACGGCAGCGCGGTCTGGGGCGCGTACGGGAAGTCGTCCGCAGCGGCGGCGACGACCGCCGCGAGATCCTGCGCAAACGCGGCGACTCTGGCCAGGCCGCGGGGTTCGACGAGTTCCCAGCGGTCCGCCACGCTGT
Source organism: bacterium (assembly GCA_016706845.1). Taxonomy (GTDB): domain Bacteria; phylum Krumholzibacteriota; class Krumholzibacteriia; order LZORAL124-64-63; family LZORAL124-64-63; genus PNOJ01. The sequence continues at coordinate 203,612 of JADJIV010000002.1, forward strand.
GGTACTGGGGATGAGCGCCGGTGAACAGGAACAGCACGGGGATCCCGGCCGCGTTGAAGGCGACGTGGTCGCTGGCGTCCCAGCCGCCGTCGCTGAGTTCCAGGCCGAGGCCGTGCCCGCGATTGACGTCCTCCACCAGCGGACGCAGGCGCGGCGAAGAGCCCAGCCCGCCGACGTAGAGCCGGTCGCCGCGCAGGCGCCCGACCGAATCCAGGTTCAGCATGAGACGGACCCGGCGGCCGGCCAGCGGCGCGGCGCGCAGCGCGGCGGCGGCGCCCTGCAGGCCCACCTCCTCGCCCGCGAAGGCGACGAAGAGCAGCGCGCAGCGGTCGGTGGGCGCCGCGTCGGCGTGCAGGCGGCGCGCGAGTTCGACCAGCACCGCCACGCCGGAGGCGTTGTCCTCGGCGCCGTGGTAGATCCCGGTCACGGTCGCGCCGTCGGGGCCCAGGGACAGGCCGAGGTGGTCGTAGTGGGCGCCGAGCACCACGAGCTCGTCGGCCAGGGCGCCGCGGCCCGGCGACCAGCCCAGGACGTTGCGGGCCGGAAGTCCGTCCAGCCCCTGCCCTCCCAGCGTGAAGTCTGAGAAACGATGCGCGCAGCCGGGCGGCGGTTCGAGCCCGGCCGCCGCGAACCAGCGTTCGATCGTGTCCGCGGCCGCCAGAGCGGCGGCGGTGCCGTTGCCGCGGCCCTGCAGTTCTTCGGCGGACAGCGTCCGGACGCGTTCCAGCATCGCCTGGCCGTCGACGTCGCCAATGACGCCGACGGCGCGCACGGCCGCAGGCGCCGCCAGCACTGCCATGGCCGACGCCATGAGCAGGAGCGACCCGGATCCATGTGACTTGCGCCTGCACGGGTGCATCGTCGAGCGTCCTTCCGTATGTCGGTTGATGTGGCCAGGATAAGCGGGAGCCGCCCCGGCGACCACCTCTAGCGGCCGCGGTCGCGCTCCCCGGTGCCGGAGGCCGCGCCGACGCCGCGCGGATCGCTGGCGCCCCGCAGTTCGCCGCTCACCGGATCGACGGCCACCAGCTGGGCGTTGCCCAGGGAGGGCACGGATTCCAGGACGTGGCCGATCGCGGCGAGCGTGTCGCGCGCCGCAGCGCCGACCGCGCCCGCCTCGACGTAGAGCACCGGCGGCCACCACTGCTGGTGCAGCCGCGGGCACGCGACGGCCTGCGCCGCGTCCATCCCGAAATCCACGACGTTGACGATCGTCTGCAGCGTCGTGGTGATGATGCGCGAACCCCCGGGGCTGCCGGTGACCAGCACGACGCGGCCGTCGCGCAGCAGGATCGTCGGGGTCATGCTCGACAGCGGACGGCGGCCGGCCGCCACGGCGTTGGCCTCCCCGCCCGGCAGGCCGAAGGCGTTGGGCGCGCCCGGCGCCGCGGCGAAGTCGTCCATCTCGTCGTTCAGGACGATCCCGGTGCCCGGCGCCATCATCCCGGATCCGAAACTCAGGTTGACCGTGAGGGTCGCGGCGACGGCGGCGCCGTCGGCGTCGACGACGCTGAGGTGCGTGGTGTGATCGGGCCCGGGCACCGCAACGGCGGCGCCGCCGAGACTCTGCCACGGGACGACGGCGTCCGGGCGGATCAGCGCGCGCAGCGAGTCGGCGCGCTCGCGCGAGGTGAGCCACGCCACCGGGATCGCCACGGCGTCGGGATCGCCGAGCCAGCGGCTGCGGTCGGCGAAGGCGAAGGACATGGCCTCGGCCAGCAGGTGCGCCAGGACGGCGCCGTCCCGCGGCAGGGCGCCCAGATCGCAGGGCTCCAGCAGGTTGAGCATCGCGAGCAGAAGCACGCCGCCGGAGCTCGGCGGCGGCATGGCGACGATCTCGCAGCCGCGGTAGCGGCCGCGCAGCGGTTCGCGCCAGACCGGCTGATAGCCGGACAGATCGGCCGCCGTCAGGACGCCTCCCGCCCGGGCGACGGCGTCGGCGATGGCGGCGGCGAGGTCGCCTTGGTGCAAGGCGTCGGCGCCGCCGTCGCGGATCGCGGCGAGGGTGCGCGCCAGATCCGGCTGCCGCAGCGTGTCCCCGGCGGCGGGCGCGACCCCGTCGCGCAGGAACACGGTGCGGGCCGTCGCGTCCAGGCGCGCCGCGTTGTCGCGCAGACGCGCGCACAGCAGGCTGTCGGCCGGGAAACCGTCGCCGGCGAGCGCGACCGCCGGCGCGACGAGCCGCGCCCAGGGCAGCCGCCCGCAACGGCGGTGGAAGGTCTCGAGACCGCGGACCAGGCCCGGCGTCGCCACCGCGAGCGCGCCGTCGCGGCTCGCCGCGGGATCCGCGGCGCCGTCGCGCAGGAACATGTCGCGGTGCGCGGCGGCGGGCGCGGTCTCGCGCGCGTCCAGGGCGAGGTCGGCGCCGTCGGCGAGGTGGGCCACGAGGAAGCCGCCGCCGCCGAGGCCCGAGGAGTAGGGCTCCACGACCGCCAGCGCGAAGGCCGCCGCCACCGCGGCGTCCGCGGCGTTGCCCCCGTCGCGCAGGACTTCGACGGCCGCGCGCGTGGCCAGCGGGTGGGCCGTGGCGACCGCGCCCCGGCGCGCCCCGTCCCGGTCCCGATGGTCGCCGCAGCCCGCCAGGCAAGCCAGCGCCGCCGGCAGCAGGCAACCGACGACCACGCGCAAACGCACCCCGGCGTTCACGACCCGCCGTCCAGCAGCCCGGCGAACGTCACCGCGCCGCCGCAGTGCCGCACCAGGAGTTCGCCGAAGCGCGACACGCAGGCGCTCATCGCGTCCGGCGCGAAGGCGCGGGTGGACATGATCACCGCCAGCAGCCGGGTCGTCCCCTCGTGGACGCACGTGCGCTGGGAATCGCTGGTGGGGGAGCCGAAGCCGCCGTCGTCGTCGAAGAGCCCGAGGCGACCCGCGAGGTGGACCGGCCCCTTGCGGATGCCGGGGTACTCCTCCCCCTCGCGGCCGAGCCGCAGCGTCACGTCGCCGCGCACGAGGTCGCGGTCGTACAGGCCGATCGGCAGCAGGAACTCCAGGCTGGCCAGGTTGCAGGTGTCCACGACGTTGTTGAGGCGGTAGAGGTCCTTGCCCTGCAGGACGCGCCGCAGCAGGGCCTCGCTGCTGGGCCGGTGGCGGGTGGGTTCCATGCCGAAGGCGTTGTAGAGGTCGCGGGCCTCGCGCAGGCCGGGGATGTCGCTCGGGGCGCGGGAGGCGTAGCGCGCCCGCATCTGCGCGCCCAGCGACGCGGTCTCTTCCCAGACCGCGGGCTCCTCGCGCACCGCCACACCGTCGACGGCGAGCACGCCGGCCCGCAACACGCCGAGCAGGCCGTCGTCCAGACGCAGCAGGCGTCCGTCGGGCAACTGTGCGCGCCGGTTCATGTCGAGGTGTGGCGGCCTCCGGCGCCGTACAGGCGGTCGTAGTATTCGCGGTAGGCGCCGCTGCGCACCTTCTCCCACCAGGCGCGGTTCTCCAGGTACCAGTCGACCGTCGCGCGGATGCCTTCGCGGAAACGGTGGCGCGGCGCCCAGCCCAGCTCGTCGCGGATGCGGGTGGCGTCGATCGCGTAGCGCCGGTCGTGGCCGGGCCGGTCCTTCACGAAGGTGATCCGGGACTCATCCAGCCCCAGCAGTTCCAGCAGCAGGCGCACGATCTGGATGTTCTGCATCTCGTTGTTGCCGCCGACGTTGTAGACCTCGCCGGGACGGCCGCGGCGCAGGACGGCGTCGACGGCTTCGCAGTGGTCCCGCACGTAGAGCCAGTCGCGGACGTTGCGCCCGTCGCCGTAGACCGGCAGCGGCCGGCCCTCGAGCGCGTTGGCGATCATCAGGGGGATCAGCTTCTCGGGAAACTGGTAGGGGCCGTAGTTGTTGCTGCAGCGCGTGACCAGGACCGGGAAACCGTAGGTGTGGTGGTAGGCGCGGCACACCAGGTCGGCCGCCGCCTTGCTCGCGGCGTACGGCGAGTTCGGCGCCAGCGGCGAGTCCTCGGTGAACAGGCCGGTCGGCCCCAGCGAGCCGTAGACCTCGTCGGTGGAGACCTGCAGGAAGCGCGCGACCCCGGCGCGGCGCGCGGACTCCAGCAGCGTCTGGGTGCCCAGGATGTTGGTGTCGAGGAACTCGCGCGGGTCGTCGATGGAACGGTCGACGTGACTCTCGGCTGCGAAGTGGACCACCGCCTCGATGCGCTCCTCGGCCAGCAGGCGGTCGAGCAGGGCGCGGTCGCGCACGTCGCCGCGCACGAAGCGGTAGTCGGGACGGTCCTCGCAGCCCGCCAGGTTCTCCAGGTTGCCGGCGTAGGTCAGCAGGTCGAGGTTCACGACCCGGTCGCCGCCGCGCTCCAGGAGCATCCGCACGTAGTTGGCGCCGATGAAGCCGGCGCCGCCCGTCACCAGGAGTTTCATCTTCCGTCCTCGGTCGCGGCGCCGGCGAGGGCCGCGGTGAAAGCCGTGGTGAAGGCCGCCGCCAGGCCGGCGTCGATCCGGCGGCGGCCGTCGGTCCCGGCGATCTGCAACGACGTGCCGACGATGCAGCCGTCGCAGTGGGGGGCGTAGAGGGGGGCATTGCGCGCGGTCAGGCCGCTGCCGACCAGCAGCGGCGCGTCGGGTTCGGCCAGGCGCACGGCGTGCAATTCCCCGGGGTCGGCCGGGGAGCCCGTCGCCGCCCCCGAAACGATCAAGGCGTCGGCGCCGCCGCGGCGGCGCAGGTCGGCGACCTCGTCGGCCAGGGGCCGCGCGGCCAGGGGCGCGGCGTGCTTGACGCGCACGTCGGCCAGGATGCCCACGCCGGGCGCCAACTGCCGCCGCAGGCGCAGCACCTCGGCGGCCCGCCCCTCGATCAGACCCTGGTCGGTGACCGCCGCCCCGACCAGGACGTTGACCCGCACGAAGGCGGCCCCGACGGCGGCGGCCACGGCCAGGGCGGCGTGCGCGTCGTTGCGCAGCACGTTGATCCCCAGCGGCAGATCCGGGCAGGCGTCGCGCAGGGAGGCCGCGACGCGGGTCAGGGCGGCCGTGGTCTCGGCCGGCACTTCCCGCGGGAAGAACGGGATGTCGTGGTAGTTTTCGAGCATGAGCGCGCCGACGCCGCCGTCGGCCAGCGCCCTGGCGTCGGCCAGCGCGGCCGCCACGACGGCGGCCATGTCGCCCTCCCACCCCGGAGCCCCGGGCAGGGCGCGGCAATGGACCATGCCGATGACCGGGACCGGCAGCAGGCGCCGGAATGTCGCGCGGTTCCACATGGGCCGATCATAGCATCCGGCAGCACCGGCGCAAGGGCCAAGCGCCGCGGCGGGGACCCGGGAAACCGTGCTGGTCAATCCCGGCCGCCTCGCGTACATTGCGGACCGTCCCGGGGGCGCGCGGCCCCCGTCCGCGGACCACGGAGGCGCGATGCAGATCATCCAGGGCAAGACCGGCTGGCTCGAAGTCATCTGCGGGCCGATGTTCAGCGGCAAGAGCGAGGAGCTGATCCGCCGCATCCGCCGGGCGCAGATCGCGCGCCAGCGCGTGCAGCTGTTCAAGCCCTGCATCGACGACCGCTACAGCCAGCACGAGATCGTCTCGCACAGCCAGCAACGCCTGCCGAGCACGCCCGTGGCCTCGAGCCTGGACATCCTGGACTGCGTGGACGACAAGACCGAGGTGGTCGGCATCGACGAGGCCCAGTTCTTCGACGACGGTCTGACCGACGTCTGCAACAAGATCGCCAACCTGGGCAAGCGGGTCATCGTCGCCGGGCTGGACATGGACTACCGCGGCCGGCCGTTCGAGCCCATGCCGCGGCTGATGGCCATCGCGGAGTACGTGACCAAGCAGCTGGCGATCTGCGTGCTGTGCGGGAATCCCGCCAACCACACCCAGCGGCTGACGGACGAGCAGATGAAGATCCTGGTGGGCGCCCAGGGCACCTACGAGGCGCGCTGCCGGCGCTGCTTCGAGCCCCCGCCGCCGGACGAACCGCCCGCCGCCGACTAGTCCGCGGACGCATCGCCTCTCACAGGCAAGACTCCACGTCGACGCCGCGCAGACGGCCGGCCAGCTCCCGGAAACGGGGCAGGTCCACGCCGAGGCGCGGCCCCGCCAGGCTGTTGCGGTAGGCCAGGGCCACGCCGCCCTCGTCCGCCTCCACGCAACCGGCCAGATCCTCGCCCAGCGCGATCATCGCCGCCAGCGAGCCGGCCGGCGGTTCGGCGTCCAGGGAATGGTGCCGCCGCACGGCGTGCGCCAGCTCGGCGCCCAGGCCCCAATCCGCGATCAGCAGGGCGCCCAGCTCGCCGTGATCCCAGCCCAGCGTCCTCTGCTCGACGCGCCAGAGCGCGGTGCCTTCCCGACGGGCGTCCTCGACCAGTTTGCCGTAGAGGCCCGGCAGGGCGCGCGCCATGATCAGCTGGCCGATGTTCTGCATCAGGCCGCCCACGAAGACAGCCTCGCGGTCCTCGGCCCCGAGGTGCTCGGCGACGGTCTGGCTGCCCAGGGCCGAGAGCAGGGACTCCCGCCAGATGCGGTGCAGCAGCGGGCTGGTGTCCACGCCCGGGAACGCCGAGCGCGAGGCGTTGACCACCACCCAGTTGCGAACCGTCTTGAAGCCCAGGCGCACGACCGCGTCGCGGATGCTGCGGATCTCGATCGCCGAGACGTAGAACGAGGAGTTGGCCACCCGCAGCAGCCTCGCCGCCAGGACGAGGTCGCGGGCGATCTCCTTCTCCAGCATCCCCGGCGTGGTGCGCTGGTCGTTGATCAGTTCGAGCAGGCGACCGGCCACCTGCGGCATGACCGTCATCTCGCCGACCTGGTCGTAGACCTGGCGGGCCGTGATGTCGCCGGGGCGCAGCCCGTCGAAGTGGTTGCGCTCGCGCTCCCGCCGGCGGGAGGTGACGGCGCCGAGGATCTCCCGCATGCCGCTGCCCAGGGGCAGGGCGTCCCGCTCCAGCGCGTGCAGCCGCAGCAGCGCGTAGCGCGCGAGCTGGGCCGCGTCCTGCACGAGCTGTTCGCCCTGGAAGCTCAGCCAGTCCATATAGACGTAGGTGCACCATTTGCCGCGCAGCGGCAGCGGCACGATCAGCGCGACCTGGTCCTCCCCGACCGACAGCGCCTCGAGCAGTTCGCGCGGCACGTTCTCGACGGGGACGGGTCCCGCGTAGACCACGCGCTCGCGGGTGAGCACGTCGAAGAGGTCGTGCTCGCGCTTGGTCATCACCCGCGGATTGGCCGAGCGCGGTTCGATCAGGCGGGGCGGCAGCTCGACCCCCTCGGCCAGCAGGATGCGCAGGCCGGTGCTCCACTGACGCAGCAGCAGCAGCCGGGCGCCCTGCCGGCGGGCCAGTTCCAGGAAGACCTGCATCACGTCGCTGCTCTCGACGGCCTCGTCCAGGGCGGCGAGCGAGCGGACGAGGTCCTGGTACCGCTGCTCGGTCCCGATCTCGGCCGCGATGCGCCGCGGGGGATCGATGCCGGCCGCGGCGCACAGTTCGGCCTGCTGCTGGTTCGCCTCGATCCTGTCGGCAACGACGGCGTCGAATCGGCTCACGGGGTCCCTCTCGGCTGGTGATCGCGAGCGCGGCGGGTCGCCCGGTCGCGCTCCTCGTTCATCGGCCGCCGCGGCGCGCGGTTGAGGGAATTCCCTGGCAGGACCCGCGGAATGGGCTATTCTGGACCGACGCCGCGCCGCCGCCCGCGCGCCCTTTGAGCGGAACCTTACGGAGGACGTCATGCCGCACCGGATCACCAAGACCTTCACCTTCGACGCCGCGCACTGGCTGCCCCGCGTGCCGGAGGGGCACAAGTGCGGCCGGCTGCACGGGCACACCTACAGCGTCACGATCGCGGTGGAAGGCGACGTCGACCCGGATTCCGGCTGGATCGTGGATTTCGGCGACATCAAGGCGGCCTTCAAGCCCCTCGAGAAGCGGCTGGACCACTTCTGCCTCAACGACATCGAGGGTCTGGAGAACCCGACGGCGGAAGTCATGGCCCGCTGGATCTACGAGCAGATCGCCGCCACCCTGCCCGAGGTGTGCGAGGTGACGGTCTGCGAGACCGCGAACACCTCGGCCGGCCGTCTACCGGCCCTAGCAGAAGGCGCCGCGGTCAGCGCGGGTGGGCGGCGAGCCAGGCGCGCGCCCGCGCGTCGGCGGGCTGCGCCTGCAGCAGGCGCTGGTAGGCCTCCCGGGCTTCCTCGACGCGCCCGGCCCGGTCGCGGATCTCCGCCAGATTGCCCCAGGCCTGCCAGTAGCCCGGCTCGCGGACCAGGACGTCGCTGGAAGACCGGCTCCGCTTCCCGGTCGCGGCCCAGCTGCACGAGCGCGAGACCGGAACCGAAGAGGGCCTGGATGTCGCCGTCGCGGCGGGCGATCTGCTGGAAGCGCCGCAGCGCGCCGCCGGCGTCCCCCCGCTGCAGCAGCACCCAGGCTTCGCCCAGCTGGGCCCGGGGGTCGTCGGGCCGGGTCCGCAGGGCGATCTCGTAGTGCGCGGCCGCCTCGTCCAGGCGCCCCGCCGCCAGCAGGAGTTCGCCCAGCCGGAGCCTCCCGGACTGGGCCTCGGGCGCGAGGTCGACCCATTCCCTCGCCAGCTGCAGCGCCTCGTCGTTGCGCCCCTCGCGCTGGCGCAGTCCGATGAACGACTCGAAAAGGTTGTCGCGGATCGTGTCGAAGTGCGGCTGCGGCGTGCGGCGCTGGATGGCGATCGCCTCGGCGTACTCGCGACCGGCGTCTTCGAGCCTGCCCTTGTCGAGCCAGGCATTGCCCAGCGTGAAATGGTGGAAGGGGTTGGCCTCGATGCGGTGTTCGCGGAACGTCGCCAGGTCGCTCAGGGCCGCGACCGCCAGCAGCGCGGCGACCGCCGGGCCGACCATGCCGTGCACCCAGCGACGGCCGCGCAGGGCGGACCACAGGGCGTCGGCGCCGGCGCCGGCGGGGATCGTCAGCAGGGCGGCGACCGGCAGCCGGAAGCGCGCGTTGACGAAGAAGAGCAGGATCGAGACCGCGTAGAGCGCCGTCACGCCCAGCGTCAGGCGCCGCGTGCCGGGGATGCCGTCGCGCCGGCACCAGCCCAGGGCCCCGAGCGCCAGCACGACCGTCCAGCCCGGCCAGAACGGCAGGCGCAGCAGCGGCGACCACGCGCGCCAGGCGTAGATGTACTTGTCGTTGGAGCGCTCGCCCTCGGCCAGCAGCAGGCGGAGCTTGGTCGCGGTGAGTTCGAGCGCGGCGAGCGGGTCGTGGATCCAGAACGCCAGGCCGCGCCGCAAAAACCAGCGATCGACCTCCGAGGGTTTCAGGTCGCGGCCGGCGTCCTTCTCGGCCATCGCGATCGCGTCGTCGTAGCCGCCCTGCCAGGTCGGCCGCGTGCCGGGCACGATCGCCGTGCGGCCGTCCGATTCGGGGTTGTTCCCGATGTAGAAGTTGACGCCGCCCTGGGTCGCGATCGCGACCAGGTCGTGGCCGCGCACGGCGTTGGACACGGTCACCGGCAGGATCGGCAGCAGCAGCCCGACCGCCGCCGCGGCCCAGCCGCGCGCCGTCGGGCGCGGGAAGCCGCCGCGCAGCAGGTACCAGACGACGGCGGGCACGACGATCAGGATGTTGGGTCGCGCGATGGCCGACAGCCCCAGCGCCAGCCCCGCGAGGCCCAGACGCCGCCAGCCCGGCCTCCCGGCGTCGCGGTCCAGCAGCAGCCAGAGCAGCAGCAGGTTCAGGGTCACCGACAGGGTCTCGAGCAGCAGTTCCGCTGAATAATAGATGCTCGTCCAGAGTCCGGCGTAGAGCAGGCCGGCCAGCCAGCCCGCGCGCCGGCCCCAGAGCCGGTCCGCGGTGAGGGCCGCGAGCCCCGCGCCGAGCGCCGAGATCAGGGACTGGACGGCCAGGACGGGCAAGAAGGCGCCGCCGAACACCGCATACAAAGCCGCGAGCAGGTACATGTAGAGCGGTGCGCGGAAGAAGGGCTCCGGACCGGGCCAGGTGCCGTCCAGCAGGCCGCGGGCCCACTGGTCGTGGAACGCCGCATCCATGATCGGCCGGTCGAAGAGCGGGTTGTCGCGGATCAGCCAGAGGTGCAGCAGCCGCAGGGCGAACGCCGCGGCGACGCAGATCCAGAACAGGCGCGCGCGATCGGACTTCATCGCTTCCCTCCGATGCGCACGCGTTCGACGGCCGAGCCCGGCAGCCAGCCGTTCCACTCGCCGCCGAGCGCGACCTGGCACCAGCCCGCCCGTTCGCCGCGGATCTGCAGCGCCAGGCCGTCGTGGACCTGGAACACGACCGGGAATGTGGCGTCCGGCCCGCTGCGCACCTCGGCTTCGGAGGCGATGACCACCGCATGCTCCAGGACCCGCTCGTCGTACCACCGCCAGGCCACGACCGCAGCCAGGAACAGGACCAGGCAGAGCGCCCCCAGCCAGGCCCGGCGCATCCAGGGCGTGAAGCCTCCCCGCCACAGGGTCCAGCCGGCGATCAGCGCCGCGAGCCAGGCGCCGATCGTCAGCAGGCGGCTCCACTCGTCCAGCGACAGGCCGCGCAGCAGCGCGGACGCGAAGCGCAGCGGCAGGGGGGTCGGCGTGCCCTGCAGTTCCTGGTCGCGGGTGTGACCGCGGACCCAGGCGAGGTTCGCGCGCGCGTCGGCGTCCCGGGGCGCTGCGCGCAGCGCGCGCTGGTAGTTGACGACGGCCTTGCCCAACTCGCCGCGGCGCGCGTGGGCGGTGGCGAGGTTGTAGCAGGCCACGGGGTCGCCCGTCGCCGCGGCCGCGCCGAAGCTCGCCACGGCGGCGTCCAGGTCTCCCCGCGTGTAGGCGTCGACACCCTCGGCCAGCTGCCGGACCGCGGAATGGTCGGAGACCGCCGCGGGTTGGGCGCGCGACGGGGCGGCAGGGGACATCGCCAGCACGGCCAGCAGCAGCGCCCCGACGAGCGGATCCGCCGTGCGCGGCTTCGCGCCGTCGCGTTCGAGTTCGGCCAGCAGACGGCGGGCGCGTGCGACGAGGTCCACGCCGTCGCGGCGCGCCTCCCCGGCCGCGCCGTAGCGCGAGGCGGCGCACTCCTGCAGCAGGGATTCCAGCGCGGTACCGACCTCGGGCATACCCAGCGCGTCGGCGTGGGCGCCGACGGCGCCGGCGGGCAGCCCGGACGCGGCGCGGCCCGTCATGTCCGCGACGTACCCGGTGAGGGCCCTGATGACCAGCGCGCTCGCAGCGCCGGCGTCGGCGGCCGCCTCGGCTTCGTCCAGCTGCCGCCGGGCGGTGCGCGCCGCATGGCGCCGGCGCAGACCGACGGGATCGCCCAGCAGCGCGCGACGCCGCCCCAGCCACAGGCGCCAGCCGCCGAGGGACAGGGGCGCGAGCAGCGTGACGAGCCACCAGCCGAAGGTCTCGGACAGCGGCGCGCCGCGGACGTCCAGGCGCGCCGGCGCGGGATGCACGAACGCCAGATCGCTGGCGAGCCGCTCGATCTCGCCGCGGAAGCCCGTCGCGCGCTGCACGCCGCCCTCGTCGACGGGATTGTCGCTCGGCGTCACGTCCAGGATGCGTGCGCCGGCCTCGATGGTCCGGTACCGCTTCTGTCCGGGGTCGAACCAGGTCACGCGAGCCGCGGGCAGTTCGAGGCGTCCTTCGGCGCCCGGCACGATCACCTTCTCCGAGCGCAGGACGGCCAGTTGGCGGCCGCGGGCCTCCTTCATTTCCAAACCGCCTCCCGCCTCGTGGACCTGCACGCCGCGGGGCGCTTCCCAGGGCACCTCGGTGACGCTCTTGAGCGAGCCGTCGGCCTTGAGCACCAGGGTCCAGGTCACCGGGTCGCCGCGCGGGACGCTCGTGCGGTCGGTCTGGACGTCGAGTTCCACCTGACGCGAGACCAGCCCCAGGAATCCGGGCGGCGCGGGGCGCGGCAGGTCGAGCACGTCGACGTTCAGCGACGGGCTCTCGAGAGTCTGCGGGCCGCTCCCGCGGTTGCGGCGGGAGCCGAAGAAATCGGCGAAGGGATCTCCCGCCAGCGTGACCCTGGCGGGTGCGACCGTGAGCCGGCCCGAACGCGTCGGGTACAGGGCGTAACGCAGTTCGGTCATGTCGTAGATCTTGCCGCCGACCGTCTCGCGCGAGTTGCGCTGGGGCGGCAGATCCTCCCGCCAGAATCCCTCCGTGCGCGGGGCTTCGTACTGGGGCCGGTCGAAAAGGCGCGCGTAGGGATCGGCGAAGAACCGGAAGACGAGCACCACCTGCTCGCCCACGTACACCTCGTCGCGGTCCACTTCCAGGGTGACGAAGTAGGGGCTGCCCGGACCCGCACGGCCGGGGCGGGCCGCCGGCGCCGCGGGTTCCGCCCGCGGAGGCGCGCTGCGGTTGCCGTTGCCGGTCACCGCGCCCGGGTCTCCCGTGACGCGGATCGTGATGGGTTGCGTGCGCAGCGTCTGGCCGTCGACGGTCGTCTGCAGCGCGGGGATGCGCACGTCGGTGCCGCTGCGGATGCTCAGGACCCAGGTCCAGGTCTGGGAGCTGCTCACCGCCCCGTTGACCATCTGGAAGCTGGAGCTGGTGCCCCCGCGGGCGGCGTCGACGCCGGCGATGGGAGGCAGCTCGGGCATGGCGAGGTCGCGGCCCCGCCCGCTGAGCGTGACCGTGAGCACGACCTGGTCCCCGGGCGCCGCGGTCGTGCGGTCGACCCTGGCCTGCAGGTCGGCCGCGGCGGCCGCGACGGCAAATGCGGACCCACACAGCAGGACCGCCAGGACGAAGCGCGCGGCATCGTGCCTTCTCACCATCTCTTCCCGCTCCTGTTCCCTTCGCCCTGCAGACGCTTCTGCACGGCGCGCCGCAGTTCTTCCTCGTCCCGGTCGAGACCCTTGAGGATCGACAGGGCGCGCTCGCGGCTCAGCTGTTCCTGATCGGGCTCGCCGGCCTGCGGCTGCGCCTGCTGCTGGTCCTGCGACTGCTCCGGCTGCTGCTGCTGCTGCTGCTGCTGCTGCTGCTGCTGCTGCTGCTGCTGCTGCTGCTGCTGCTGCTGCTGCTGCTGCTGCTGCTGCTGCTGCTGCTGCTGCTGCTGCTGCTGCTGTTGCTGCTGCTGCTCCTGGTCTTGTTGCTGTTCGGGCGGCGGTTGCTCGAGACTGCGGACCGCCAGTTCGAGATTGTGCAAGGCGTCCCGCTGCGCGGGGTCCAGGTCCAGCGAACGGCGGAGCTGCTCGACGGCGCGCTGCGCGTCGCCGGCGGACAGGGCGTTGGTGCCCGAATTGTAGAGGCTCTCGGCCCGCAGGTCCGGGTCCGCGGACTGGGACAAGGCGCGGGCGAATTCCCGTTCCGCCTCCTCGTGGCGGCCGAGACGGGCCAGGGCTTCGCCCACGGCCAGACTCAGTCGGGGATCGTCGGGCGCTTCGGCGCGCGCGGTCTCGAAGGCGTGCAGCGCGCCTTCGTAATCGCCGGCGCGGTACAGGTCGTGCCCCTGACGGGCGGCCGTGCCGCCCGGCTGGTCCCAGGCCGAGGCTCGGACTACCGGCGCAGCCAGAGTCAGCAACAGGACCGCGGCGACGGCGACGGTCTGCCGGCGCGGGCGCACCAGCGCGCCCAGCCACAGGCTGATCAGCGCCAGTCCCAGCGGCCAGACGAAGCGTTCCTCGTACCGCGCGACCTGGCGGCCGCCGAGGTCGCGCTCCCCCAGGCGGGCGATCACATCGTGCAGGGCGCGACGGTCGAGGCCGCCGCGGCCGATGCGGAACACGATGCCCGGTCCCGAGGCCGCCAGCTCCTGGAGCGCGGCGAGGTCCAGGCGGCTCATCACGACGCTGCCCTGGTCGTCCTTCAGGAAACCCTCCCGGTAGGGATCGGGCACGAGGCCGCCGCTCTCCTCACCCACGCCCACCGGAACGATCACGATCCCCTGCTCGCGGCAGGTCGCCGCCGCCTCCCGCCAGCCTCCCTCGAGGTCCTCGCCGTCGGTCACCAGCAGGATGGCCTGCCTGGCGCCGTCCGTCCCCTGCCCCCTGCCGCCGACGAGCAGCTTGCCGGCGGTCTCCAGCGCGCTCGCGATGGCGGTGCCCTGGGTGGAGATCATGTCCGTGTCGGCCATCCTCAGGAAGAGCTGCGCGGTGCCGCGGTCCAGGGTCAGGGGGCACTGCACGAAGGACTGGCCGGCGAAGAGCACCAGCCCGACGCGCCCCTGCCCGTAGTCGTCGAGGAACCCGGCGAGTTCCGCCTTGGCGCGGGCCATCCGGCTGGGCACGACGTCCTGGGCCCGCATGGAGTTCGAGACGTCCAGGGCGATGACCACGTCGGTGCCGCGCTGACGCATCTCGATCTCGTGGGTCCCCCACTGGGGACGCGCCAGGGCCAGCACGAGCCAGCATAGTCCCGTGAGCAGGAAGAAGCGACGCCAGACGAGCGCCGTGACGGGCCGGCCCTCGACGTGCTCGCCGGCGCGCCGGCCGAGCAGGCGCGCGAGATCCGCGCGCGCACGCCCGTCGCTCCAGCGCATCAGGGCCCAGAGGGCCGGCGGCAGCAGCAGCAACCAGAGCCAGGCTTCGACGGCGAACCTCACAGGACCTCCCCTCCCCTCCGCTTCACGGCGCCCTGCGCAGCCAGGTGGCCGCGAGCACGGCCTCCAGCAGCAGCAGCGCCAGGGCCGGCGCGGCGAACCAGGCCATCCGCTCCTCGTACCAGGTGGTGACCCACGTCTTGTAGCGGCTCGTCTCGAGCTCGTCGATGGTCGCGAAGATCTGCGCGAGCGTCGCGGGATCCTCGGCGCGGAAGTAGCTGCCGCCGGTCGCGGCCGCGATCCGCCGCAGCAGCTCCTCGTCGATCGGCACCTCGACCATGCGGGTGCGCCGTCCGAAGATCGGCGAGTCCTCGGGGTAGGGCACCTTGCCCTTCTTGCCGACGCCCACGGTGTAGACGCGCACGCCCAGCGCCTTGGCCAGCTCGGCGGCCGTCTCGGGCTCCAGGGTCGGGATGTTGTTGCTGCCGTCGGTCAGCAGGATCACCGTGCGGTTCTTGGCCTCGGAATGCCGCAGCCGGTTGACCGCCGTGGCCAGGCCCAGGCCGATGGCCGTGCCGTCCTCGATCAGCCCGACCTGGACCTGGTCGAGGAACCCGTTCAGCACCGAGCGGTCCAGCGTCAGCGGGCACTGCGTGAAGGCGCGCGACGCGAAGACGACCAGTCCGACCTGGTCGGTGGTGCGCGCTTCGATGAAGTCGCGGATGATCCGCTTGGCGACCGCCAGCCGGTTGTCGGGCTGGAAATCGAGGGCGAGCATGCTGCCGCTGATGTCCAGGGCCACGACGATGTCGATCCCCTCGCCTTCGACTTCGCGGCTGGAGTGGACGTCGCGCGGACGGGCCAGCGCCACCACCAGCAACAGCAGGGCCGCGATGCCCAGCCACGGCAGGGCGCGGTGCGCCCGCACGCGCAGGGCGGACCGCTCCTGCAGCAGCAGCGCGAGGTAGGGATGGCGCAGCGCGGAGGTGTCGCGGGGGCGGCGCCGCAGCAGGAAGGCCGAGACGAGCACCGGTGCCGCGAGCAGCAGCAGCCAGGGATGGGCGAACTCAGGCATGACCGGCCTCCTTCCCGCCCGCGACCGCGGCCAGCACGTGTTCCCAGCAGCGTTCGGATTCGATGAGGTCCGCCGGCGGCACCGGGGTGTAGCGGATCCGCTCACGGCGGGCGCCGATCTCCGCGACCACCGCCGCCAGCAGTCCGCGCCCGTCGGACGGCAGCGCCGCCGTCGGCGCGAAGCGCAGCTCGTCGCAGCGCCCGAGGATCCGGGCGGCGGCGCGCCGGGCGGACTCGGGATGCCGCAGGGCGGCCAGGGCCGCGTCCACCTCGGAGGCCGTCATCTCCAGGGCGGCGAAGCGGTAGCGCGCCGCGAGGTAGCGCCGGAAGACGACGTCGAGGCGGTGCAGGAAGGCCCGGCCGTCGCCCCGCTCGAGCAGCCGTTCGGCCAGCAGCGCGTCGAGATCGCGCGCCGCCTGCAGCCAGGCGGGCGGGGGCAGGGGTTCGTCGGCGCCTTCCGGCCGTGCGCGCCGTCGCCGTCGCCACCACCAGGCCAGGGTGATCGCGGCGGCGGCCAGCAGCAGCCCGACGGCCGCCAGCCACCAGGAGCGGGCAGGCGGCGCGGATCGCGCACCGGCAACGGTTCGGCCGCGGGGGCGAGGCGGCCGGCGATCTGCCGGACCGGTCCCGGCACGGGCTCGCCTTCCCAGGCCAGGCGGAAGGGCCCCGGCCGGTAGGGACGCAGGGTCAGCACCACGCGCTGCGCCGCCTGCGTCCCTGAAGGTTCGCGGGCGACGACCTTGAACCAGTCCGCGCGCGCGGCGACGGAATCCGGGATCGTCGGCGAACCGGGCGGGAAGTCGCAGATCAGCGTGAAGGGCTCGCCGAAACGCAGCGTGTCGGCCGCGCCGAGGGACATCGTCGGCCGCGGCGTGCCGGCCGCCGCGCCCAGCGACAGCAGGACGGTGTCCGGCGGGGCGGGCGCGGGCCGGTCTGGGCGCGGGTTGGGCCGCGCCACCCCCGCCGCCAGGGCGCAGGCCAGGGCCGCGGCGGTCGTCGCCGAAACTGCTGCCGCCCGCGCGCGCATCAGCGCCACGCCCTTTCCGCGCCGGCTGCGCCGGGCGAAGAACTGCTGCAGCGGTTCGACGTAGCTGCTCGTGATGTCGATGTCGACGAGGTCGACGCGGGCGCCGCGCAGCAGCCGTTCCAGGCGCCGGTCGTGGTCGGCCGCCCGGCGGGTCAGCTCGGCGCGCACCTCGCCGTCGCCGACGTCGACGAGGGCCTCGCGGCCCGACTCGGCGTCGATCCAGTTCACCAGGCCGGCCGCCGGCAGCGCGGTGTCGCGCGGGTCGCGCACGCGCACGGCCACGCAGTCGTGGCGGCGGGCGACGACCCGCAGCGGCGCCTCGAAGCCGTCGGCCCAGTAGTCGGAGACCAGGAAGACCGTCGCGCGGCGCTTGAGCACCGAACCCAGCAGCACCAGGGGCGCGCCGAGGTCGGTGCCGCGGCCGGACATCTCGGCCGCGAGCAGCTCGCGGATGATCCGCAGCACGTGCCCGCGGCCGCGGGCCGGCGGGATGAACAGCTCGACGCGGTCGGAGAACAGCACGAGCCCGACCTTGTCCTTGTTGGCCGTGGCGGCGAAGGCCAGCACGCCGCACAGCTCGGCCGCGATCTCGCCGCGCGTCCGCTCGCCCGAGCCGAAGAGCCCCGAACGGCTGACGTCGACGGCGAGCACGACGGTCAGCTCCCGCTCCTCGTCGAACTGCTTCACGTACGGGGCGTCGGAGCGGGCGGTCACGTTCCAGTCGATCGCCCGCACGTCGTCGCCCGGCACGTACTCGCGCACCTCGCGGAACTCGATGCCGCGCCCCTTGAAGACCGAGTGGTACTCGCCCGAGAAGGTCTCCTCGACCAGCCGCCTGGCCCGCAGGGCGATGCGCCGCACCGCCTCGATCATCTCGGGCGGGATCGGCGCCTCCCGGGACCGCGGCGGCGGCGGGGCGGCCGGCTCGAGGGCGCGGCTAAGGAACTTCCACATGGTCGAACAGGTAGGTGATGATGTCGTCGCTCGTCTTGCGCTCAGCTTCGGCCTCGTAGGTCACCAGCACGCGGTGGCGCAGCACGTCGTGCCCGACCGCCTTGACGTCCTCGGGCACCACGAAGGAGCGCCCGGCCAGCAGCGCCCGGGCCCGCGAGGCCTGGGCCAGGGCCAGCGTCGCGCGCGGCGACGCCCCGTACGCGATCAGCGGCGCGATGTCCAGCCCCCGGGCGGCGGGGTCGCGCGTGGCGAACACGAGGTCCAGGATGTAGCCCTTGATCTTCTCGTCGAGGTGGATGCCCGCGACGCCCCGGCGCAGCGCCAGCACCTCCCGGGCGCTGATCACCGGGCGCACCGCCGGCGGCTCGCGGCCCGCCATGCGGTCCAGGATGAGGCGCTCCTCGTCGCGCGTCGGGTAGCCCACCTTCAGCTTCAGCAGGAAGCGGTCGACCTGGGCCTCGGGCAGCGGGTAGGTCCCCTCCTGCTCGATCGGGTTCTGGGTCGCCAGCACCAGGAAGGGGTCGGCCAGCGGGAAGGTCTGCTCGCCGATGGTGACCTGGCGCTCCTGCATGGCCTCGAGCAGGGCGCTCTGCACCTTGGCCGGCGCGCGGTTGATCTCGTCGGCCAGGATGATGTTGCTGAAGATGGGCCCCTTCTTGACCGAGAAGGTGCCTTTCTCGTGCTCGTAGACGGTCGTGCCGACGATGTCGGCCGGCAGCAGGTCGGGGGTGAACTGGATGCGCTGGAAGCCGGCGTCGATCACCCCGGCCAGGGTGCGCACGGCCAGCGTCTTGGCCAGGCCCGGCACGCCCTCCAGCAGGACGTGCCCGCCCGTCATCAGGCCCACCAGCAGGCCCTCGAGCATCGGCCGCTGGCCCACCACGACCTTCCCGGCCTCGGCCAGGATCTCCTCGAGGCGCCGCGACATCTCGTCGACGCGGGCGTTGTCCAGGGGCTCGGTCACGCTCAATCCTCCTCGATATGGCGACAGCGAAGTTCCGCGACGGCGCCGTTCAACCTCGCCGGCCTCCCGGCGGTTCCCGGTCCGCCCGGTCGGCGCGGCAGTTCAGGGTAGTGCATCGAAATCCCCTTGCCAAGGGAAGGTAAACAGGTTTCCATGGGCGGGCCGGACCGAGCCTGCCCGAACCGGGGGAGCCGACGTGCGCCTGTCGCCCAACAAGATCGAATTCCTGGCGGAGAAGCTGCTCGAAATGATCGAGCGCGACCCCCGCCTGCACATCCAGACGAACTCCGACCTGGTCTACCGCGCCATCGCCGACACGATCTACGACGACATGCGCACCGAGGACCAGATCGAGGCCGAGGTCGAGGAGCTGCTCAAGCAGCACCTGGGCGAGATCCGGGCCATGGAGATGGACTACGGCGCCCTGCGCGCCAAGATGAAGCGCGAGATCGCCCGCAAACAGGGCTTCGTGCTCTGAGCCGCCTGACCCGCACCGGGAGCCGCGACCCATGAGACTGTCCGAAGAGCGCATCAGCGGCCTGTCGCGCCGCATCATGGACCTCCTGCTCGACGAGGAGCACCTCGACCTCGAGATCGACGAGGACCGTTTCGGCGTGATGCTCGAGGCCAAGCTGACGCAACTGCTGCACGTCGAGGACGAGATCGACGAGGAAGCCTCGGCCTGGATGCACCAGCACAAGCCCGCCCTCGAGGACGGTTCCCCCGAGTTCGAGGTCGAGATGGAGAAGGTCAAGAAGAACATCGCCGACACCAAGGGCTACGTCCTCTACTGACGGCCGCCGGTCCGCCGTCGCTCCCGCCACCCCGGAAGGGCCGCCGCATGCGGGTGACGCTGCTGACACCCTACCTCCCCCACGAAGCGATCGGACACGGCGGCGGCGTCGCCGTGCGCGGCATGGCGCGGGCGCTCGCGAGGCGGCACGAGGTCACGCTGGTCGCCCTCGAGCGCCCCGGCGAAGCCGGCCTCGCCGCCCCGACGGCGGCATCCCTCGGCTGCCGCGTGGTGACGGTGCCGTTCCTGGCGGCCGGCGCCGCCTCCCCCGCCGCGCGCCTGCGCCTGGCCGCCAACCGCCTCGGCGCGGTGGTGCGCAGCCTGCAGCACGGCTACCCCTATTACGTCGAGAAGTACCGTACAGCGACCCTCTCCGCGGCCGTCGTCGAAGCCGTGGCGGCCAGCGCCCCCGAGGCCGTGCAGTGCGAGTACCTGCAGACCGCGCTGCTGCTGCGGGACCTGGCGGCCTGGCGCGACCGGGAATCGGCGGCGGGGCGGCCCGCGCCCCGCGTCTTCATGAGCAGCCACGAGATGGGCTCCCTGCCCCGCGAACGCCGTGCGGCCCGGCCCGCAACCCGCTGCGCAAATGGCTCTTGCAAGAGCCAGGCCGCCGCCTGGCGCCGCCTGCAGGCCGACGCCTCACGCTGGGCCGACGCGGTCTTCTGCGTCACCGACCAGGACCGCGATCTGCTCGCCGCCTGCGGCGGCCGCGGCGGCGTGACCATCCCCCTGGGCGTCGACACGGACGCGACCCGCGCCGTCTGGCGGCCCGACGGCCCGCCCAAGTTGCTGTTCGTGGGCAGCTTCGGCCACGCGCCCAACCGGTCTGCTGCGGAATTTCTCGTTGACAAGGTCTGGCCCCGCATCGCCCAATGTGACCGCAATATGAGCCTGGTGCTCGCCGGCGGCGGCCCCGCGCCGTTCCTGGCATCGCTGGTCGCACGCGGCCCCCGCGTCTCGGCTCCCGGGTTCGTGCAGGATCTCGACGCCCTCTACCGCGACAGCCGCCTGATGGCAGCGCCTCTGACCGAGGGCGGAGGCATCAAGATCAAGATCCTGGAGGCCATGGCCGCCGGGATCCCGGTGGTGACCACCCCGATCGGCGCCGAAGGCATCGTCGGCGACGAGGACCGCGCCCTGTGGCTGGCCGATCCCGACGAGAGTTTCGTCGGGGCGGTCCAGGCGGCACTGGCCGACCCCGCTGAAGCGGCGGCCCGTGCGGCGCGCGCGCGGCGGCTCATCGAGGAGCGCTTCAGCTGGGCCGCGATCGTCGACCGGCTGACCGCGCAGTACGAGGGGAGGTGATGTCGATCGTCGACCCGGCGCCGCCCCGCGACGCCGCGGCACGAGATCGATGGATCCGCGTCTTCCATGTCCCTGGTTGTCCCAGGTAGTGCCCTTTCACGGAGGAAAGTGACATGCTGAAAAGACTTTTGATCCTGGTGGTCGTCCTCGCCGTCCTGATCGGCGTGGGTCTGGCCGCGAGCGCGCAAGCCGGCGACTTCACCGGTTCGATGTGGTACCGGTGGGAAGGCATGGAGAACCTCGACCAGGACGGCGACGCCGACGACGCCAGTTCCTACTCCCACCTGCGTTCCCGCATCGCCTTCGCCGGCGACGTCAACGAGAACGCCGACTACAACCTGACGGTCGAGAACTACCGCGTGCTCGGCGACGCCACCAGCGACGCGAACTCGGTCTACCAGGCCACCTTCACGATGCGCGACTTCCTGGTCGCCGACCTCGACGTCACCCTGGGCCGCATGCCGGTCGCCTACGGCCGCGAGCGCGTGATCGGCGTCGAGGACTGGGACCTGGCGACGAACATCCTGTTCGACGGCGCCCACGGCCGCTACAACTTCGAGAGCGGCTGGCTGGACTACTTCAACTTCAAGCTGCAGGAGACCTACGGCAGCAAGTACGCCTCCGGCTCCGGCGACGACAACATCACCGGCCTCTACATGCACTACGACGCCAGCGAGAAGTTCTGGTTCGAGCCCTACGCCATGATGATGACCCACGAGAACTGGGCCGACCCCGACGTCGACAACGACCGGCGGATGATGTTCGGCGGCCTCGTGGACTACGTGAGCAACGGCCTGCACTTCTACGGCGAAGCCGTGTTCCAGACCGGCACGACCTACCTGCCGGAGCGCGACGTGTCAGCGCTGGGCTGGTACACGGGCCTGTTCTACGACTTCGACAGCACGTTCGAGCCGTTCATCGGCTTCGAGTACAACTTCGCCAGCGGCGACGACGCCGCGACGCCCGAGAACGAGGCTTTCTTCTCGCCCTACGGTTCGCAGAGCGAGTACCTGGGCATCATGAACGTGCAGGACTGGAGCAACATCACGGCCATGCGCTTCGCCGGCGGCTTCACCCCCGTCGAGAGCCTCGACGTCTCGGCCGACTTCTTCCTGTTCACGGAAGACCAGGACACCGGCGTCGACGACGCGATCGGCAGCGAACTGGACATCAAGCTGAACTACATGCTCAACGCTGACGTGGACCTCGAGGGCGGGCTGGGCATGTTCACGTACGAGGATACGGCGGATCTCTACCTGGCTCCCGGGGACGCCGAGTACTTCGTCTGGGCCGGCGCCCACCTGTTCTTCTAGGGTTCCGACCCCGTCATCGTCCCTGACAGAGGCGAGGCCCCGCGGCCTCGCCTCTGCCGTTCCCTCCCCGGCGCGGCAATCCGGGCGCCGAGGACATTTTCGGGGCCGGGGCTAGCGGGTCACGTCGTTGAGTTTGCGGACCTGCTGGGTTGTCAGGCGGACGGCTCCGCCCAGTTTCTCCGCATCCAACGCCACCTCCGCCACCCTTTCCACCACTTCCAGTCGCCGGTACGCCTCCTCCAGGGTGCCGCCGACCGTCACGACACCGTGGTTCGACATCAGGATGGCCTGGTGGCGCGCGATGAGGGGGCGGATCGAGGCGGCCACCTCGGCGGTGCCGGGGGTGGCGTAGGGCGCCAGGGGGATCTCGCCGCCGAGCAGCAGCACGGCTTCGGGCAGGATCGACGCGGGCAGGTCGCGGCGGGCGCAGGCGAAGGCGGTCGCGCGCGGCGGGTGGGCGTGGCAGATGGCGGCCACGTCGGGACGCAGGCGGTAGATCTCGGCGTGCAGCGGCCACTCCGAACTGGGACGGCCCGGGCCCTGGGGGCGGCCGTCGCCATCGACTTCGACGAGGTCGTCGCGGTCGAGTTCGCCCTTGTTCGCGCCGGCCGGCGTCACCAGGAAGCGCCCGGGGGCGAGCCGCGCCGAGAGGTTCCCCTCCCCGGCCACCACGTAGCGACGCTCGTAAAGCAGACGCCCGACCCGGACGATTTCGTCGGCGGGTCGGGCGTTGCGGGGCATCGAACGCTCTACCAGTTGCTGAACAGGTAGAGGTGGGTCATCACACCCTCGAAGAATTCGAGCTGCTCGCGCTGCTGGTCGGCGAGGGCTTCGACCTGGATCGCGGTGAACTCCGGGTTCGCCTCCGCGATGCTGTCGTAGGCCGCGCTCCAGAGGGCGTCCAGCATCTCGGTCGGGAAGCCGACGCTGCTCGTCAGCATGATCTCGTCGGGGGTGCGTCCGGTGTAGAAGGCGCCCTGGTCGTCGGAACGCGTGAAGAACAGGAGGCGGGGATCGAGGCTGCCGTCGGCCGGGATCCGCCAGATGTTGCGCTCGTTCAGCGTGATCGTCGGCACGCGGCGGTCCGGACACGAAGATGATCGAAGTGCCGTCGGGGCTGTAGGAGGGCTCCATGTTGCGGACGATGAAGTTGCTGCCCGACGGGGGCGGCGAGGTCGTCAGGCGCGTGAGCCCGCGGTCCAGCACGACCCCGCCTTCGGCGGCCAGGCCGGTGGTGTCGAAGTCCACGGTGAACAGCTCGCGGGTGGTGAAGTCGTTCGCGTTCGCGATGTCGAGGGTGGCCGAGAAGACGATCTTGCGGCCGTCCCGGGGACCAGGACGGGGAATCGCAGATGGACACCTCGCGGGTGATCGGGAACGCCACCTGGCTGAGCTGGCCAGCCGCGGGGACCTCGCAGACCCAGAGCGCCTGGTCCGTGGCCAGGGACAGGGAGTCGGCATCCGCGTGGCCGTAGCGCGAGAAGGCGATCCAGCGCCCGTTCGGCGAAACGCTGGGCGACATGTGCTCCCAGTACTTCCAGCCGAGGACCCGGTCGTCGTCGGGTTCGCGCAGCAGGAGCGTGATGTCCAGATCCTGGCCGTGGACGAAGTTGGGCGGGATTCTCGCCTGGAACAGCCTCGCTCCCATCGGCGTCTCCATCCAGAAGACGATGTCGTCGTCGTTGAGCCAGCGGGGCGTACCCTTCTGGTAATCGCGATTCGGCTGCAGCGTCTGCAAGGCGTTGCCGATGAGCATGCGGTAATTGTTCATCAGGACCAGGGCGGCTCCCTGCTGGCGCAGGTTGAGCTTCGGCCGGTCCTGCACCTGCAGCGGGATGACCGCCAGCTGGCGGATCAGCGGCGGCACGTCGGGCGGCTGCCCCGGAGGAGTGATCGCCAGCCAATCGATGGTGAACACCAGACGGGTGCCGTCGGGAGAGAGATCCGGCTCGAGGTACTGGTAGCCGTCCGACGACGTGTCCGAGGTGACCATCACCAGATTCCCGGTGCTGTGGTTGCCGGAGATATCCAGAGTTTCCGAGACTTCCGGCTCCAGGGAGCAGCCGAGGGCCAGCAGCGCGGCGGCTGCGGCCACGGCGACGATCGAGCCGGCGCGCGGATCCAGCTTCTTCATCAAGATCTCGACCTCCCCAAATCCGGCACGGCCGCGGCCGCATCCGGCCCCGGCAGGAGCCGCGACGCGGCGCTAAGGCATGGCACGATACTCAGTTCAAAGTAAGGGCAAGCGGCGCCTGAAATCAACCGGGACTTGACCCGAGACGGGCCGGCGGGCCGGATTCCGCCGGCGGCTGGTCGGGGTCCCGGGCCGGGTCCAGGGCCAGGACCCGCGCCCATTCCCGCTCCGCCTCGTCGGTGCGGCCCAATCGCCTCAGCAGGAGCACGCGATTGTGGCGCAAGCCGGCATCGTCGGGCGCCAGGGTGATGGCCTGGTCGATGAGCAGCAGCCCCTCATGGTCGCGGTGGGTCCCGATGCACACCAGGGCGGCCTGGGACCACACCAGGGGATCGCGCGGGAGCCGGGCGCCGCCATCCCCCAGGGACAGGGCCAGGGAGACGGCGTGATCGGGGTCCCCGAGCGCGGCGTCGGCCTCCAGCAGGATCCTCAGGCCCTGGTCGTCCAGGTCCTCGCGCCAGCGCGGCGCCAGCAGGAGCCGGGCCGCCTCGGGTTGCCCGGCGCGCAGACGCGCGAAGGCCAGCAGCTGGTCGGTCTGGGGCGTCGGCACCAGGACGTGGAGTCGCTCGAGGTCCGGGAGCGCGGCGGTAGGATCGCCGCCGGCGAGTTGGTAGCGCACCCGTGCCCGCAAAAGGCGGGGGTCGTCCGGGCCGCAGGATGCCGCGGCGGTTGCCAGCGTCGCCGACGCTTCGCGGCGCTGCCCGTAATCGACCAGGACGTGTGCGTACTCGATGCGCACGGCGCAGTCCGTCGGGTCGAGATCGCAGGCCAGGCCGTACTCCGCGGTCGCGCGGCCGCGGCGGTCGAGGGCGACCAGCAGCGTGGCCAGGTTGCGGTGGTTGATCGCTTCCGAGGGCCCCCACAGCACGGCCTGCTCCAGGTGGACCAGGGCCGCGTCCAGGCGGCCCAGCCGCTGCAGGGCGAGACCCGCGCGCTGGTGCAGGCGCCAGAGCAGGTCCTCGTCCACGCCGTCGTCGCCCAGCACGGCCTCGGCACGGACGGCGGCGGCTTCCCACTCTCCGGCCGCCGCCAGCGAATCGACGGCTGCCAGGCCGCGCTGGTGCCGCGCGCGGGGCGCCTCGCCGCGCAGGGGGCCGGCCCAGGCGGCGGACGCGAGGGAGGCACAGAGCAGCGCCGCCAACAAATGGAGGCTGCGACTGTGGCTGGCTGTGGTCACGCAATCCTCCCCTTCATCCGTCACCGGATCAGGGTAATTCGGCGGGGTGGCGGGGACAACCGGCGAACGGCAGGTCGGAGATGGTCGGCGCCAGGGCCGCGGTCGTCCCCCCCGGGCCGGCCGCGACCCCGTGCGCTCAGCGCGCGACGGTGACGGTGCCGCGTCCCGCGGTCCGTTGCCAGGCCAGCGCGTAGGCGTAGCGGCCGGACGCCACGCGACGGCCAGCGTCGTCGTGACCGTCCCAGGAAACCAGCAGGCGACCGTTGCGGATCTCGCCGCCGTGCACCGTGCGGACGACCTGCCCCCGCAGATCGTAGACGGTCAGCAGCGCTGCGGCGCCGTCGCCGGCCGCGTCCGCGGGCAGCGACATCGCGACGGTGGTCAGGGGGTTGCAGGGATTCGGAAATGCGGTGCAGGCGAGCGCCGCGCCGACGGCCGGTCCGCCGCGCAGGGCCTCGCTCAGGAAAGCCTCGAGCCCGTCGACCTGGTCGGGCGTAGCCAGGGAAGGGTTCTCGATGACGCCGCTGGCGGTCGCCAGGGCGCCTCCGAACAGGAACCGGATGTCCTCGGCCAGGATCTCGCGGGCGCGCTCCGCGTGCGGGGCGTCCGGGCCGTGGTTGTCGGCAGCGAGGCCGCGCAGCTCGAGGTAGCGGCTCCACAGTTCCGGGCGGCGATCGAAGCGGGCCCAGGTCAGCACGTGGCCCAGCTCGTGGACGGTCACGTCGGCCACGGTGCTCGCCGCCACGGGGCCGAAAGCCGGCGACAGCACGATCGCGCCCGCGCGCGCGAAGCTGCCGAGCACCTCGGCCGGCGGGGCGGGCAGCAGGAACACGTCGACGTCGAGATCGACCTGCAGGGCGCGCAGGTCGCCGAGTGCGTCGGCGACGACTTCCTCGGGCAGGGGCAGGAAGGCGGTGGCGTCGCGCCGGGTCAGGCGGGGGTCGTCCGGGCCCTGCAGCAATTCGATCTCGCCCAGCGCGGGATGGCGCAGCATCAACGCGCCGTTTTCCTGGACGAGGCAGCCGGCCAGATCGGCGGGAGTGTGGATCCGGACGCGCAGGCCGCTGGGCGCCGTGAAGGAACGGCCGGCGGCATCGCCGGACCAGACGATCGCGAGCAACGCCACCAGGAGCGTCGCTCCGCGTCGGGTCAGTTCCTGGGATCCTGAGTACGTCCGGTCCATCTTGGCCCCTTGAGATCCTTGGTCCCCCCCTATGAGACTTCGGTCCCGTGGCTGGCAGGATACCCCGCAGGGTTTGTGCCGCACGGGCTACCGCGGCGGACCACGGCCGGGAGACACCCTGATCATGCCATACAACTATCTGGAATTCAATGATTTGGATGAAACGTCGCCGAGACGGCGGCAGGCGGTGTGATCAATGAGGGAAGGTCGAAATGGGGAATTTCACGCAGTTGCTGCGGGGAAAAACCCCCTGGCGGTCATACGGCCGCCGGGCGATGGCGACCGCCGAAACGGCTGTCGAGGATGGCGCCGGTACCCAGGCAGTAGATGGGCAGTTGCAGGAGCACGGCCAGCAGTTCCAGAACCCTGCCGAAGCTCTCGAGCGCCGGGATCGCCGTCAGGAGTGCTCCGAGGAGCCCCGGCGACAGGATCACGGCGAGTCCGGCCGCGATGCAACCCGTCGTGTTCACGCGATCCGGGTAACGCGACGCGCAGAGCTTCCGGCCGATGCGGCCGGCCACGACCCCGAGGGCGACCAGGCCCAGGACGATGTAGGCCAGGCCCAGCATCAGGGCCAGCGGGATCCCGATGATCGTCATCGCCAGCACGGCCACCATCACCACCAGCATGAAGTGCCCCAGCACGAGCCAGGCGAGTCCGACCAGGAGGCTGCGGCCGGGTTGGGCCGAGAGGCGGAGCGTCACGGCCTCCAGGCGCCAGGCCGGCATCAGGGCGACGGTCAGGAGCGTCAAGCCGATCAGCACTCCGAGCGGCAGCAGCACCAGCAAGCCGTCCGCACCGCCGACGGCGACGCGGCTCATCCCGTTCGCGCCGCTGATGCCGCCGAACCCCACCGCGACCACGTTGCCCGCGACCTTGGCCGTCTCGTCGCGCCGCAGCGCGCCGAACACCGTGATGGCGTCCCCCTCCACCACGGCCTCGTCGGCCAGCGTCAGCGATCCGCCCACGACGATGACGTCGCCGTCGACCTGGCCCAGGATCGTCGCGTCGCCGAGCAGGACCACCACGTTGCCGGTGACGCGCTCGTCGCTCTCGACCACGGCGTCGTTGCCGGTGCTGACGATCTCCGAGCCGATGATCCGGCGCTCGGGCGGCTCGTCGGCGAACACGTCCCAGTTGAAGGCGTGGGCCTGCTCGCGGAACTTCGAGATCTCGGTCTGCAGGTCGAGCGAGTCGGGCAGCTCGGCCAGGATCGTCGCGGTGATGGCGCTGAGGCCCTGACTGACCTTCTCGCTCCAGTCGGCCGGGAAATCGATCTGGATGTTGCCGCTGGGGTTCGAAACGTGGAGGCGGCGCTCGTCGATGCGGACGTCGAGATCCCGCAGCTGGGTCTCCATCTCCCGGATGACCTGCTCGAGTCCCTGCATCGCCTGGGCGACCTCGGGATCGTGCGCGGTCTTCAGCGAATCCTGAAGCGCCTCGATACGGAACAGTCGCTCGCGGATGGCGATGCGCAGCGAGTCCTGACGGGCGGACGAGCGCGCGACGGGTGCGGGGGGGGCGACCGGAGGCTCGGCCTGCGCGCCGCACGCCGAGGCGCCCGCCAGGCCCAGCGCGAGCGCCAGGAGCAGGGTGGCCCGCAACGCGGCGTCGCGGTCAGCGCGGGATCGACCTGTGGACCGTCGCGACATAGACCCTCCGGGACAGACTCTGCAAGCGGACCGACAGTTCGGGCAAGCAGCCCACCACGGCGACCGTCCAGGACGCGGCGCCGGCGGCGACGCCCGTCGCGTCGGCGGCCAGGGCGGCGGCGGCGGCGATCAGGCCGACGATCCTCACCGAGCGCGACCTCACCCACGCCGGCAGGCTGTCGTGCTCCAGCAGGACGGGCACCCGCGGGCTGCGCAGCGGCGCCATGGCGCGGTAGGTCTCGTACGGCACCGCGGCCAGGACGCGCGCGTCGAAATCGTCGGGCGCCGCGACCGGCGGCATGTGGTCCAGCCCCTCGAAGAGCGCCTGGAGAGCGGCGAGATGCCCGTGGCATTCTCCGCACTCGCGCACGTGCAGGAACACAGCCAGGGATTCCCGTTTCGGGAGAGTCTGGTCGAGGTAGTCCTGCATCTTCTCGCGCGTCAGCCGGCAATCCGGCGGCGCTGGTTGCTGCTTTCCAGCCATCATGTTCGTCCTCCAGGGTCTCCTACCCGCGGCGCCCCTGCGGGCGGTCCGTATCCCGATCAGCTGCGCCGGCTGCCCGCCGGCGGCTTGCGTTCTCGATCATGGGTAGTCCTACGGCATCCCTGGCTTCGGGTTTCACGGTTTCGGGACCTTTTCCTGCCGGATCATATCTCATAGGAGCGGGCTTGCAACATCTGCTGGATCATGGCCCGGGCCCGGTGGATCCGGGCCTTGACCGTGCCGAGAGGCAGATCCAGGACCACGGCGATGTCCTCGTACGACAGATCCTGGTCGTGCCTCAGCAGGATGATGACCTTGTAGTGCGGGGGCAGGTCCGCCACGACCTCCTCCAGACGCGCCATCGCCTCGCTGCGCTCGAGCAGCCGGTCGGGGCCGGGGCCGTCGTCGGGCAGCGGCATTTCCATGGGCTCGCCGTCCGGACCGGTGAAACCGTCCAACGACAGGAACCGCAACCTGTTGCGGCGTAGGTGGTCGATGCAGTGGTTGGTCGCGATGCGGAAGATCCAGCTCGAGAAGGCGTAGGTCTCGTCGAAACGGTCGAGCAGCGAGAAGACCTTGATGAAGACTTCCTGGGCGAGGTCACGGGCGTCTTCGGCCCGGCGCGTCATCCGGAAGCACAGCCCGTAAACAGCGTTGCGGTAACGCCCGAGGAGCTCGGCGAACGCCGCCTCCTCGCCGCGCTTGCAGCGTCGGACCAGTTTCAGGTCCTCGTTGCGGTCGAACATCCGGCTGCGCTCCCCTGTCCCGGCTGGCGTCGCGGCGAAGATAGGGGGAGCATCGCCCCATGGTCAACCAGATCCCCCGCGGCGGGTCAACGCACCAGCGTGACCCCACGGCGATAGTGCAGCCCCGCCGCCTCGAGCACGAAGGTGTAGACGCCCGAAGATGCGGGGCGGCCGGCGTCGTCGCGGCCGTCCCAGACCAGTTCCGCCGGACCCGCGGATTGCATGCCGCCGTCGAGCAGCCGGCGGACCAGGCGTCCGCGGGCGTCCATCACCGACAGGCGGACCGGCGCCGCATCGCGCAGTTCGAAGCGGAAGCTGACCGTCGGATTGAAGGGGTTCGGCCAGGGCGCCGGCACCAGCACGGGCGATGTCTGGGCTTCACCGGCGGCGGTGACCGGCGCCAGCAGGCGCAGCTCGTGGCGGACGACCGGCGCGGCGCGCGGCGACGACGCGGTGCGGCCCGACCCGTCGGCGGCCTGCACGTAGTACTCGACGTCCGTGTCCGCGATCGGAGCGGGGATCAGGCCGGAGTGTATGCCCGCGCCTTCATCGGACATCGGCACGACGATCCAGTCGCCGCCGGTCTGGCGGTAGACCAGGTCCACGGAAGTCAGCGCTTCGCCGCTGTGGGCCTCGACGAGGACCCGCAGGTCCGCGGGACCGACGACCTCGTCGAGCGGTGGCGTGTGCTCCACACGCAGCATGCCGCGGTCGAACACGCCCATCGTGCGGCAGTGCAGCGCGTCGTCGGTGAGGAAGCCGCCGTAGGCGAAGCCGCGGACGTCGTGGCCGGGGGCGGCCGTGCGGTAGGCCTGCAGGGCGGCCGTGTCGCCGGCCGCGTTCCCGAACAGCGGCACGTAGATCCGGCGGTTCAGCAGCAGGCTGTTGGTGTAGGAGGCCGGGCTGCCGCCGCCGATGTCCTGGCAGACCACCCGGTGGACGCGGTAGTTGCGGCCGGTGGAGGCGGTGAGCGACGCCAGCAGCGTCGCGCGCTGCTCGAGCGCGGCGTAGGTGTGATGGGCGGGCCACACCTGCTTGACCAGGACCGTCTCCTCGTCCAGGAACTTGGCCCAGGTATCGATGTGGTGGATGCCGCCGGATTCGATGTCTGTCACGACCGTGTACTGCTCGAGGCCGTAGTAGTCGGCCATCAGCTGGTCGACCCCGGCTTCGTCCAGGTCGTTGTACGCGGCGGCCTCGTCGTAGACCAGGCGCGTGGAGCTGCCGACGTGGGCGCCGTCGGTCATGTAGTTGCCGCCGGTGTGGTACATGTCGTGGCTGTGGACCGGCAGGGCCTGCTGCTGGGCGAAGTAGATGGGGATCAGATCGTCGTTCGGCCGGTAGGGCCGGTTGTAGGTGTGGTCCACGACCGCCAGCTCCCCCGCGCCGTCGAAGACGTACCAGGGGCCGTAGTCGCGCGTCCAGATCGAGTCGTTGGGCCTGACGAGGAACTGGACGCGGCCCATGTCCACGCCGTTGGCCGTCAGGTTGGATTGCGCCGCCGTCTGCGAGCTGCTGGACACCACGACGTGGAGCGTCACGACGTCGTCGAGGTCGCGCAGCAGGGCGTAGGGCAGACCGAGCGGGTAGCGGATCAGCACGCCGGTGGCGGGCTCCCATTCCGCGACGTTGCGCACCGGAGCTGCGGGCGGCGGGTCGGCGGCCGTGCCGCGCCGCGGCATGAGGTCCTCGCGCCCGAACCAGGCCTCGCGCTCGCGGAGCGTCTCGCGGCGGGGCAGCAGGTCTTCCAGGCCGTCGACGTCCCGCTCCGGCGGCGGGTCCCCGTCCGCGACCGCGACGGCCGGCGCCAGCCCCAGGGCCAGGACCAGGAACAGGATCAGCAGGCGCGGCGATACGGCAGCGGTGCGGTGCATGGTGTGCCCTTTCAAGGCGATCGTGGCGACGGTGACCACGATGATACCACGCGGCGGGGACGCTGGCCAGGAACGCGGCGCGGCGGTGCCCGCGGCGCCCAGGATGTGCGGTGCGGCGCAGGCGCCGGCCGCGGCCTTGACACTCCCGCGGTCGCGGCCTAGACTGCCCTTCGACTCCCCCTGCAGCCATCCCGACTCCCGACCCGAAAGAGGCGCCCCCGATGACGAACATCGAAGCGATCCAGGCCCGCCAGATCCTCGATTCCCGCGGCAATCCCACCGTCGAGGTGGACGTCTTCCTGGACGGGGGCGACGTGGGTCGGGCGGCCGTGCCCAGCGGCGCCTCCACCGGCGAGCACGAGGCCATCGAGCTGCGCGACGGCGATCCGGCCGTCTACCACGGCAAGGGCGTGCTGAAGGCCGTGCAGAACATCCAGGAGATCATCGAACCCGAGCTGCTGGACATCGACGCCACCGACCAGGTGCTGGTCGACCGCATCCTCTGCGAGCTGGACGGGACGCCGAACAAGTCGAAGCTGGGCGCCAACGCGATCCTCGGCGTGTCCCTGGCCGTGGCCCAGGCGGCGTCGAAGGCGGTCTCGCTACCCTTCTACCAGTACCTCGGGGGCGTGGCGGCGCGCACCCTGCCCGTGCCGATGATGAACGTCCTGAACGGCGGCGCCCACGCCGACAACAACGTGGACATCCAGGAGTTCATGATCATGCCCACCGGCGCCTCGTGTTTCGCCGAGGCCCTGCAGATGGGCGCGGAGGTCTTCCACACGCTGCGCAAGGTCCTGTCGGAGATGGGTCTGGCCACCGGCGTCGGGGACGAGGGCGGCTTCGCGCCGAACCTGCGCAGCAACCGCGAGGCGCTGGACGTGCTGATGAAGGCCATCGAGAAGGCCGGCTACCGCCCCGGCGAGGACATCGGCCTGGCCCTGGACTGCGCCGCGAGCGGCTTCTTCAAGGACGGGCGCTACACGCTGCAGGCCGAGGGCGGCGAGGCCTGGGAGGCCGGTCGCCTGATCAAGTGGTACGAGTCGCTGGTGAACTCCTACCCCATCGTCTCGATCGAGGACGGGCTCGACGAGAACGACTGGGAAGGCTGGGGCGCCCTGAGCGAGAGCCTGGCCGGACGCATCCAGATCGTGGGCGACGACCTCTTCGTGACCAACCCCGAGCGGCTGCGCCGCGGCATCGAGGAGGGCTGCGCGAACAGCATCCTCATCAAGCTGAACCAGATCGGGACGCTGACCGAGACGCTGGAGACCATCGAGATCGCCAAGCGCGCGGCCTACACCAACGTCATCAGCCACCGCAGCGGCGAGACCGAGGACGTGACCATCGCCAACCTGGCGGTCGCGACCAACGCCGGCCAGATCAAGACCGGCTCGCTGTGCCGCAGCGACCGCGTCGCCAAGTACAACCAGCTGCTGCGCATCGAGGAGGAGCTCGGCGACCTGGCCGTCTACCCCGGCACGGGCTGCTTCTACAACCTGTCCTAGGCGCCGCGGCCGGCGCCCGGTTCAAGGAGGAACCGTGGTCCGCATTCCAGGCATCCCGTCCGCGTCGCCGTCGTCGCGGCCGGTCCCGGCCTTCGCCCGCGGCGCTCCCGGCATGCGGGGTTCGCCCCTGCGGCGGCGCCTGCGCCTGTCCCTGCTGTGGCTCGGCGGCGCCGCGGTCCTGGTGCTGTCCTACACCACGCTGACCGGCGCCAACGGCCTGCGCACGTACCTGGACCTGCGCAGCGAGCGGCTCCGCCTCGAGCGGGAAGTGGCCGACCTGCAGCGGCGCCGCGCGGAGATCGAGACCGGCCTGGTCGCCCTGCGCGACACCTCGGACACCGAAACGCTGGAGCGGATCGCCCGCGAGAAGTACCGGATGCGGCGTCCGCAGGAGAAAGTCATCGAAATCGTCGGCGAGGACGCACTGGCGCCGGCGCCCGGACCCGTCGCGGACGAATGACGGGCGGCTTGACAGTCCCGGACCGGCTCCCTATATTGGCCGCCCGTCGGCGAAGGCGCCGCGGCGGAAAGACGAACTGGATGCGGGGTGGAGCAGTCTGGTAGCTCGTTGGGCTCATAACCCAAAGGTCGCAGGTTCAAATCCTGCCCCCGCTACCACATAGAAAGAGTCCCCGATGTCCTGTGAAAGGGCGCGGGGATTCTTTTTGCTTTCAGCCCGCCGCTGCATCCCGCTCACGGAGGCAGCACACCGTTGAACATCTCGCCTTGAACCGTTCATCGTCCCGCCGAGATCGCTCCCAACATGCCCAGGTGCGCCCCCGGTTCCAGTTGTGAAAAGGCGGTCGGCCGACCCGAACGGTGCGATTTTACTATGTACGGACTCCGAACAAAGTGTATGCTGTAACGATGCCAACGGTGTGCAACATGCCAAGGGAGTCCGAGAAGATGATGTCCCCGAGAGCCCGCGCCCATGTCCAGGCCTTCGCCGTCGCGATCACCGTCCTGATTGGATTGGCGACGCCCGCCCTGGCCGCCTTCTCCCTCGTCTGGTCCGACGAGTTCGACGGAACGAGCCTCGACACGGGCAACTGGACCATCGACATCGGCGACGGCTGTCCCAACCTCTGCGGGTGGGGCAACGCCGAGCTCCAGTACTACCGGTCCCAGAACGTCGCGGTGTCCGGCGGCAACCTGATCCTCACGGCCCGCGACGAAGCCTACGGCGGCCGCCAGTTCACCTCGGGCAAGGTCCATACGCGGGGCAAGCACGCCTTCCTCTACGGCCGCATGGAGATGAGGGCCAAGATCCCCACCGGCGGCGGGATGTGGCCCGCCTTCTGGATGATGCCGCAAGACGACGTCTACGGCGGCTGGGCCGCGAGCGGCGAGATCGACATCATGGAGTCGGCCAACGGCACGACCACCGTCGGCGGCGCGCTCCACTACGGCGGAACCTGGCCCGCCAACACGAGCACCAGCAGTTCGTATTCCCTGGGCGGCGCCAACTTCGCCGACGCGTACCACGTCTACGCCGTCGAGTGGGAGCCCGAGCAGATCCGCTGGTACGTCGACGGGGTGCTCTTCTCCACAAGGTACAGCTGGCAGTGGTACTCCGACGGCGCTCCCGATAATCCCCTCGCGCCCTTCGATCAGGACTTCTACATCATCCTGAACGCGGCGGTCGGCGGCTACTACACCGGCTGCACGGATCCGGCCTGCGTCACCGCGACGCTGCCCCAGCAGTACCTGATCGACTACGTGCGGGTCTACCAGGAGACGTCGAACCAGGCGCCTGCGGTCGCCATCACCTCGCCGACCGCGGCCGACGATCCGCCGGCCGGCGACATCGTGATCGCCGCGACCGCCTCCGATCCCGACGGCAGCGTCGCGACCGTGGAATTCTACGCCGGCGCGACCTATCTGGGCGAGGACACGACGGCGCCGTACAGCTTCACCTGGACCTCCGTCGCCGACGGTTGCTACACGATCGTCGCCCGCGCGATCGACGACCAGAGCGCCTTCGGTGAGGACGCGGTCGAGATCACCGTCGGGTCCGGTTGCGGCCAGGCGCCCTTCCACGGCACCCCGTTCGCCCTGCCGGCCAGGATCGAGGCCGAGGACTTCGACCTCGGCGGCGAGGGCGTCGCCTACCACGACACGGACCCGGGCAACAACGGCGCCCGGTACCGCCTCGCGGAGGCCGTGGACATCCAGGACTGTTCCGACGTGGGCGGCGGCTACAACCTGGGCTGGATCTACCAGGTGGAGTGGCTCGAGTACACGGTCGACGTGCCGGTGGCCGGCACGTACACGATCGACGTGCGCGTGGCGTCGCCGTCGCTGGGCGGCACGTTCCACCTCGAGTTCGCCGGCGTGGACCGGACCGGCGACGTCACGGTGCCGCCCACGGGCAACTGGCAGGCCTGGACCACCGTCTCCACCGCGGCGACCCTTCCCGCCGGCGTCCAGGTGATGCGATTCGTGCCGACGCTCCAGGGCTTCAACCTCAACTCCTTCGAGTTCGCATCGCCGACCGCCACGACCGATCTTCCCGCGACGGGGCTCGCGCTCCACCCCTGCCGGCCGAATCCGTTCAACCCGGCGACGACCATCAGCTACGAGGTGCAGGATCCGGCGACGGTCGATCTGGTCGTCTACGATGTGACGGGCAAGGTCGTCAGACGGCTGATCAGCGGCGAAGCGGTCGTCGCCGGTCGTCATGAGATCACCTGGGACGGTCGCAGCGATGAGGGACATGCCGCTGCGGCCGGTGTCTATCTGTGCCGGCTCAGCGCGGGCGGCGACTCGCGGACCATCAGGATGGCCCTGGTGAAGTAGGCCTCGTCGCCTGAACATCCGCTACCAAATGACGAGGACCCCGGCCGCGAGGCCGGGGTCCTCATCTTTTCTCCGGTTCCGGCCTATCGGTGGACGCCCGCCGCCTCGCCCCCCGTGCTCGTCACGAACTCGGCGTAGGACCCGTCGTAGACCAGGGGGGGCAGCGCGGGTTCGGCCGCGCCGTCG
This sequence comes from bacterium, assembly GCA_016706845.1. Taxonomy (GTDB): domain Bacteria; phylum Krumholzibacteriota; class Krumholzibacteriia; order LZORAL124-64-63; family LZORAL124-64-63; genus PNOJ01. The sequence continues at coordinate 239,245 of JADJIV010000002.1, forward strand.
CCCGGTCGCAGCTCCAGGACCTTGGTGCTCAGGCCGCGCAGGAAGGTGCGGTCGTGGCTGACGAAGAGCATCGTGCCTTCGAAGTCCCGCAGGGCGGCGACGAGCATCTCCTTGGTCTCGAGGTCGAGGTGGTTGGTCGGCTCGTCGAGGATCAGGAAGTTGGGCGGGTCGAAGAGCAGGCGCGCCAGCACCAGCCGCGACTTCTCGCCGCCGGAAAGCACGCGGACCTTCTTGTCCACGTCGTCGCCGCAGAACTGGAACGCGCCCAGGAGATTGCGCAGAATGCCCTGGCCGGCCACGGGAAAAGCCCGCTGGATCTCCTCGAAGACGGTCAGATCCGCGTCGAGCAGTTCGAGCGACTGCTGGGCGAAGTAGCCCAGCTTCAGGGAGGCGCCCAGGCGCACCGTGCCCGCGTCGGGCGCCAGCGCGCCCGCCACCAGCTTCAGCAGCGTCGTCTTGCCCGCGCCGTTGCGGCCCATGACGCACCAGCGATCGGCGCGGCGGATCGTCAGGTCGAAGCCGTCGTAGACGACGCGCGGGCCGTAGGCCTTGGACACGCCCCGGAGCGCGACGACGTCCTCGCCCGAGCGCGGCGGCTGGCGGAACTGGAAGTCCACGACCCGTCGCCGGCGCGGCGGGGCGAGCAGCTCGATCTTCTCCAGCTTCTTGACCCGGCTCTGCGCCTGCGCCGCCTTCGCGACGTGGGTGCCGAAGCGCTCGACGAAGCGGCGCTCCTTGGCCAGCATGGCCTGCTGGCGGGCGTAGGCCGCCTCCTGGTTGGCCGCGGCGATCTCCTGCTGGCGCACGAAGTTGTCGTAGTCGCCGCTGTAGGAGACGAACTCGCCGCTGTCGATGTCCACGATGCGCGTGACGATCCGGTTCATGAAGTCGCGGTCGTGGCAGGTCAGCAGCAGCGCGCCGGGATAGCCCTTGAGGAACTTCTCCAGCCAGAGGATGGACTCGATGTCCAGGTGGTTGGTCGGCTCGTCCATGAGCAGCACGTCGGGGCGGCCGAGCAGCACCCGCGCCATGCCCACGCGCATCTTCCAGCCGCCGGACAGCGCGCCGGCATCGCCGTCGACCTGGTCGTCGGCGAAGCCGAGCCCCTGGAGCACCTCGCGCGCCCGCGCCTCGAGCTCGTAGCCGCCGCGGTGCTGGTAGTCGTCCTGGACCTCGGCGTAACGGGCGAGGATGCGGTCCATCTCGTCCAGACGTGACGGGTCGGCCAGGGCGTGCTGCAGGTCGGTCAGCTCGTGGTGCAGCTCCCCGACCAGGCCGCTGCCGGCGATGGCCTCGTCCAGCACCGAGCGCCCGGCCATGTCGCCGATGTCCTGGCGGAAGTAGCCGACGGTGGTGCGCCGGGGCACCGACACCGATCCCTCGTCGGGGAACTCCTCCCCGACGATGAGGCGGAACAGCGTCGTCTTGCCGGAGCCGTTGGGCCCGACCAGGCCGACCTTCTCGCCGGGGTTGAGCTGGAAGGACGTCTCCACGAACAGGAGCTGGCGGCCGTAGCTCTTGCTGATGTTGCCGAGCGCGATCACCGCAAAGACCCCATCACGGCGGTGATGAACGCCGACTTGCCGCGCGTGTACGCCGCGCGGTCCCGCGGGAACGCCGCCGCGAGCGCGATTTTGAGCCGCTCGTAGTCGCGGGCGACGCCGGGGCGGGCGATGAGGTGGTCGCGGAACAGGAGCCGGTCCCAGTGCTCGCGGAAGGAAGCCTCGACCATGTGCAGGTGGTGCGTGCGGGCGCCGGTGCGCGGGTCGCGCTTGATGAACCAGGCGTAGAACGGGGGGCCGTCGTCGCCGGAGGTCGGGCGCCAGAAGTAGTCGTAGCCCTGCGATTCCAGCAGGGGGACGACCAGGAGCCGCGTCGCCCGCAGGTCCGCCGTCTCGATCAGCATGTCCACGACGGGCTTGGCGGACAGCCCGGGCACCGCCGTGCTGCCGAAGTGCTCGACGCGCCGCACGAGGTCCGGCGGCAGGCAGGACCGCAGGTGCTCCTTCTCGAGGCGGAAGAGCTCCGGCCAGCGCGGATCGTAGGGTACGACCGCGATCTCCTCGGCCGCGGCGCGCGCGACGCGTTCCTGGAGGGAGTCCATCTCAGGACCGGCCGATCCCGACCGCGGCGCCGAGCCACGCATCGTCGGTCAACTGGTCCAGCATGAACGCCGCCACGTCCGCGCGCGGCACGCGGATCGTTTCGAAGAAGCTGCCGACGCCGCGGCCGGCGCGGTGGTCGCCGCGCCCCGGCCCGTCCGTCAGCCCGCCCGGACGCACGATCACCCACGGCGTGCGGCCGGCCTCGATCAGCTTCTCCTGCCGGGCCTTGTCCCAGAAGTAGAAGGGCAGCACGAAGGGGATGACCACGAGCGTGTAGGCGAGGCCGAGCCGCCCGGCGCTGTCGCCGAGGCCGAGGGAGGTGACGCAGACGAAGCGGCGCACGCCGTAGCCCTCCATCGCGCGCAGGAGGTTGCGGGTGCCTTCGGAAAGGACGCGCGAGGGCGGGAAGTAGCGCCGGTGGCCCAGCGCGCAGAGGACGGCGTCCTGGCCGTTCACGGCCTCGTCGACGGCGGCAGGGTCCAGCACGTCCCCCTCGACGATCCGCAGGCGCGGGTGAGCGAACGCCAGCGCCCGGGGATCGCGGACCAGGGCCGTGACCTCGAGGTCCCGCGCGAGCGCCTGCTCCAGCAGATGGCGGCCGGTGCCGCCGGTGGCGCCGACGATCAGCACCTTGCGCGGCGGCGCCGTGGGTACGGGACTCGCGATCGCGGTCCGGGACCGCACGCCGCGGACGGACAGCCCGGCGGTAAGGGCCAGCGAGTAGCCCACCAGCAGCGGCAGCAGGATCATGTCGGCTCCCCCCCGGACGAGCGGGTCACAGCTTGCGCCAGTGCTTGGAATCCGGGAGCTTGCGCAGCGCGTCCTCCGCGGCGAAGGAGCGGATCAGGCCGCAGTCGGCGCAGACCACCACGGTGAGCTTGGCCGCGCCCGACCACCAGTTCTGCCCGAGGCCCGGCAGATAGTCGGGCGCGTGGCCGCCGCCGGCGCTGAGCTCCTTCGAGGCGTAGACGCGCCTGCCGTTGCAGCCCGGGCACGTCGAGGATGGCTTCATCATCTGTCCCCCTTCTCCCGATTCCGGTTGCGTGGGTGCCCGGCGGCCGTGCGCTCGTTCCCGCGCTTGAAATTCCCGGTCAGCCGGGCCATGACCTGCTGCAGATCGGCTTCATCGACCGCGGCGGCGGTCGCCAGGAAGTCCAGGGCCGTCGCGCCGCGCAGCGTGGCGGCGCGGCGGCCGTGGTGGAGGATCTCGACCTCGCCGTTCTTGCGGGCCCGGAACGTGAAGCCGAGGTCGTCCATCAGTCCGCCCCCGCCGACGCGGCCGTCGAGTCGGCCGCCGCGGCCGCCAGCATCCCGCAGAGGGCGCGGTAGCCGGCGTTCAGGGGCGAGCCCTCGGCGTGGAACCGCACGTCGAGACGGCGGCGGCTGCCGGCGGCGCACATCTCGAAGCGGTCGAAGTGCAGGCCGTCGAACGCCTGCGCCATCGCCGGCAGGGCCGGGGCGGCGTGGGTGCGCACGGCGGCCCGCCGCGCCAGGTCCTCGCGCCACTGGGACATCGCCGCCCCCCGCGCGAAGAGCCAGGCGTGGCCCCGCGGCACACGCAGGTCGCCGCGCGGCCGCGCCAGCATCTCCCGCAGGACCGCCTGGTCCGAGGCCAGCACCAGAAAATCGCGGCTGACGGCCAGCGCGGGCCCCATCGGCAGGGCCGTCACCTGGAACTCGCCGACCTGCTGCGCGGGCAGGCTGCGGATCAGGCCCAGCATGGCCGCGCTCTCAGCGCCATCGTCGCCGTCGCTTTGCCCGGCCACCAGGCCGAGCAGCAGGTCGCGCAGGGCTGGGCCGTCGCGGGTGGCGACGGCCAGGACCACCGCCGGTACGCCGCCGGCGGCGGTCTGCAACTGCATCACGTCGATCTCGCCGGCGAGCAGCGGCAGCAGGCGGCCGCGGATCGGGACGCCGGCGAGCGAGGGCTCGCCTTCCTGGTCGAAGCTCAGCCACGCGGCCTGCGGCCCCGTCGCGGGTCGCGTCAGGAACGGCAGCAGCGCTTCCAGGCTGCCGGGGAGATTCTCCAGGGTCGCGAACGCCAGCACGTCGTCCTCGCGGACGTAGCGCGCGAAGCGGCAGCGGCCGTCGCGCACGCCGCACAGGGCGGCCAGGATCCCGCCGTCCGCGTGCGGGTCCAGATCCAGTTCCATGCTCGCGCACGAGCGGTCCAGCGACGATCGCGACACGAGACGGAGCCGGTCCAGGGCCCGCACGCCGCTGACGTCCAGGAAGTCCTCGAAGTCGCTTGCCTCCTGCGGCGCCTCGCCGCGCATCGCCGCCCGCAGCAGCGGCAGCAGGTCGTCCCGCACCTGGGCCAGGTCCACCTCGTAGGCGCTGCGGGTGTCCGCCTTGATGACAGGGCCGTCGGCGGCCGCCGCGGGCAGGACGCCGCACAGCATCGCCGCGGCGAGCGTCGGCCACCATCGATGAAGCATGCGGGCCATGGGGTTCCTCCACTCCCGGGCGAGGCCGGTCAGGATGCTCCCGGCGGGTTCTGGGCGAACCTGCGGTTGCGGTAATGTTCGTAATCGGGCACGAGCCGCTCGTACTCGCCTTCCATCAGCGGCGACGAGATCATGAAGTCGGCCGACGCCCGGTTGCAGGCGATCGGGATGTTCCAGACCACGGCCATCCGCAGCAGGGCCTTGACGTCCGGGTCGTGGGGCTGCGGCTCCAGAGGATCCCAGAAGAAGATCAGGAAGTCGATCTCGTTGCTGGCGATCTTGGCGCCGATCTGCTGGTCGCCCCCGAGCGGGCCGCTCTGCAGCTTGATGGCGAAGCCCAGCGCCTCCTCGAGGGCCTTGCCCGTCGTCCCGGTGGCGTAGACGTCGTGGTGCGCCAGCAGGTCGCGGTTGTACAGGGCCCACTCCAGCAGGTCGCGCTTCTTGTTGTCGTGGGCGACCAGCGCGATCCGCTTGTCGTTCAGCATGACGATCCG